>DHXL01000204.1:9209-9670 GCA_002415335.1 Oxalobacteraceae bacterium UBA5157
TCGCGCACGTTGCCCGGCCAGCCATGGTTGACCAGCAGGCTCATCGCGCCCTCCGAAAACTGGGATGCCGGCCTTTCCAGCTCACTGGCAAACAGCTTGAGGAAATGGAAGGCCAGGGCGGGAATATCGTCACGGCGCTCCCTCAGGGGCGGCATATGAATAGGGAACACGTTGATCCGGTAATACAGGTCTTCACGAAAGCTTCCATTCGCCACCATGGCCTTCAGATCCTTGTTGGTCGCGGCCAGCAGCCGGACATTGCTCACGCGCGTATGGGTGTCCCCGACGGCCTTGAATTCGCGTTCCTGGATCACCCGCAGCAGCTTGGCCTGGGTCGACAAAGAGATATTCCCGAATTCATCGAGAAACAGCGTGCCATTGTTGGCCACTTCGAACATGCCGCGCTTGTTGGCGACCGCCCCGGTAAATGCTCCCTTGACGTGGCCGAACAGTTCGCTTTC
>DHXL01000204.1:9741-16142 GCA_002415335.1 Oxalobacteraceae bacterium UBA5157
TTGCGCAGGCTGTTGTAGTGAATCGCGCGCGCGATCATTTCCTTGCCGGTGCCGCTCTCCCCCGTGATCAGGACGGTGCAATTGGTCGGCGCGCACTTGGCGATCAGGCGATAGACCGACTGCATTTGCGGGCTGGCGCCGATGATGTTTTCAAAGCGGTACTTGGAACTGACTTCACTCTTGAGCGTGCGGTTTTCCCGCAGCAGCAGGCGTCTCTCCATTGCGCGCTCGACGACCAGCTTCAATTCGTCCGGATCGAACGGCTTGGACAGGTAATCGAGTGCACCGAGTTTCATGGCGCGCACCGCGGTCTGGATTTGAGACAGGCCGGTCATCATGATCACGTCGATGTCCGGGTGCCGCTCCTTGACGTGCTGCAGGACTTCCAGGCCGTCGATCTTCGGCATCATGATGTCGACAATGAGAACGTCGTAGTTGTTCTCGTCGATCTTTCGCAGGGCATCCCAGCCATCCGCGACGGACTCCACCTCGTAGCGTTCATCCGCAAGGATGCGAAGGCAACTTCGAACGACGATTTCCTCATCGTCAACGATCAATATCCTGGCTTTCATTGAGTACTTGCTCCCCTATCGCGTTCGATTTCATCAACGGGCAAATTGGCCGGGAGGTAGATGCGGAACGTGGTTCCCTCCCCGACCGTGCTTTCGACCTTGATCTCTCCGCCGTGCGACCTGACGATCCCATAGCTGACGGAAAGCCCCAAACCGGTCCCTTGTCCGACTTCCTTGGAGGTGAAAAATGGATCGAAGATCCGCTGCAGATTCGCCTTCGGGATGCCGCAGCCGGTGTCCCTGATGGCGATCTCCACCATCGGCACAAGCGCGTTGCCCGATCCTGATATTTTCATGCCGGCATGGAATCGGCTCTGGACAAAAATGCTGCCGTTTTCGTCAATCGCCTGTTTCGCGTTGACCAGGACATTCATGATGACTTGCTTGATCAGGTCGGCATCGACCAGCAGCGCAGGCAGAGCGGGATCGAGATCCATTGCGATCTCGATCCGCTGCAGGGCCGCCGACCGTTCGACAAATCGGACGGTGTCTTCGATCAAGAAATTAAGGTCGATCGAGGTTTTTTCGGGCACTTTTTCGCGGGCGAAATCGAGCAGCCGCCGAATGATGCTGGCACACCGCTTGGTCTCGCGGATCACCAGGTCCAGATCTTCGGCGTCCTGGCTATGATCCGGCATTTTTCTGCGCAGCAAGTGCGTGAAGGTGAGCACACCGGTCAGCGGATTATTCAACTCATGCGCGATGCCCGCGGCAAGTTGCCCGATGGAAGCCAGTTTTTCGC
The DNA here is from genome assembly GCA_002415335.1 of Oxalobacteraceae bacterium UBA5157. Taxonomy (GTDB): domain Bacteria; phylum Pseudomonadota; class Gammaproteobacteria; order Burkholderiales; family Burkholderiaceae_D; genus UBA5157. The sequence continues at coordinate 11,056 of DHXL01000204.1, forward strand.
CGCGCGCGACCTCCGCTTCGGCGAGATGCAATTCCTGGGTCCGTTCGGCCACCTTGTGCTCGAGGCTTTGTACCCAATCCTCCAGTTCCTGACGGGATTTCTTGATCGCCGCCATCATCAGATTGGAAGAGCGCGCCAGGCTTCCGAATTCATCGTCGCCGCGCACCGGGATGGCATGGTCGAAATCGCCGAGAGCGAGTTTCTTGGCGCCCGTTTCGAGGTCTCGCAGCGGCACGTAGATCAAGCGGTGGAGCAGCCAGCCGACGCTGAGCGACACCAGCAGGATAAATCCGATCGAGATGCCGACCATGTTAATCACATGCGCCTTCCTGGTCCGATTGATCTCATCCAGCGAATACGTTATATCCACCACACCCAGCACCGACTGGCCCTTGGGATGCTGATGGCAGGAAGCGGACGAGCACGACGGCTCATTGCGTATCACTTCCATGTTGCCCAGCATTTGCTTTCCATCGGGCGCCAGAAAAGTTCTCCACTTCCTGTGATTGGGAATCATGGACGGAACTTTCTTTCCCACATGGCAGATGACGCAAGCCTCGGCCCGCTTGTCGATCGGCTGTCCGATTTCCGGCAGATAGTTTGAATGAGCAATGACTCCCTCCTTGCTCAACACCCTGACTCGCTGGATGCCCTGCTGTTTGCCGATGTCCTGGATAATGTTGTCGACAATGTCCGGCTCGTCCAGCAGCATGGCATAGCGTGTACTTCTGGCGATCACCTGCGAGAGTTGTGTCTCGTGCTCGATCACGGCAGCCAGCAATTCGTCACGCTGCTGCTGAATGATGAGTAGGATGAAGAGCGACATCACGCCGACCAGCGCGATCGTCAGGTACAGGCTGACTTTGAATTTGAGGCTCTTCGGCAGCATGTGCGCAGTCAGCCGGGGATTGAAAGAAGCCGGCTCGCCGGCTCGACGGCGGCGGCCGTCCCGAAGCCGGGAATCACTTTTCCCACCGCTGGGAGACCGGGTCGCTTGATGGTGCCCGATGCCTGCCCGGGCAAGGGGCAAACGTCATTGTCATATGGCATGGCGGCGCTACTTGATGTGATTTTCAAAACACACCGCAATTGTTATGCCACCGACATTACCGCTACGCGGCAACAACGCTCAGCCGCCGATCTCGCGGAACGGATCGAATGCGAGGTCGATCAGGCGCCGTTCGCGGACCACGACTTCGGCGGTGGCAGTCATCCCGTAGCGCAGCGGATACTTGGTGTCTCCGACCTGGTAGTTATCGCGATCGAGCGAGACGCGCCCCTCGTACACGGGCTGCTTGGTCTGTGGCGCCGGTTTCGTCGCGGGCGAAATATATTGCAGCGTGCCGCTGATCAGGCCATACCGCTGGTATGGAAACGCGTTGAACTTCAGTTTGACCGGCAATCCCTCGCGCAGGAACGCCCGATCGTGCTCGGCAATTTCAATCTTGAGGAGAGGATGCGCATTCTTGGGCGCAATCCCACCGAGCGGCGTATTCGCCTGGATCTTGTCGCCTGGCTGGGTCGACGTGACATCGGTGATGACGCCATCGACCGGCGCCAGGATCAGGAGGAAATTATCCTTGTCGATATTTTCAAACTTGATTCTGGCCGCCGCATCGGTTACCAGGCGCGCGGTTTGCACCTGCAGCCGCAGCTTGTCTTCCACGTTCGCCACGTCCCTGGTCGCCGCCTCATATTCCAGCCGCAACTTGGTCAGTTGCTGGCCGCTGGTCTCGAGTTGCGCGCGTGCCTGTTCATATTCCAGTCCTTGCCGGGCGCTCAGTTCGCTCAGCCTCGACTGCGCCACGGAGACTGCGTTTTCCGCCGCCAGCACGGCGTTCTTCTTGGCTTCGACCTGAACCTAGAAAACGCCGCCGCCGGGCAGCGCGAACAGGCGCGCATACTTGGCCCCTTCTTCCTTGGCGGTATCGCGGGCCCGGCGGGCGTCGTCCAGGTTGGTCCGCGCTTCCTGCCCTTGTGCTCGCTGTCCTTCCGTCAGTTTGCTGGTCCCTTCCGCGATGCGCTTCTCGTGCTGACGCTCTTCGACTTCGACGGCCTCTTTCAACGCTGCTGCCTTGCGCTCCAGCAGCGCTTTCCTATCGGGAAATTCCTTCCATTCCCGCTCGGCGTCTTCCAGTTTCAGGCGCGCATCCAGCGCGTTCTTGGCGGCCTCGATCGCGCCCCTGGCGTTGAGTCTGGCCACGACGTCGTTCTTCAGCACCGGCTGGCCTTCGGCAATGTAAATGTTCGCCAGTTCGCCATCGATCGGGGTGTAGAAGCGCCGTACTTCCGAGTCCGGCACGAGCGCGCCTTGCGCCGTCACCAGCACATCGGCGTGCCCGAAAAACGACCACACCAGCGCCGACAGCACCAGCGCGACCATCGTCAGTACGGCGGCCTGCGTGAAGCGCCAGGGCTCCGCCGTCAGGATGCCGATGCCCTCGGCACTGTGATCCTCAAGCGCCTCGATCAACGGCCTGAGGCGGTTGTCATTCGTTGCCACCGCTCCATCCTGTCAGCGCCAGCTTGCGCAAATGGCTAAGCGCCTCGGCATAGGTATCCTTGAACGCCGGCACATACGATGAAAGCATGACGAAAGCGCGCTGGTGCCCCTGCGTATCTTCATCCCATTGCCGGAGGATGGCTTTGATCTTGGCCGCATCGTCCGGACTTCGAATCGGCGCGTCCGCCCCGCCCCGCGCACTCACGAGTCTTTCCAGATTGCCGGCCCATTCCAGCTCCTTCAGCAACGCCTGCAGGTCGGGATTGTGGCCACCGAGCTTTTTCATGCCGGCCAGCAGCGCTGCGGCGCGATCGAATTGGCGCGCTTTCAGCATCGCCATCCACTGTGGCAGGTTGGCCTTGAGCGAGGCTTCCGTGCCTAGCGCCTTGAGTTGCGCATTGTCCGGATCGCGCTCCAGCGCCCGACTGGCAAGGACTGCGGCGCGCCCGTATTCGCCGTTTTCCAGCAGCGCCTTCAATTCGCGCTCCGGCGCACCACTGTAGAACAGCGCAAACGCCAGCACGCCCACCGCCGCGACAAAGGTCGTCTTGTCGCCATCGCCGGCATGGCTTGCGGCAGCGGCAGCGGCAGCGGCAGCCGGCGCGCTGAACTTGGTCACGGTGGGATCGGCCACTGCGTTTTCTCTTTGCAGACTCACCTGGTAGACGAAATGGTGCCCGCCGAATGCGAGGATGTCGCCATCCTTCAGCGCAATGGCATGCTCGTCCAACCGGTTGCCGCCGATGAAGGTGCCGTTGGTGCTGCCCAGGTCCTCGATGAACGGAGCATCGCTTTTCAGGAAGATATGGGGATGGCGCCGCGAAAGATAATTCACCTGTTGCGGATGGTCATCCCGGTAACGGGAGAATGCCTCGTCGGCTTTGCTGATCAGGAAAGGGAACTGGGTGACGACGATCGGCTGCAGTCCCAGCTCGCCGCGCTCGGGGGTCAGCGTCAGGCTGATCAGCTTCGCCGTGCGCGCAGGCCGCTGCTGCGCGCGCGGGCACAACTGGACCCGATAGGACAGCGCTTTTCCGAAACAGATCTCGTCGCCGTCGCGCAAGCGCGTGATTTTTTGCTGAACGTCAACCCGGTTTACCGTCGTCCCGTTCTTGCTGTCCATGTCGGCGATATAGACGGCGCCGTATTCGGAAAAGATGCGGGCGTGGCGGTGCGACAGATCGGCGATGATCGGCGGCGCATAAGAGTCGAACGGCACCTCGCTGCGCCCGATCGCAAATACAACTTCGTCGATGCGGATATCGCCCAGCTCTGCATGGGAAAGCGGTTTCAGGACGATGGAGAAGCGCTGGTCGCCGATCGCGTGCGGTTCGGCAACCAGCGCTTGGTCAGACGCCATGTTCCGCTGCGCGATCATTTGCTCGCATTGACGACGTCCTCCGCCGGCCAGCCGCCACCCAGCGTCTTATAGAGCGCTACCATGTCCGACAGAATTTGTTGATGATTCGCCAGCAGCGCGACTTGCGCCGCCAGCAGCGAACGCTCGGTCTCGAACACGTCCAATTGCGAAACCAGGCCTTCCTTCAGTTGCGCCTCGACCTGGGCCGCAACGACTTTGAGGTTGTCCGTTTGTTGCTGCAATTCGACCCTCTGCTTGCGATGGGCATCCAGGTTGACCAGCGTGTTTTCGACTTCTTCAAAAGCGCCCATCACGGTGCGCCGATACTCCTGCTCGGCGACCTTGGTCTGCGCCTCGCTGGTCTTCACGTGTTCCTTGACGCCGGGGTTCAGCAGGGGAATGTTGATGCTGGGCAGAAGTCCGAAAGTGAACGACTTCAGCAAGTCGGTGAGCGCGAAACTGGACGTTCCGCCGCGTCCGGTCAGGCTGATCGAAGGCAACTGCGCCAGCTTGGCCTGTACCACCAGATCATAGGCCTCCAGTACCCGGTATTCTGCCGCGACGATATCGGGCCGGCGCTTCAGCAATTGCGACGGCAAACCGGCCGGCACGACCGGAAGCTGCACGCGTTCCTGCAAGTGTCCGGGCGGGACGTCGAACTCACCGGGCGGCACACCGAGCAAGGTGGCGAGCGCGTTGCCGGCCAGCGCACGCAATCGGCGCAATTCCAGCAGGTCGTTGGTCAGCCGGTTGATCTCGGCGCGCTGCTGCAATATCCGGGTGTTGGGCAGCAAACCGTTCTGCAGCATCGCTTCGTAGATTGCCAGGATCTGCTTGTTCTTCTCGAGCGTCTGTTGCTGCTGATCGATTTGCTCATCGAACTGCAGAATCTAAAAATAGGTGGTCGACACATCGGACACCAGTTTCAGATATCCCGCGCGCCAGTCGGCCTCGGAGGCACGGTATTCGGCGGTCTGTGCCTGCGCGCCCCGTTCGACCTTGCCCCACACGTCGACGTCCCACGAGACCTGGGTGCCGAGATTGGTCCGCCGGCGGCAGGTCGGTGTCGATCAGCAGATGATGATGGCCGGTATTGAGAAAATCGGTGCCTTTCGGCGCCACGCCCATGTTGCGCAGGCCCATGCGCAACCAGAACTTGCCACCATGAATGACCGTGCCGTCGCTGGGCCAGATGAAATAGACCTGTGCGTTTGCCGGCGACGG
>DHXL01000055.1 GCA_002415335.1 Oxalobacteraceae bacterium UBA5157
GGCACATCGCGCAGCACGTGACCGCTTTGCCCGAGGAACACCGGCACCACGGTCACCTCGCCGCACCCTTCGTGCACCAGTTGCTCAACCAGTTCAGGCAAGCTGGGCGTCATCAATTCGAGAAATGCAAGCACCACCGCGACATCTGGTTGCTGCGCCTGGATGAGATCCCGCAGCCGCTCAAACGGCGCTGCCCAGCGTGGATCGCGGGCGCCGTGGGCAAACAGGATAAGCGCGCGTCGTTTCATCTATCGCTCCATCAGCGGCTAATGCCGCTCGACCCACCACAGCGCTGACATCGCCATCAGCAGGAAGAGCGTGCTCGGTAGTATCGCGGTCACCAGCGCCGGCCAGGTATTGAGCAAGCCGATATGCGAGAACAGGCTGTTGAGCAATTGGAAACCGACGCCGATCATGATGCCGATGAATATCTTCAGGCTGACGCCGCCGGCGCGCGCATGCAGGTAGGCGAAGGGCAAGGCAAGCGCCATCATCACGAACACCGCGAACGGATAGGTGACCTTTTTCCAGAATGCGATCTCGTAACGTTCGGTAGTCTGCTTGTTTTCCGCCAGGTGTTTCGTATAGGAGGCCAGCTCGACGGCCGACATGCGGTCCGGATCGGCAAACAAAACCGACAGGATCTGCGGCGTAATTTCGGATATCAAATCCTTGGTCGGCACATTGGTGATCGTGACGGCCGCATTCATCTCCTGCGAGGAGGCATTGCCATCCAGTGCCGTGGTGGAAAAGCGGGTCTCGGACACGTCCGCCAGTCGCCATGTATTGCCGCCCTTGAACTCGGCCTTGCTGGCCGAGATCATCGCCGTCAGGCGGAAGTCGCGATCGAACTCGTACAGTTTTACGCCCAGCAGCTGACCGTCCGGACTGATTTCCCTCACGTTCAGGAAGCGTGATCCGATCGCGGCACCGGTAATTCCGTTTTCCCGGATCACATCCTTGGTCCACAAACCGGACCGGAATTCCTGCGAAACGGCGGCGCCTTGCACTCGCAATTTCAGCTTCTCTCCCATCGCCGTGGTCATGGGCGAGATCGCTTCGCCGAACAAAAAGGTGATGGCCATAAAAAGCAGGCCGATCCTGAACAGTATCCAGCCAACCATCAGTGTAGACATACCGGATACACGCATGATGGTGAATTCGGAACGCGCCGCAAATTGCGCCAACGTGTAAATGGTACCGATCAGCGCGGCGATCGGCATGAGCTCATAGACATAGCCGGGCAAGCGCAGCAGCACGTATAGAAACGCGTGCTGCAACTGGTAGCCGCCGCGCCCGACCGAGGGCAACTCACCCATCAAATCGAAGAAAGCGAACAGGCCGAGAAAGGCCACCAATACGAACAATACCGACTGTATGATTTGCGACGTGAAGTAGCGCGACAAGACCTTCATTGGGCGGACTCTTTGAACAGAGATACACGCTTGCATGCGCGCCACACCGCCAACGGATGATGACGACTATTCATGCCGAGGCGCCAGGCAAACAACGCCAGCGCCATCAGCGCTGCCAACAAATGCAGCGGCCACCAGGCGACCATCAGCGACAAGCGCCCTTGCACCACTGCCGCTTGCAATACATTCACCAAATTGAGATAAGTCATCACCAGCAACAATGCGATCAGCAAATTGGCCGAGCGTCCGCCGCGTGGATTGACGAAGCCGAGCGGGATCGCGAGCAGCAGCAGCAGCAGGCTCATCAACGGCAATGAAATGCGCCACAACAATTCGCCCATGTTGAACTTGCTCCGGTCCGCCAGCAAGTCCCGGGTCGACAAGGATTGCGACGATTTATCGCCGACCACGGCGCGCGACTGGCTTGAGACCAGCACGCGATAACGCTCGAACAGCATCATCTGGAAATCGGATTGGTTCGGCACGCCATCGTAGCGGCGGCCCTTGGACATGGTCAGGAATTTATCGCCGCGCGCGTCGACTTCCGTCGTCCCTTCTTGCGCGACCACCAGGCTGACGCGGCCGTCTTTCACGGTGCTGACGAAGACATTTTTTACCTTGGTGGCATCGCCCGACACGCCTTCAACGAAAAACATACGCTCGGCTGACGATGATTCCTGAAATTTGCCCGGAGATACTTTCGCGATATCTTCGCGCTGTTCAAAACGCTCCCTGAATTCGGCGCTTTGCCGGTTGGCCCACGGCGTCACGACGAAGCTCAGCAACCCGGTCAGCAGCACGATCGGCATGCCAAACATCAGGACCGGCTTGATCCAGCGCATCAGGCTCAAACCGGACGCAAACCAGACCACCATTTCGGAATCCTGATAACTGCGTGTGACCACCAGCAGCACGGAAATGAACCCGGTCAGAATCAACAGGATAGGAAGATAGCGTAGCGCCGAGAACCCGATCAGGGCGACCACATCGCCGGATGCGATCTGCCCTCCGGCTGCCTGCCCCAGGATCTTGATCAGCATCACCGTGATGGTAATCGTGAAGAGAGTGGTGAAGATCGCGCCTGCGGCGCCGACCAGTTCGCGACGGAGCGCACGCTGAAAAATCATTTGACGATTATAATTGCGGTTCGATAAGGGAGTATCCGATGGACTTTAGCATAAAAACATTCGACGCAAAGAATACAATCGCCTCTATCAAGACGGGCTGTATTGCGGTCGGCGTATTCGACAACAAAAAACTGTCGCAAGCGGCGCGCGCGTTGGACCACAAGGGTGAACTCAGCGCTGCGGTCAAGTCTGGCGACATCAGCGGCAAGCCTGGCAGCAGCCTGCTGGTACGGCACATTGCCGGCATCGCGGCAGAACGTGTCCTGCTGGTCGGACTGGGCAAGGATGAAGCGATCGCCGAGAAGGATTTCACCACGGCTATCAAGGCGACTGCGTCGGCGTTCTCATCGCTCGGGGCATCCGATGCGGTTGTCGCATTGCCGCTCGATGGCGTGCAGGGGCGCGCCGTCGAGTGGGCCGTACGCGCGGCCGTGTTGGCCGTGCGCGAAGGGCTGTATCGCTTCGACAGCCTGAAAAGCAAGAAAGACAGCGCCCCGACCGGCGTCAAGAAAGTGGCCTTTGCGGTCGCAGCAGCCGCCGCCGCGTCAGCCAAGAGCGCGCTCTCGCAAGCGGTCGCGCTCGCCAATGGCATCGACCTGACCAAGGATTTGGGCAACCTGCCGGGTAATGTCTGCACCCCGACTTACCTCGCCAATATCGCCAAGAAGCTGGCCAAGGACTACAAGCTCGGCGTCGAGATCCTCGATCGCAAGCAGTTGCAGGCGCTCAAGATGGGCAGTTTCCTGTCGGTCACAAGCGGCAGCGACGAGCCGCCAAAGTTCATCGTGCTGAAGCACATGGGAGGCAAGGCCAAGGATGCACCGACGGTACTGGTCGGCAAAGGCATCACTTTCGATTCCGGCGGCATTTCGCTCAAGGGCGGAAACGGAATGGACGAGATGAAATACGATATGTGCGGCGCCGGATCCGTGCTCGGCACCCTGCGCGCGATTGCCGAGATGAAGCTGAAACTGAACGTCATCGGCGTCATCCCGACTTGCGAAAACATGCCGAACGGCCGCGCGACAAAGCCGGGTGACATCGTCACCTCGATGTCCGGCCAAACAATCGAAGTCCTCAATACCGATGCAGAAGGCCGCCTGGTGCTGTGCGATGCGCTGACCTACGTCGAGCGCTTCAAACCGGCCGCGGTGGTCGATGTCGCGACGCTCACCGGTTCCTGCGTGACTTCGCTCGGCCATCACAACTCCGGCCTGTTCACCCGCCACGACAAGGCGCACGACGCACTCGCGGAAGAGTTGCTGGCTGCCGGCAAGGCGAGCGGTGACACCGCATGGCGCATGCCGATCGAAGATGCCTACCAGGAGCAGCTGAAATCGAATTTCGCCGACATGGCGAACATCGGCGGGTCGGCCGGCGGCAGCATCACGGCCGCTTGTTTCCTCGAGCGCTATACGAAAAAGTACACCTGGGCGCATCTCGATATCGCCGGTACGGCCTGGAAGAGCGGTGCCGCCAAGGGTGCAACCGGACGTCCGGTGTCCTTGCTGACGACATTCCTGATCAACCGTGCGCAGGCATAGGTCCGAAGGCCGCCACGTTATCCTCTCGCCGGGGAAGTAATCTCCACGAGTGCAGCGAGTCCGTGTTCGCCGATGTGCGAACTCAGGGCTCGTTGCTTTTTTTACCGGCCGGGCAACAGCCGGACATCCACTCGCACAGCCTTCATTCGCGTTCCAGGTGGGCGAACTTGTCCTTGACGCGGGACCAGTCGTCCGCGTCCGGCAAGGCTTCCTTCTTCTGTACGATGGGCTCCCATATCGCGGCCAGTTCGGTGTTGAGCGCAACGTAGCTGCGCATGTCTGCCGGCACGTCGCTCTCGTCATAGATCGCCTCGACCGGGCACTCGGGTACGCACACCCCGCAATCGATGCACGCGTCCGGATCGATCACCAGGAAATTCGGGCCCTCACGAAACGCATCCACCGGACAGGCCTCGACGCAGTCGGTGTGCTTGCACCTGATGCAGGATTCAGTCACGACAAAAGTCATTTTTTCACTCCTCTAGAAGGACATTCCGGTCTTCACCCGCCGCAATTGATGCAAGCTCGATGATCAGTTAGGCCGGTCCGTCTTTGTCATTCAATGATCCATGTATCGCCGCTGTTGAGCAGGCTGGCCAGGTCACCGCGTCCCTTCGCCTTGCGCGCATCGGCCACCTGCAGCG
>DHXL01000113.1:0-3320 GCA_002415335.1 Oxalobacteraceae bacterium UBA5157
GCCAAGGATGGCACCGTCGAAGCCGGTATAGCGCTCCCAGCCGAACACCGATGCTTCCTCAACCGCGACGCGTGCGGCGATTGCCGGCGGCAGTATCTTGTCGCGATAATCCTGCGGCTGGCTCTCGAATAATTCCCACGACGGCATGCTGACCACGCGGGCCCGGATGCCGTCCGCCTTCAATTGTTCGTAGGCGCTGACGCAAAGCGCGACTTCGCTGCCAGTCGCGAGCAGCAGCACGTCGGGCTTGCCGCCGGCGGCATCGGCCAGGATATACGCGCCGAGCGCCACGCCGTCTGCGCTCGCGTATTGGGTTCGGTCGAAAGTCGGCACCGCCTGGCGCGTCAGCACCAGGCAAACCGGCCGGTCCTTGAATTGCATGATGGTGCGCCACGCGGCCACGACCTCGTTGGCGTCCGCCGGCCGCAGCACCACCATCCCCGGCATCGCGCGCAGCGAGGCGAGCTGCTCGATCGGCTGGTGGGTCGGACCGTCTTCCCCCAGGCTGATCGAATCATGGGTCCAGATTGAAATCAGGGGAAGCTCCATCATCGCGCACAGCCTGAGCGCTGCCCGGCAGTAGTCGGTAAAAATCAGAAAGCTCGACACGTAGGGCCGCACTCCGGACAGGCTCATGCCGCTGCCGATGGCGCACATCGCATGTTCGCGCACGCCGAAGTGCAGATTGCGTCCGCCATAATTGGCGTCCGGTTCGCGCCCGGGCGGCTGAAACTCGCCGGCAAAATCGAACTTCAGGTTGGTCTTGGTCGACGGCGCCAAATCGGCCGCGCCACCGAGTAACCACGGCATGTGGGCCGCGATCGCGTTCAGCACCTGGCCCGACGAGTCGCGCGTCGCGAGTCCTTTCGCGTCCGCGGCGAAAGCGGGCAGCGCGCTGTCCCAACCGGCCGGCAAGCCGCGCTGCTGCATCCGATCGATCTGTTCGGCCAGGTCCGGATACTGTGCGCGATAGCCGGCAAAGAGCTTGCGCCACGAGGCCCGGGCAGCGGCGCCGCGCTGGCCGAATTGCGCACCGAAATGCGCCATCACGCCCTGCGGCACGTCGAACCGGGCATCCGGATCGCAGCCATAGAATTGCTTGGCCAGCCGCGCCTCCTCGTCGCCGAGCGGTTCGCCGTGCGCCTCGCGGGTATCCTGCTTGTGCGGCGCGCCATAGCCGATGTGGCTGCGGACATGGATCAAGGTGGGGCGGTCCGGCGTGTCGAGAAAACGCCGCAAGCTGTCGGTCAGCAAGGCCAGGTCGTTGGCATTGTCGACTCGCACCACATGCCAGCCGTAGGCGGCAAAGCGCGCCGCCACATCTTCGGTAAACGCGAGCGCGGTCGAGCCTTCGATGCTGACGCGGTTGTCGTCGTAGATCCAGCACAGGTTGGACAGTTTCAGGTGTCCCGCGAGCGATGCCGCTTCGCTGCTGATTCCCTCCATCATGTCGCCGTCGCCGCATAGCGCGTACACGTTATGGTCGAACAGGTCAAAGCCGGGACGGTTATAGGTCGCTGCCAGCCAGCGCTCGGCGATCGCCATGCCGACGCTATTGCCGGCGCCTTGCCCGAGCGGTCCGGTGGTGGTTTCCACGCCCGAGGTCCAGCCGTATTCGGGATGGCCGGTGCAGCGGCTGCCGGCCTGGCGAAACGTCATCAGATCGTCCATCGTTACCGCCAGCCGATCGCCTGGCGGATAGCTGTCGCCCCTGGCCTTGACGCCGCACAGATACAGCAGGCTGTACAGCAGAGCGCAGGCGTGCCCGGCCGACAGCACGAAGCGGTCGCGGTTCGGCCAGTCCGGTTCGGCCGGATCGTAGCGCAGGAAGCGCTGCCACAGACAGTAGGCCGTCGGCGCCGCACCCATCGGCGTGCCGGGATGGCCCGAGTTCGCTTGCTGGACCATATCGATCGACAGCGTGCGCAGGGTATTGATGCAAAGTTGGTCGAGTTGTGTAGAGTCCATCACGCTTCACTCCAGTCGAATATCATGCCGAAAAAGTCGAGGAACCGGGTCGCTTCATTCTCTATGTCGCTTCAGTCGGCGATAGCGCCGAATTAACGCGTTGGTCGAACTGTCATGAGCGAGCGGCGGCTCCTGCCGGCTTTCCAGTTCGGGGACGGTGCGCTCGGCGAGCGCTTTGCCCAGCTCCACGCCCCACTGATCGAACGAATCGACGTTCCAGATGACGCCTTGCGTGAAGACGCTGTGCTCATACAAGGCCACCAGGCTGCCCAGCGTTTTCGGGGTCAGCCGTTCGGCCAGCAAGGTAGTGGTGGGACGATTGCCTTCGAAAACGCGGTGCGGCGCAAGCCAGTCCGGGGCTCCTTCGGCCTCGACTTGCTGCACCGTCTTCCCGAAAGCCAGCGCCTCGGTCTGGGCGAACAGGTTGGCCATCAACAGATCGTGATGGTGTTCCAGCGGATTCAGGGTCTGGCAGAAGCCGATGAAGTCGCACGGAATCAAGCGCGTGCCCTGATGGATCAGTTGATAGAACGAATGCTGGCCGTTGGTGCCGGGCTCGCCCCAATAGATCGGAGCCGTCTGATAATCGACGCGTACGCCGTCGAGGGTGACGTGCTTGCCGTTGCTCTCCATGGTCAGCTGCTGGAGGTAGGCCGGGAAGCGTTTCAGGTATTGTTCGTAAGGCAGTACCGCCACGGTTTGCGCGTCGAAAAAGTTGTTGTACCAGACCGCCAGCAGGCCCATTAACACGGGCAGGTTGTGCGCGAACGGGGCGCTGCGGAAATGCTGGTCCATGGCGCGGAAGCCCGACAGCATCGCGTGGAAATTCTCGGCACCGATGGCGAGCATGGTCGACAGGCCGATCGCCGAATCCATCGAATAGCGGCCGCCGGCCCAGTCCCAGAATCCGAACATGTGCTGCGGGTCGATGCCGAATTTGGCGACCCCTTCGGCGTTGGTCGAGACCGCCACGAAATGCTGCGCGATCGCGCGCTCGTCGCCGAGCTTGTGCAAGACCCAATCGCGCGCGGTTTGCGCGTTGGTCAGGGTCTCGAGGGTCTTGAACGTCTTCGAGCAAACAATGAACAGGGTTTCTTCGGGGATCAGGTCGCGTGTCGCTTCCGCAAAATCGGTGCCGTCGACGTTCGAGACGAAGCGCATCGTCAAGTTGCGCTGGCTGTAGTGGCGTAGCGCTTCGTAGGCCATGGCCGGCCCGAGATCCGAGCCGCCGATGCCGATATTGACCACGTTGCGAATCGGCAGGCCGGTGAAGCCGCGCCATTCGCCGACATGGATCTTGCGCGTGAACTCGGCCATCTTGTCGAGCACCGCGTGGACCTCCGGCACGACGT
>DHXL01000113.1:3515-8514 GCA_002415335.1 Oxalobacteraceae bacterium UBA5157
GTGAACATCGCTTCGATATGCTCGCGCAACTGGCACGCCTCGGCCAGTTCGACCAGCAGCGGCAGCGTCTCATGCGTGATGCGGTTTTTCGAATAGTCGAGGTAAAGGTCGCAGGCTTCGGCGCTGAGGCGCTCGCCACGCAGCGGATCGTCGGCGAATAGTTGCCGCAGATGCAGCGTGTGCATGGCCTGATAGTGCGCCTGCAGCGCCTTCCAGGCGGGACGCGCCGTCAGCGACGGCTCGCGTGATGCAAGTGGCCGGCTCATGGCTTGATGGCCGGCTTGCCGGACTCGCCGCTCTTGGACGCGATGACCGCCAGCATGTCGCGCCATGACTTGGAGAACGATTGCGCGCCCTCCACCTGGAGCTGGGACGCGAGCGCCATGACATCGACGTCCGCTTGCGCAAAATCGGCGAGCACCGATTCGGCATCGCCGCCATCCTCTGGCATGACCACCAGCGACTCGGCATGCGCCGCCAGCGCCAGCAATGTCTTTTCCGGCATGGTGTTGACGGTGTTCGGCGCCGCCAGCGCCTCGACGTAATACGTCTGCGGCAGTTGCGGGTCTTTCGTTCCGGTGCTGGCCCACAGCAGGCGCTGCGTCAGTGCGCCGGCGTCGGCGAACTTGCGCCAGGCCGGCGACGCCAGGCGCTCGCAGTAAGCCTTGTAAGCACGCCTGGCGATGGCCACGCCCAGGCGGTTGCGCAGCGCCGGCGGAACCTTGTCCGCCACCGCTTTATCCCAGCGGCTGATGAAGATCGATGCGACCGAGTTCACCTTCGGGTCGAGGTCCGCCTCGATCCGGCGCTGAATCCCGCGCCAATACGCGTCGGCCGCCGCAATATATTGTTCGCGCGAAAACAGCAGCGTAACGTTGACGGGCACGCCGGCGAAAATTGCTTCTTCGATGGCATGGATGCCGGCCGCGGTGCCCGGAATCTTGATGAATAGATTCGGGCATCGTGCGCTGGCATGCAACTGCCGCGCCGCGTCGATCGTGCCATCCACGTCGTCGGACAGCAGCGGCGACACCTCCAGCGAGACCCAGCCGTCGACGCCGCCGGTCGCTTCGTGGACCGGGCGGAATAGCGCGGCGGCCTGCGTCAAGTCTTGCAGCGCCAGCTCGAAAAACAGTGCTTCGCCGGATTTGCCTTCGCCCACCTTTTGCTGAATGGCATCGTCGTAGGCGCCGGTATCGCCGATCGCCTGGTCGAAGATGGTGGGGTTCGAAGTCAATCCGGTCACGGAAAACTCCGTGACGTAGCGCTGCAGCGTGCCGCTGGTCAGCAACCCGCGCGTGATGTTATCGAGCCACAGGCTTTGGCCAAGTGCGTGTAATTGTGTGGTTGCTATCATGAAAACCTCGCTAGTGAGAGATGGATTTGGGCGCCCTCGAGAGCGCTGAAAAATCGTGGTTAATCAGGTCGCCGATCGATTCGACGGTCACGTCGGCCGGCGCATATGCGGCGATATTCATGGGGTCGAGCGCGTAGTGGCCCTGGCGCGGAAATACGGTCGTCAGGCGCTCGCCCCAGGCATTCTTCATGGCCGCCAGCACGCGCAATTTGTCGTCGACCATGACATAGTGCCGCGCGGGGTACCGTTGCACGACCGCGTCGAGCATTCGTTCCTTGTGGACGTAGATCAGGACCCGCCCCTCGACTGCCTGCCACAGTCCCGATCGCTGCACCTTGCGCGGCTGGAACACCACGTCGCCATCCGACAGGATCACCGTCCGACCCCATGTGCGAAGATGCCGGATGACCTCGAGCGCGCCCGGGTAAAGCCGCAGCGCAAACGGGTAATCGACCAGGAACGCGGACATCAACAGCAGCCGCGGGTCGTTCAAGTCTTCCAGCCGGTAGCGTTGCAACGCGCCCAGGTAATCGGCGTAGCCGAGCTCGGCGCGCAGCGCCTCGAAAATTGCCCAGTAGCGGTCGCGGCTCTCGCGACCGAACTCCCGCTGCAGATAGTCGTCAAGATCGGCTGCGATGCGGTCGTTGTCGAGTAAGGTGTTGTCGACGTCGAGCAGGAACACCACATCGTCGCGCGCCGTCATGCCGGCTCCCCGGGCGCGGAAATTCCTCGCTGCCACAAACGGAATCCGCCTGTGAACGCATCGGCGTTGTTGCCGCGGCGCGCCTGTGGCGGAAGTTGCTTCAGCTTGTTGACGTTACCGCCGCCCAATACGATGTAGTCCGGCAACAGCGCCTTGCGAAAGCCCGCGGCGACCTTCCTCACCTTGCGGCGCCATTTTCGCTTGCCGAGCCGCTCCAGCCCTTGCTCGCCGAGATAGTCTTCGTAGGTGCGTCCAGGCGCGTAGCAGAGATGGCCGAGCTCCATCGCCGCGATCGCGCCGTCGACGATGAGCGCCGATCCCAGGCCGGTTCCCAGTCCCAGGAACAGCATCGCGCCGCCTTCATAAGCGCCGAGCGCCTGCATCGCGGCGTCGTTGATGATCTTTACCGGGAGCGAGAACGCCGCCTGAAAATCGAAGCCGACCCAACCCGGCCCGAGGTTGTGCGGTTCTCGTACCGGCGCGCCGTTGCGAACCACGCCGGGATAGCCGATCGAGACCGCCTCGAACGACCATCCTTCGACCATCTGCAGGACGCCCTTGACCATTTCGCGTGGCCCCATCTCCGGACCGGACGCGAACTCGCGGGCGTCCTCGCAGCCCGTGGCCAGACACTTGACGTGCGAGCCGCCGACGTCGATGACCAATATCTTCATGGCTTTCGCCTGGCTCTTCATGGCGTCCTCGCGGCTGCGGCGGGACGGTCGCCTTGGATTCCGCTCTGCCGCGCCTGGCGGGCCGGGAGCGACAGCAGGCGGGCAGTATTGATCAGCGCCATGTGGGTCAGCGCCTGCGGAAAATTTCCCCGCATCTGGTGTTCGCGCGGGTCGTATTCTTCCGACAGCAAGCCGACGTCGTTGCGCAGCGCCAGCAGGCGTTCGAACAGTGCCTCCGCTTCTTCCTGGCGTCCGATCAACGCGAGATTGTCGGCAAGCCAGAATGAACAAGGCAGGAAGACCCCTTCTCCGGGCGGCAAGCCGTCCAGCCCGGTTGCGGTCGAATAGCGCCGGACTAGGCCGTCGGCCAGCAGTTCGCGTTCGATCGCCTCGACCGTGCCGCGCACGCGCGGGTCGCCGGGCGGCAGGAACCCGACCAGCGGGATCAGCAGCAAGCTGGCGTCCAGCTGCGTCGAGCCATACGATTGCACGAACGTATTGCGTTGCGCATCGAAGCCCGCTTCGCAGACCTGCGCATGAATCGCGGTGCGCACGCGCTGCCAGCGCTCGAGCGGGCCGTCTTTTCCGAACCGCTCGATCGCCTTGACCCCGCGGTCGAAAGCGACCCACGCCATCACCTTGGAATGGGTGAAATGGCGCCTCAGCCCGCGAATTTCCCAGATTCCCTCGTCTTCCTTTTCCCAATTCGATTCCAGGAATGCGAGCAGGCAAACCTGTATATTCCAGGACTGCGGATCCGGATGCAGTCCCGCGCAACGCGCCAGGTGCAGCGTGTCCATGACTTCGCCGTATACGTCGAGCTGGAACTGCTTCGAGGCCGCGTTGCCGATGCGGACTGGCGCCGCGCCGCCGTAACCGGGGAGCCAGCTCAGCACGCTTTCGTCAAGCCGCCGCGCCCCCGTGATGCTGTAGAGAATCTGCAGACTTTCCGGGTTTCCCGCTACCGCGCGCAGCAGCCATTCGCGCCACGCGACCGCCTCATCCTGATACCCGGCGAGCAGCAATGCGTTGAGCGTGAACGTGGCGTCGCGCAGCCAGCAGAAGCGATAGTCCCAATTGCGCACGCCGCGGGGTTGCTCCGGCAGGGACGTGGTCGGTGCCGCGATGATCCCGCCGCTGGGTGCATACGTGAGCGCCTTCAGCGTCAGCAGGGAACGCATCACCGCCGCGCTCCAGCGTCCCTCGTACGTCGAGCGGCCGGACCACTCGCGCCACGCGCGTTCGGCCGCTTCCAGCGCCTGCTCCGCATCGATCGCTGGCGGCGCGGCTTCGTAAGACTGGTGGTAATTCAGGACGAACGGAATCCTCTGCCCCTGGCTGACCGTGAACTCGGCCACCGTGGTCTGGTCCTCGCCGCGGGTCGGTACCTCGGTGCGGAGTTCCAGCATGTCGGGTCCGGCGGTCGCCAGCAAAGAATGATCGGGCCGGCGCACCCAGGGAACGATGGAGCCGTAATCGAAGCGCATGATGAGTTCCATGCGCATCGCGACCTGCCCGCGCACGCCTTCGACGACCCGCACGATATCGCGGCGTTGCTCCGCCAGCGGCATGCAGTCGATCACGCGCACGGTTCCTTCATCGGTGTCGAATTCGGTTTCCAGCACCAGCGTGCCTTCGCGGTAGTTCCGCCGTGTACGCAGCACGGCGCCGGCCGGCGCGATCAGCCAGCGGCCGTGTTCGGGCGCGCCGAGCAGCGCGGCGAAACACGCGCCCGAATCGAAACACGGAAAGCAGGCCCAGTCGATCGAACCGTCGCTGCCGACGAGTGCGGCGGTGCGGCAATCGCCGATCAAGGCATAGTCTTCGATCGCAAGTGGCATCGCCTCATTCCGCCGGTTCGGGGTTGTGCCAGTGGTCGTCCGGCGCGATCAATGCATCGGCCTGTTTCGGCCCCCAACTGCCGCGTGCGTAGGGATGCGCGGCGTGATGCGTCCTGAGAACCGGATCGACCACCGCCCACGCGGCTTCGACCGCGTCCTCGCGCGTGAAGAGCGCGCCGTCGCCGGCCATGGCGTCTTCCAGCAGGCGCTCGTAGGGCGCCACCTCGCCCGCCTGCTCCTCGGTCAGGTAGAGCTCGCGCTGCTCGCCGACGAACTCCTTGCCGGCGCGCTTGACACGCGCGGCAAGGGCGATGGCGGAGTCGGGAGAGAGCCGGAATCGGACATAGTTGGTGCGCCCCGTCTCCGGCAGCGAATCTTCGAACAAGCGTTGCGGCGGCGGCTTCAACTCGACCAGCACTTCGGC
>DHXL01000113.1:8659-9729 GCA_002415335.1 Oxalobacteraceae bacterium UBA5157
CGCCACGAGTCGATGAAAAGCCTGAGCGCACAGAAAGTCTCGACGTCGGACTGCGGCGCCACGCCGTGCTCCTCGTGGTAGCCGGCATACTGACCGCGCACCAGGTCGTCCGGTTTCAGAGGCCGCATGGCCTCGAATACCTTGCTCTTCTCGCTGTGTACCGCGCCATAACCCCGGTAGGCCGGCGCTTCCATCGCCAGCAGCGCGACGATCTGGAACAGATGGTTTTGAACGACATCGCGCAGACAACCGGCGCTTTCGTAAAACGTGCCGCGGCCCTCCACCCCGAAATCCTCGGCCAGCGTGATCTGCACGCTTGCCACGTAATTGCGGTTCCAGATCGGCTCCAGGAAGGAATTGGCAAAGCGGAAATAGAGGATGTTCATGATCGCCTCCTTGCCGAGATAGTGGTCGATGCGGAAGATCGCCTCTTCCGGGAACACCGATCGCGCGACGCGGTTGAGTGCCTGCGCCGACGCCAGGTCGCGACCGAACGGTTTTTCGACCACGACGCGCGCGCCGTCGGTCAGGCCCGCAGCGGCGAGGTTTTGGATCACGGTCGCAAACAGCGAGGGCGGGATCGCGAGGTAGTGCGCCGGGCGCCGCGCAGTCCCCAGCGCTTTCTTGAGAGCCGCGAAGGTGCCGCTGTCGTTATAGTCGCCGCTGACATAGCCGAGCAGGGACAGCAGATGGTCGAGCGCGGCCCGGTTATCGACTTTCCCCGATTGCTCCACGCTGTCCTTCACGCGTGCGCGCAATTGCTCCAGGCTCCAGTTCGACGACGCGACGCCGATGATCGGCACCGTCAACGTGCCGTGTTTCGCCATCGCGTAAAGTGCCGGAAAAATCTTCTTGTGGGCAAGGTCGCCCGTCACGCCGAACAGCACCAGCGCGTCGGACTGAACGGCACCCTCGTGACTCTTGCGCATTCAGCGTTCCTCCTTCTTCTCGTCGTGTCCCCCGAACTGTTTCCGCATGGCGGACAGGAGACGATTCGCAGGATCGTCGTCGCCGCGCGACGCAAAGCGCTCGAACAGCGCGGCGCTGATCACCGGCACCGGCACGCCCTC
>DHXL01000346.1 GCA_002415335.1 Oxalobacteraceae bacterium UBA5157
GCTTTACCCAGGACAACACCAAGCGCCCTTCCGTCCAGAAACAGGCATTCAGCGCGGCCACGGAGGCATTCGCACATGAGATTGCACGGCGTGGCGCAGCTCTGCTTGTTGTCGGTGATGAGACCTCGACGCAATTCCCCAAGGGCTTGACAGAATTTCGGCAGCGCCAGGGTGTCGGCATGAAGGTGAATCTACTGGTCAACTATGGATGGGAATGGGATCTGGCCGGACTTAAAAACGGTGGCCTGCGTTCCGATGAAGTTACACGTGTGGATTTGATTGTACGCTGGGGAGGCGGACGTCGATTGAGCGGTTTTCTTCCGGTGCAGTCGGTTTACGCCGATTTCTATGTCAGGGATGAATATTGGCCAGATTTTGATCCGCAGCATTTTGAGCACGCACTCGCCTGGTATAAAAAACAGGATCAGACACTTGGCGGGTAATATCGTGGATGAGAAACAGCGCCGCGTATTTTCCAGATCAATCAAAATTCAGCGAGCTGGAAATATATGGCAGCCCGATGCCGGCAAGGGCTCCTTGCAAAATGACTGGAAATTGGCCCAGTGGGAGCGAAGCTGCAATAAGCGACATTTAGGCTTTACCGGGACCCTTTCCCCGTCCCGCTCAAAGCGTCATAGAGCGCCGTCTTCCCGATCTTGAGCCGTGTTGCCACCTCACGGACATTCAGCCTTTGTGCCAGCAGCGTCCTCGCCTTTTGTAATTTATCGCCGGTGACGACGGGTTTTCTGCCACCCTTGCGGCCACGCGCGGCGGCGGCGGACAATCCTGCCTTGGTTCGCTCCCGGATGAGATCGCGTTCGAACTGTCCGAGGGCGCCGAAGACGTGGAAGATGAGGCGTCCGCCTGGCGTTGTGGTATCGATGGCTTCGGTCAGGGAACGAAATCCGATGCCGCTTGCATCCAGCCCCGCGATGACCTCGATCAGATGGGGCAAGGAACGGCCCAGCCGGTCAAGCCGCCAGACCACCAGCACATCACTCTCGCGCAGGAAACCGATGGCAGATGACAGCCCTGGACGCTCTGAAGTGGAACCGGAAATGGTATCCGTGAACACGCGCTCGCATCCGGCCTTGCCGAGAGCGTCCGTCTGAAGGGCGGTGTCCTGTTCCGCCGTCGATACCCGCGCATACCCGATCAATGCCATAGCAAGCGTCCCCGTGTCCGTTATCTCGTCCGGAAATTATATTGTCCGGTTTCCCGTCATACAAGAGGATTGACGGACACATTTTGGCAAGGCCATCAGACGATCGTTTGGCGGACAAAGCGGATCAGGCGGCAAGCGCCATGCGCCGCGTCATGTCCAATTCGATCCGGCCATACGGATTGACGTGGTGGTAGATCAGCGGTGTGAGGCCGCGCCAGTCGTCCACCGTCATGCGATCACGCCAAGCAGGTTCCGCCAGGACTTCCTGGATGAACAGAGTATTGACGTAGACTAGACAAACTTGCAACAGGTGAAGCGACAGGACAGCCAACTCCTGGTCTTCCAAGCGGTTGGTCGCAAACTCGCCACGCTCGCCGTAGAAGATGAAATCGTTAGCGCTGTTCCAGTTCTCGACGACATTCAGGCCCTCGTTGATTTCACACCGCAATGACTCGTCGTGCAAATAGCGGCACAGAAAAATCGTCTTGATCGCCTTGCCGAGTTCGGCCAGCGCCAGGTCGGTCGGATGTGCCGGGCCAGCGCGGGTAAAGCGGCGCAGAATGGCCTCCGGATCGGCCGTTCCCAAACGCAGCGCGGTCGCATATTTGATGACCTCGTCGTACTGCTGCCGGATCAACTCCCAATTGATGGCCCGCACCATGATCGGCTCCAGATTCGCGTAGGTATCGTCTGGCGTCGGCAGGTGTAGTTTCTGTCTGGCGATAGCTTTAAGCCTGGGCAACAGATCGAATCCCAGGACGTAGCTGAACGCAAACGCTACCTCGCTCTGGCCGTGGCTGTCGACATACTGGCGCTCCAGTTCCATATTCGTACAGTGACGCAACACGCCCTCCATCATCGCCGCTACCTCGGACGAGGAACAGCGCCGTAGTTGGGAATAGATGCAGGTCGAGTTGGTGTCGACGTGCCAGTAGATCATGATGCCGCGCCCGCCATAGCGCGCATGCCATTCCGTCATCAAATTCTGGTCATAGGCGCCGAACTTCTTGGAGTCGGACGCGCAGGCGGTGGTGGCGTTGCCCCAAATAGCCTGACTGCGGATATGGAGAGTGCCGTTGACAATCTCGGCGATGGCGGCGCGCAGGGCCTCCTTCTGTACGAACCGGCGCTTGACATGGCGCAGCTCCTCAAAACTCACGCTCGGCTGTTGGCTGGCGATGCGCTTCAGGCCGACGTTGGTGCCGATGCCGAACAAACACAGCAGGAGGCGCCGTTGCAACTGGGCGGGATCGAGGACTTCACGGCTGCCGCTCGTGCGGAAGGCGGCCGTGAAGTTGAGCCGGAGGTCGACTTCCTTGACGATGTCGATCAGCTCCACATCCGACCAGCGCCGCCCGATCTCCCGCTTAAGCGAGGCCGTATTCGGCGGCTCTGGTTGCCGATCAAGCGGTGTCAGATGGATGAGGTTCTTACCTTGCTGCCGCAGACGTACTTTCGGATTGCCCGGGAGGCCGTCGTTCAATGTCGTCAGCCATTTCCGCATGGCGACTTGAATCTGCTCGATGAAAACGTCCCCATCCTTGGGCGCCTTGAGCAGCTCGTAATAACTGTCTCGCTTGGCCTCGAAATCAGACGGCAGATCATGCTCCGGATCACGGTGGCGGTCGGCGCCGGCGACCCAGATCTCCTTGGTCCGCAGGCGCTTGCGCAACGCGCGCAACACGCAGATTTCATAGTTGATGCGGTTGATCCGTTCCTTGCCATCCTTGTCCTGCTCCACGACGATGGCATGCCATTTCTTTGGCACGACGCCGTCGATCGGGACCACATCGGCCGCGTAATATTGCTGTTGGCTGTCCCGATTGGCCTTGAGCACATCCAGGGCGTCGATGACGGGCCGGTGTACGGTGTTGTTGGACTTGAAACGCAACGCGTCCAGTACCGGCAACAGCATGCGCCGATAATGGTGGCCGTAGGATGACCGCATGGTTTCCTGCACTTCACGCTCAAAGTCGAAGCCCATGGTTTTGAACTCCTCAACCAACTCTTCCAAGGTCTTCTGCGCCACCACCGGATAGACGACCTCTTTGATGATTCCGTCTGGCTGGTCCACTGTGGCTTCGGCCAGCTTGAACAGCAGCTTCGCCTTGCCGCGCACCTTCTTGAAGGCGGCGAACTGGCGCCGGTCGATCCGTTTCTCAGCGCGAGCGCCCAGGTTGTGAATGATCTGTATCAGCAAATCGATCAACGCATCGATCAATTGCTGCTGACGCCGCCAGCAGAACATGGCCACCATGCTGTAGCGGATCGCGGCTGGGTGGCGCCGTATCTCGCGGATCGATTCCGCCGCACAGCGTTGCCGAAACTGGTCGATAAACTTGGCAGGGATGTCCTGGAACACTGCCGGCGCAAGGCCAATATCGTTGATGCACTTGAGCTTGGCGATGGCGACCAGCAGGCTATCCAAGCTGGCCTTGCCGGGATCGGTCTTGAGCTGGCTGAATGAAATGGCCGTCGTTTCCTCGCTCTGCGCTTCGTTGGAGTCGGTGTCGTCGGCAGCCAGCAGACGATCGATGGCAGACTTGTTGTCTGCATTCAGGCGCGCGTGAATGATCGCTTGCCTTCCGGCTTCGTAGCTATGCACGGAAGAACGGATGACGCGATCAAGGTGATCGCCGGCGGGTGGTTCTAGGCGCTGCGCGCGGCACCAATCATGCGCCATATCGCGGCCATGGCGAGCTTGTGGATCGAAGGGCAATACCTCCGTGCTTAGCCACTGGCTCAATCGTTGCAGGTCAGTTCCATTTGTTGGCCGGAAATCAAGGAAGACACGGATGGTGCGCCGATGTCGTTGCCCCTGCCGGCCATCAAGTTCATACGATGACAACATTTCGGCCATCGTGCGAAGCTGCACGGCCAGCCACTGTACGGCGTTTGGGTCGACTTCGTCGTGACGCTCCGGAAATCTGCCGTGCAATTCCATGAACTTGAGCTGAACCGCGAAGCCGAGTCGACCTTTATCGGTCATGCCTGGCAGCAACGCGACCTCTTCAAAAGTAAGAGTCCACAAGTCCTGAGTGTCTGGATCATTCCACGAATACGCCATGGCAAGCCCTTCCATGAGTTGCTTGGGCAAATTATATGGAGGTGATGGCCGTTTGGGCGGTGGCGGGAAGTCTAAATGTCGTCAAATTGTAGCTTCGCCCACACTGGGCCTTCATGGCGCGCTTATGTGCGGTTCCGGATTTGGCTGGCCAGTGGGCCAGTGCCGAGATTCCAGTTCCTGGCCTCGAATTGGAACAGTTGGCCGCTTCGATCCCGCCGATGGTCGGAGCGGAATATCTGGATGTGGCGCGGCTGGAAGTTCTCTGGGCCGATCTGCAGACCGTCGCGCGCACAGAAATCGCTGCCGAGGATGGCGATGTGCAAGCGTGGCTTCAGCGCAAACATCCAAGCTGGAACCTGGTGGGCCGCGTTTGTTTCCATCTCGCCGAAAATAAAAGCAACCCGCAGGCCCCGTTCGCCTTTCTCGCCACCTATGCCGTACGCGTGTCGACGCAGTCGCGCGTGCAGCATCAGCCGTTGGGACGGGCGCTGCAAGAGTATGCTAGCGCGGGAGATCGCAGCAAGCTTCTAGGGCTGCTGCTGCCGGTGAACAAGGCAGCCGAGCAGAGCCCTTGGTTAAAGTCGCTGGTCGATTCCGGCGCAATCTTTCATCCGATCGCGTGGACTCCCGCCGACGCGCATCAATTTCTGAGAAATATTCCGATATTCGAGGCGAACGGCATCGTGGTGCGCGTCCCGGACTGGTGGAAACCGCACCAGCCGCCGCGTCCGCAAGTGCGCGTGAATATTGGCAACCGCGCCGTCGGGCTGGGACTGGATGCGATGCTGGACTTCAATGTGTCGCTCTCGCTCGATGGGGAAGAACTCTCCCGCGTTGAATGGGAAGAGCTGATGGCTGCCGGCGATGGTCTGGTGCGACTCAAAGGACGCTGGGTCGAGCTTGATCGCGAGAAGCTCGATGGAGTGCTGGCGCATTGGAAAAAAGTGCAACGCGGAGCGGCCGGTGACGGCATCTCGTTTCTCGATGGCATGCGCCTGCTGGCAGGCGCCGCCCTGGAAGGCAATAGCAAGACCGCTATGTCCGCACATGTTGCCGACTGGTCTGCGATGGTCGCCGGCGACTGGTTGAAGGATGTACTGGGGCGGCTGCGCAACCCGCGTGGCGAGGATGGCGAGGGCGACAAAGCGCACCCCGGACCCGAGCTCAAGGCGCAACTGCGCCCCTATCAACAGGATGGCGTGCGGTGGCTGTGGTGGTTGAACCGCCTCGGCTTAGGCGGTTGTCTGGCCGACGATATGGGACTGGGGAAGACCGTGCAAGTTCTGGCCTTGCTACTGCTCGCCAAACGCGAAGCCGATCCTGGACCGCATTTGCTGGTGCTGCCCGCTTCGCTGATCGGCAATTGGCAATCGGAAATTGCACGCTTCGCGCCAAGTTTGCGCTTTCTCGTTGCACATCCATCATCGATGTCCGGCAAGGCGCTTGCCACGCTTCCCGCCCTCGCCGGGGTTGATGCCGTCATCACCAGTTATGGCAGCTTGATCCGTGTTCCATGGCTGTTGGAGACGCGCTGGTCGCTGGTGGTGCTCGATGAAGCGCAGGCGATCAAGAATCCGGGAGCGCGCCAGACGCAAGCGGTAAAAGCGCTGAAGAGCCGGGTACGATTCGCCTTGACTGGCACGCCGGTGGAAAACCGCCTGGGCGATTTATGGTCGCTGTTCGATTTCATCTGTCCCGGGCTGTTAGGTTCCGACAAGGCGTTCAGTCGTTTCGTTCGCCAGCTGGAACAAGACGAACACGCGGGCTATGCGCCGTTGCGCAATCTGGTGCAACCCTACATCCTGCGGCGTCTGAAAAGCGACAAGCGCATCATTGCCGATCTGCCGGACAAGACCGAGGTCAAGGCTTACTGTGCGCTCAGCCGATTGCAAGCAAGCTTGTACGAGCAAGCCGTAGCCGCGCTCACCAAACAGATAGCGGCGCTGGACGGCATCGCCCGGCGTGGCGCAGTGCTCGCTTTCTTGATGCGCTTCAAGCAAATCTGCAATCATCCGTCCCAATGGTTGGGCGATGGCGCCTACACCCCTGGTGACAGCGGAAAATTCGCCCGCCTGCGAGAGATCGCGGAAGCCATCGCTGCGCGTCAGGAGAAGGTACTGGTGTTCACGCAATTCCAGGAGATGACCGGCCCGCTGGACGAATTTCTACAGAATGTGTTTGGGCGGCCCGGACTAGTGCTGCACGGTGCGACACCAGTGAAAGCGCGCAAATCGCTGGTCGACAGTTTTCAGGAGGAGCAGGGGCCGCCGTTTTTTGTGCTCTCCATCAAGGCTGGTGGTACCGGCCTCAATCTTACTGCAGCGTCGCACGTCATCCATTTCGACCGCTGGTGGAATCCTGCGGTGGAAAATCAGGCGACCGACCGTGCTTACCGCATCGGACAGAAAAAAATGTGTTGGTACATAAATTCATCTGTCGCGGCACGGTCGAAGAAAAAATCGACGCGCTGATAGAAGCCAAGCTAGGATTATCCAATGATATTCTTGAGGGCGGTGGTGAAATGCTGCTCACAGAAATGAGCAACGACGCGTTGCTACGCCTGGTGTCGCTTGATATCGACAGCGCCATGGGTGAAAAATGAGACCTGCGGGTCCGTTACACGGAGTTATATACATGAGTCGTTTTTACGGCGGTTGGTCGCCTTATGTGCCGGTGGCGGAGCGACGGGCCAAAGCCAAGCGTAAGCTCGAAGCGCTCAAAAAAAAAGCCTGATTTGTCAACCTGTAGAGATCGAAGGTCGCGCCATTGCACGCACCTTCTGGAGCAAAAAATGGTGTGACAATCTCGAAGCCTACAGCGATTATGCTAATCGGCTGCCGCGAGGACGCACCTATGTGCGCAACGGTTCGGTGGTTGATCTGAAAATTTCGACGGGCAAAATTTCCGCGCTGGTCGCGGGCTCCGAAATGTATGAAGTGAGCATCAGTGTGCGTGCTCTGGAGGAAAATCTCTGGAAATCCATCCTCAGCGAATGCGCCGGCAAGGTTGCGTCATTGGTGGAACTCTTGCAGGGCCGGCTTTCCAGTGCCGTGATGGAAGTGGTCACCCGCCACGGCAGCGGCCTGTTTCCGGTTCCGAAGCAGCTTGATTTTCGCTGCAGTTGCCCCGATTCGGCCTCCATGTGCAAACATGTGGCCGCGACGCTGTACGGCGTTGGGGCCCGTTTCGATCATCAGCCGGATTTGCTGTTTCTGCTGCGTCATGTCGATGCGCAGGAACTGATCCTGCAGGCCGGCAGCGTACCGGTAGCGGATGCGCAAACGGCGCTGAGCCAGCATCAGCAGTTGGACACTGCGGATCTATCCGCTCTGTTTGGTATCGAATTGGACGAGCCGCCGGTCGCTGCACCTCGCCCTTCCTTGGTGCCAAAGGATTCTGCGCTTACTCCAAAGCGCGCCGGGACGGTCAAGCGCTCGCCTGGCGTCAAGACAGCCAAGCCGAAATTTGCGCGGGCCCCTCTTGTCTCTGCAGAGAAGAAGGTGGCAACGCTGCGTCCGACACGGACAAAAATAGTCAACGCAAGCGAACTTATCGCCCGCGGCGTCCCACGCCATATGTTGCAGAGCTGGCTCGTGTCGGGGATCTTGCTGCGTACTGAAGAGCGCGGAGTCTATCGCGCCACCAGACAAACCGAAGGGCGCATCGAGGACTACTTGGTTCAACGGCAAGGGGTAGGGACGCGTCAAGCGAAATGAATCCTTGACTCCACGCCCAGTCAGCTTTTGGGAGAATGAGCCGTGGCGTTGCGCGTTGGTGCACTTCGAAATCGAGAAGTGGTTGATGGTACGATGCGGCCATAATTTTTGCTGTGCTCACTCGATGCCAAACAAGCACAATGCCGATCATCGACACCATATTCCGAAGAAGTTCCTCAAGCTGCAGAATTGGCCGGAATATGAGGCCGGTCTGCGTCGGCGTGGCAGCTTGACGTTATGGATTGAGGAGGATGCGCTGGCTCAGTGGCAAAGCGTT
>DHXL01000310.1 GCA_002415335.1 Oxalobacteraceae bacterium UBA5157
TGCGCGCCGACATCACACCGCAAGTGGCGCGCATTGATGCGCATCTGCTCAATCGCCAGGGCGTGGTGCGCCTTTGCTATGCCGGCAGCGTGCTGCACACCCAGCCGAGGGGGCTTACGCGCACCCGTGAGCTGTTGCAAATCGGTGCCGAGTTGTATGGGCATGGCGGTTTGGAAAGCGATCTGGAAATCCAGCGGCTGATGCTGCAGTCGCTGGCCCTGTTGGGCATCAAGAACGTGCATCTCGACCTCGGCCATGTCGGCGTGTTTCGCGCGCTGGTGAGCCATGCCAAACTCGACAGGGAACTCGAGAGTGAATTATTCTCAGCCTTGCAAAACAAGGACAGTGCGGCTTTGCAGATATTGGCGCGGCCGCTGGATGCGCCTTTGCGCAACGCATTGCTGGCACTGCCGGCGCTGTACGGCAATTGTTCAGATGTGCTGAAGAAGGCACGCAGGCTGCTGCCGGACTATCCGGGAGTCGTTGCGGCTCTGGATGACCTGCAGAACATTTCCGGAAAGTTGCAAGCGCTGGTGTCCAGCGTCGGGATAGATCTCGCCGATCTGCGCGGCTACCATTATCACAGCGGTATGGTGTTCGCCGCTTACCATGCCGGCAGCCATGACGCGATCGCGCTGGGCGGACGCTATGACGACCTCGGCAAGAGCTTCGGGCGCGCGCGCGCCGCAACCGGATTCAGCATGGACCTGCGTCTGTTGTATCGCCTGTTGCCGCCGCAAACCGCAAAGCTGGGCATATGCGCGCCGCGCTCCGAAGATGCCGTTTTGCGCGACAAGATCGCGCAACTGCGCGCAACGGGCGAGGCGGTGGTGGTTGATCTGCTCGGTGATGCGGCATTGCGCGGGGAATTGCAGTGCAACCGTGAACTGGTGTTGCGCAACGGGGTGTGGCAGGTTGTTGCGCTTTGATTTCTAAAATTTGAAAGTTTGCTAATGGCTAACAACGTAGTGGTAATCGGCACCCAGTGGGGTGATGAAGGCAAGGGCAAGATCGTCGACTGGCTGACCGATCATGCGCAGGGCGTAGTGCGCTTTCAGGGCGGACATAATGCCGGCCACACGCTGGTAATCGGCGGCAAAAAAACCGCATTGCAATTGATCCCGTCCGGAATCATGCGTGCCGGTGTGGCCTGTTATATCGGCAATGGCGTGGTACTGTCGGTTCCCGATCTGCTGCGCGAAATCGACAAACTGCAAGCGGTCGGCGTCGAAGTCGCATCGCGCCTCAAGGTATCCGAAGCCTGCCCGGTCATCCTGCCTTACCACACCGCCTTGGATGCGGCGCGCGAAACAGCGCGCGGCGCGGCCAAGATCGGTACGACCGGCAAGGGCATCGGTCCTGCCTATGAAGACAAAGTGGCACGGCGCGCGATACGCGTCGCCGATTTGCTGAACGAAAAGCGCTTTGCCGAAAAATTGCTCGAGAATCTCGATTATCACAACTTCGTGCTGACCCATTATCTGAAGGCGCAGGCGATCGACTATCAAAAAACGCTGGCTGATACGCTGGTCGATGTGCCGCGCATCAAGCCGATGGTGGCCGACGTTTCCAGCGCCTTGTATGCCGCGTATAAGGCGGGTGCCAATCTATTGTTCGAAGGTGCGCAGGGTAGTTTGCTGGACGTCGACCACGGCACTTATCCCTATGTGACGTCCAGCAACTGCGTCGCAGGTAATGCCGCGGCGGGATCGGGCGTCGGCCCCAACATGCTGCATTACGTCCTCGGCATTACCAAGGCCTATACGACGCGTGTCGGCTCCGGCCCGTTCCCTTCCGAACTGCCAACCGATCAGGGCGTCGGCAAGCATCTGGCGAGCGTCGGCCATGAATTCGGCACCGTCACCGGCCGCGCCCGCCGCTGCGGCTGGTTCGATGCCGCCCTGCTGCGGCGTTCTGTACAAATCAACGGCGTTTCCGGCATGTGCCTGACCAAGCTGGACGTGCTGGATGGATTGGAATCGCTCAAGCTCTGCACCGGATATATGCTGGGTGGCAAACAGGTCGAGATCTTCCCGGTCGGCGCGGAAGAAGCCGACGCGTGCGAGCCGATTTACGAACAGATGCCGGGCTGGGCCGAATCCACCGTGGGTGCCAAGTCGCTGGCGGCACTGCCGGCCAACGCGCGTGCCTACCTCAAGCGCATCGAGGAATTGGTCGGGGTGCCGATCGATATGGTATCAACCGGGCCGGACCGCGAAGAAACAATCGTCCTGCGCCATCCGTTTAAATAGGGGCCGGAGGCGCGATGCCTATTTCCGATGATAAGCACCTGTGGGTTTCCTGGGGCGAATATCACCAGGCGATCGAAAAATTGGCGCTCGCCGTCCACGAGTCGGGCTGGAAATTCGATCAGGTACTTTGCCTGGCGCGTGGCGGCGTGCGCCCCGGCGACATCCTCTCGCGCATCTTCGACCTGCCGCTGGCGATCCTGTCGACCAGTTCCTATCGGGAAGAGGCGGGTACGCAGCAAGGCGAACTGGATATCGGCAAATACATCACGATGACCAAAGGCGCGCTCGGCGGCAGGGTGTTGTTGGTCGATGATCTGGTCGATTCCGGCGTGACGCTGGAGCGGGTGCGGCAGCACCTTAAACAGCACTTCCCCGCGGTAACGGAAGTCAAGTCGGCAGTGATCTGGTGCAAGGCCTGTTCGACCGTACGTCCGGATTTTTACCTGGAGTATCTGGCAGCGAATCCGTGGATCCATCAGCCGTTCGAAGAGTATGACGGCCTGCGTCCGCATCAACTGGCTGCGTGGGTAAAAAAAGGCGCGGGCTAGGCCACCGAAGGCATCCGAACAAAACTGCATTCCGCCTCGTCTTGTCGAGCCGCCTGAGCCGGCACATCTTCTCAATCGCGAAAATAGAAACGACCCCACTCCTGGAGTTTCTTCCATGGCGGTGGCCACTCGTGCGGCACCATCACGAGCCCAAAAATCACAAGAGCGACTCGCCCATCTTTTCTACCATAATGCGGCATTAAATTTCATATTGTAGGAATTATTGGGGAAAAATTGATCTCGCTCAAAGATTTGAGCTTTGCCCGGCCCTATGCTTGCTCATCTTGGATGGATGAACCTTAAACAGGAGTTGGGTATGCTATTTCAGGTGCGAATTCACGGCCGTGGCGGACAAGGAGTCGTGTCCGCGGCGGAAATGCTGTCGGTCGCCGCTTTCCTCGAGGGCAAGCACGCACAGGCCTTTCCCAGTTTCGGTTCCGAGCGGATGGGGGCGCCGGTGATGGCCTTCTGCCGCATCGACGACAAGGAAATCCGGCTGCGCGAGCCGGTCATGCGGCCGGACGCCTTGATCATCCAGGACCCGACTCTGCTGCATCAGGTCGATCTCTTTTCCGGTGTCTCGCCCGAAGGTTTCATCCTCATCAATTCGACCCGCAGTTTCGATGAACTGGGCATCGGCGACTTCGTCAAAGGTTACCGGCACGACCGGCTATGTACGGTGCCAGCCACCGAACTGGCA
Organism: Oxalobacteraceae bacterium UBA5157; assembly: GCA_002415335.1. GTDB lineage: Bacteria > Pseudomonadota > Gammaproteobacteria > Burkholderiales > Burkholderiaceae_D > UBA5157. Next base: position 3,501 of record DHXL01000310.1, read on the forward strand.
TTGAAGCACGTCGGCCGAGCGGTGCCCAACGCTGCGTTGCTGGGAGGCTTCGCCGCCATCAGCGGCATGGTCAAGCTGGAATCGGTGTGTGCCGCGATCCAGGACAAATTTCCCAAAAAAATTGCCGACGCCAACATCGCCGCCACGCGCGAGGCGTATCAGTTGGTGCTGGAGCAAATGAAGGAGATGCAGCATGCTTAAGCAGACCGAAGGCTCGCACGCCATGGCCGAGGCGATCGCCTTGTGCCGCCCGGAAGTCATCTGCGCCTATCCGATCACGCCCCAGACCCACATCGTCGAAGGACTGGGCGAGATGGTGGCTGCGGGCGAATTGAAAAACTGCGAGTTCATCAACGTCGAGTCGGAGTTCGCCGCGCTGTCGGGCGCGATCGGCGCCTCGGCCGCCGGGGTACGCACCTACACCGCCACCGCCAGCCAGGGTTTGCTGTTCATGGCCGAGGCGGTGTACAACGCCGCCGGCCTCGGCTTGCCGATCGTCATGACCATCGGTAACCGCGCCATCGGCGCTCCCATCAACATCTGGAACGACCATACCGATTCCATGTCGATGCGCGACGCCGGCTGGATCCAGATCTATGCCGAGACCAATCAGGAAGCCGTCGATCTGCATATCCAAGCTTTCCGTCTGGCCGAAGAGCTGTCGATTCCGGTGATGGTGTGCGTGGACGGTTTCATCCTGACCCACGCCTACGAGCGGATCGACATCCCGACCCAGGAGCAGGTGGATGCCTACCTGCCGCCGTTCGAGCCGCGCCAGGTGCTCGATCCGCGAGCGCCGGTATCGATCGGCGCCATGGTCGGCCCCGAAGCGTTCATGGAAGTGCGCTACCTGGCCCACCACCGGCAGATGCGCGCGCTGGAATTGATTCCGCAACTCTCCGCCGAGTTCAAGCAGCAGTTCGGCCGCGAGTCGGGCGGCCTCATCAAACCGTATCGCTGCGAAGACGCCAGGACAATCGTGGTGGCGCTCGGCTCCGTGATGGGCACGATCAAGGACGTGATCGACGAGATGCGCGCCGAAGGCTGCTTGATCGGCGCGGTGGCAATCTGCTCGTTCCGGCCGTTCCCGAGCGAGGAACTGCACGACCTGCTGTCGCATGCCAAGCGCAT
>DHXL01000112.1 GCA_002415335.1 Oxalobacteraceae bacterium UBA5157
GCCGAAGGGGTGGAGACGGAAGAGCAACGACAACTTCTCCTTGGCAAGGGCTGTACTCACTACCAAGGATATTTGATTAGCAAGCCAGTGCCGATTGAGCAGTTTGAGGCGCTGCTGAAGCAGGGCTGATTGCTGTTGATGTTGTTGTGGCGGAAACCGAACGGCTGCTTCGGAGCAAGTAGAAGGACAGCAATGTGTCGTTACTGCCCTTGGTGAACGGCTATCGGGTAGCGTAAAACGCGGCTGTTGATAAAACTGACTCTACTATTAACAGACGTTGGTGACGGTCAGCTAAATTCGTAACCATTTTCCTTATTTTCTCCTTAATAGCCGATGACCAAGTTTCACACAATCTGCCATGCAAAAAAATAACAAATCAGGCGCTTTACGCCCCCGGCTTATTTCTGGATTCTGCCTTCATAACACCTAACGGCTTAAAACCAGTGGACAGCTTCTCATTCTTGCGTTCGTTGGCATTGTAGGCTGCGACGCACAATTTGGACTGATTGACCGTCACCTCCGACGTGGCTACCTGTGAGGTAAAGATACGCTTCACGTCAATGCTGGACTTTGATTCTCCGTCCATCTGGAAGCCGCGCGGCTCGCAAAAATCCTTGACGGCGGCCTTGACGATGTCGGGAATATCTCTGTCTGGGACGAACCGTCGCCCCTTCTGGCTTGCCTCGGACAACATCTTGAGAAATATAGCCCTGAATTCTGGGTACTCGTCGGTCACGCCGTCGAGTGCCATGATGAATTCGGCATCCGTCTCAAGATCGATCACGTTCCCCATCCGGCTGCCATCCGCGAAGTACCGGATCGCCACATGATCGCCAAGGGACAGGTCTTTCTTGTCGATATGGGCTTTCTCGATAATGGCTGTGTTCTGGATTTTGGCCGCCTTTTCGGCAGGCGTTTGGCACAAGTCCACGGATACATAGCCCTTTGCCATTGCCGAAATTTCGCCCACGATGAGTCCTGCCACTCCTTTTTTTACCCGGAACACGCGAAGCTCAAGGCCGGAAAGCAGTCTTTCCATCTTGAGTAGGCTGTGTATGTTCTTAACCTCACCGTCGGCCTCGGAGAGTTCGATTCGCGACAGGAATTCGAGCGGGTTGGGTTGGGTATGCTGGGTCATGGCTGTGTCCGTGAGGTTTTTTTAACGTGGCTTCATGTTGGATGAAACAGATGGCTTGGCTTCTGCCTCATCTTTGACAATTTTCGCATTGCCGCTCCTGACGTATTTGCGTATGTCGCTTATTTTGCAGCGATGCAATGGTTTTCCATCTTCGTCCAACGCCATTAAAATGTTGTCCGGAACATTCTCGATAATGAACAATGATGACTGCTTCCCGCCCTTGAGGTTGAACGGCTTCTCGAACTTGAGCTTCATTCCCTTGGCAAGTTTTACCTGTTTGGCAGGAACGACCACCGTGACGTGCCTGGACGTGATGTTGACCTTGAGCGTCGCACTATCAGGGAGCTTCATCGCTTCTACGAACATCGACAACGGCAATGGGATAGTCCCATCATCACCACCGAATATGTCCACCTTGGCGTCATACCAATCCTCATTGGTCTCATCGGTCGGGTCGCTTTCCTTGGCGTAAGCAATGACGTTACGGGTCTTGCCCCCTTCAGCAAGTAAGGCTGGCATGCCATTGCTCATCAAATAGATGCCCTGGTCGCCTACCAGCACGATGCAAGCCGGCACCAGCTTGGTGTCGATATTGTTGCTGTCTGGCCATTGGCCTGACTCGTCTTTGTAAGGGGTGCCGTCATCGCATAGAATGACGCCGCCCTTGTGATATTGGGCATCGAAAAGATGCTCATACGACGGACCGTGTTCAAGCGCAGCTCTACTGTGCTCGAATAGTCTGCGCACTGCGCCGACGTTGAAGGTTACATGACCTGCCATGAAGATTACCTCTGATCTATCTGAATAACTGAAACTATTGCATGATTTTTACTTGCAAAAAAAACGGCTTCTCTTCAACCGATCCCGAATGACCGCGCCATCCCGGGCGAACGTGGCAATGCCTCGGTTTCTGCCTCGACCGCTTCATTCATTCTGTTGGCGGATGCAAGCGCATTGATGTGTTCCCCAATCCGCTTGCCGACCGCCTCGAACGGTGCATAAACAATCCCCTGCCCCAGTTCCTGATGGGCGACGGTGTCGGACAGCCCCTCGAACAGCGCGGCAGGCACGCCCTTGATGCGGGCATGCTCACCGGGCGTCAACAACCGTGACAATGCAGAGTTTTCCGGGTGAAGAACGCGGGGATCGGTCGAGCCGCCCTTGGCGTACCCCTTCCTGATGGTCGGGACGCTATTGGAGGACGGTTTCACAAACTGCATGGAGAATCCCTTACCATCCGCGCGATCGCGCTCTTCCTTTGCTTTCAGATAGGCGACTTCGCGCCATGACGGATCGTTAAGCGGGATGTCGCTCAATACATCTCCTAACAGCTTGACGATCGTGACCTTGGGGCGGATGTCTTCAAATGAAAATGCAGTACCGCTTGTATGGGCTACCATGCACCAGCGGACACGGTTCTCAAGACAACCGAAATCGCGCCCGGACAGGATGGCTTCGCAACTGGTATAGCCCATGTCGCGGAGCTGATGGCGTAGTATCTGAGCTGATGCGCTGTGGGCATACTCGGGCACATTCTCCAGCAGGACATAGGCAGGCTGTGTGCGATCCAGAATGATGAGTGCGGCGACTACTAGGTGGCCGACATCGGGATGATCCTCCATCATTTCGAGTCCGCGCTTGGACTTGCCGGCGCGCGATGCGCCGCTGCATGGCAGCCCCATCTCCAATATCTCCAGCTTCGGCAATTGCTTGAGCAGCCATTCGTCCTGCGCGAGCTCTTGCATCGGCAGGTTCATCATTTGCGTATCGGCAGACCATGAATCATTGTTAAGGGCAGCCTGTTCCAACAGGTCTTCCCGGATCTCGTTGGCGAACGTCAGCCTGGCCTCGATTCCAGCCTCTTTAAGCCCGGCGTGGATTGCGTGCGACAGGATGCCGCCTCCATGCGACAAGCTGCCCATGTTCATCGACTCACCGTTCTTGACCTTGCTGGTAATGCGAGCCAGCCGCTCCCTTTTACGGGATTCCGATGCAACGGGGAGGATGTAAACCTGGTCGCCTTTTACGACAACACGAACGGCCTTCATCCCCTCGAACATGGCAAGCAAATCACGGCTATTGATGTCGATGACTGGGTACTCAACCTCTCCGCGCTTCTTTTTGCTGACGACACGCGAGCCGTCCTTGTTCGCGGCCAGCACGAGCTTGTCGCCATCGATCACGATGTCGTACTTGTCGCCGGGAGAAAACCCGGCGCGAACGGCCTGTAGACCATCCAGGTAGATGCGCGGACTTCCACGGTTTTGTCCGAGCTGCTTGATCCAAGCATCGGCGCGATGGTGATCAGGCTTGTTCATGAAGGACGTGGAAGGCTTGTTTTTTCCAGCAGGCTGATCCGGTGTCTTTTCTTTGTCCATGGTCATTTTTAAGCTTTTGGTTTATCGGTACCACCACCCTCGACCGGGATGTCGTCATACGCTGCGGCCAGATCGGCAAAGTGCGCCGGGACGCGCAGATCGGCATCGCCTGCCTCGAAGTTATCGCGGTCGAAAATCGCGACATCAACACCGGCATCCCCTTTATAACTCGCCACCCCGCCTTCAACCACGACCAGAACGCGCGGCTCATGCGCAAAATTGATGCGCTCACACAGGTCGTCGATTCCCGCCTCATCCATTAAAATATCTTCATCGCCGTCCGTTGCGATGTCACGGATCTCGTTGCTCTGGTTAGCCTGATCGCCCATGCCTTGCTGCTGATAGTAGCGGAGGGCGGCCAGCACGATGTTGCGGTCTTTTTTGCCGAATGGGGCGACCGTCGCCGCCAAGGCGCTTTCCGGCACGTCAAGCAATTGGTCGTCGCATGCGCAATCAGCCATGCCAAGCAGATCACCCACGCGATCAATCGCTTTTGAAATGTCGGCACTGTTGTCCTGCTCGGAACCGTCACCATCCAGGAAATAACTCGATTCGTTTGCTGCATGTTCGGAGACATTCCCGATGGCAGCTTTAATCGCATCCGGATCAATGCCGGCAAATATGGATTTCAGGCCGGCGCGGAAGAAATTGATGTATTCGTCGCGCGATTGTTCTAGTGAGTCGGCAAGCGCAAACCCGTCGGTCAGAAGTGGTGTTCTTACTTCGTCACCAAGGAAGCCGGACGCATCGTTAAAGGTGTCATCCGATCCGCTGTTAAGACTGCCAACTAGACGGTCCAAAAATCCAGGATTGTCAAGACTGGTACAAAATGCGCTTTCAATGCCGGGAGAAAAATGGCGCTTCAGTGCGGTAACCTTTGCGAGATTTTCGATTTGTTTGCTCAATTTCATATTATTCTCCATCCTGTCTGAATTGTTACTTGCAAAAAAAACAGCTGACTTTCCTTACTTCATCTTCATGCTGTCACCAGACTGGGCGGCATCGCGATTACCATGCTCATCCTGCACCGCTTGCGCTTCGGAATACTCGGCAAACGCAGAAGAAAGCGGCTCAAACTCAGCTCCGCTGGCATTCAGATCGACGCTCACGCCCTCGTCCGTGCGCCTGATATAAGCGGCCACCGAGCCATCTGGAACTTCATCATTCTTGTTTGGGTTTTCAATCCCGATCCAGGCGGAGTTTTCGCCGGAAACAATTGCAGCTACGCCGCCATGCTGGTGGTCAACCATGCTGTAGTCCAGCCCGAATGGAATGGTAACGGGCGAGTTTTCCAGCAGGTTGTTGAGCGCGGCCATGTCACCCGATGCGTAGGCATCGGCAAGCTCCTGACTGGCTGGCGCGGAGGCTAGAAATTGTATTTGCGGGGACTCGCAGCAAGCCAGCAACGCGCTTTCCAGCTTTTCAAATGCGGTGTCATCGCTGATGGCCGGTATAACTACGCGCATCGTGATGACACGCAACTGTGGCTGCTTCGTTTCATCAAGAGTATTCATGCTCCAGATCCTTTATTTATTTGTTACTTCATCAAATTTTCGTTAGCAAAAACTGGCTCACGGCGCAGGTCCATTACGATTCTCATTGTGATAAGCGTCCAGATATTCGAGTATCTTGTCGGGGTGTCCGTCATACTGAAAACTTTCGTCCAGACCGAAATGCTCTGCGACCTCTTCATAGAACACCGACTCGATCTTGTTCCTCACCCATTCCCAGTAACCACCCCGATACCCGTCAGAGGCGATGAGATACGTCCAGTCCTCCACTGGGTAATGGGGGCATTCGTCGCCGTACCGCGCCTTACAGGCTTCAATCAAGTCATGCTCAGGTTGCTCGGGAGGAATTGCGGCATAGGTCGGCTGCAGCTCATACACATCGTGCCATGACCAATCTGGATCAGACGGAACGGCTATGCTGAATGTTTGCAATTCAACACCCAATGCTTTGGCTAGGTATTTCCCGATCATTCCCGGGTCACTACCAGCTTCCGATGCGTCTAACTGCATGACTGCATCTGTGTTAACGAACAGTGCAACGTCGCCGTTAAACAACGTCACCACGATTACTTCCGGTTTCTTGATCATTTCAGTTGGCATGGCGGCGAGAGGCGCGTGCCACAACGTCGCGAGCCCGCTCGTATTTGTCGTGCAGCCAGACAGGGTCGGAGCTTTGCGGCTGCCTGGATTCCAGGAAGCCGAGTAGCGCACGGGCGTAGGATTGAGCGTCTTCATGCGTCTTGAAATCGGCGACATGAACTGCAAAAGTCTCTTCGGCTTCGTTCTCATCCGCACGCCGCAAATACACCCCAAAATAATCCGGGTTCTCGTTGTCTTCGATAACACCCCCGTCATGGGCATCACGGCAAGCCTGTATTTCAATTCCGCGAAAATCACACACAGCGCTATCGTATGAAGGATGAAACGGGTCTGCGCTACCGGGAGCCGGAACCGGCATGTTGGCCATGGACGTGCCCTTCTTGGCACGAGCGATGATGCGCCTAACCCCCTCCGGGTTCACATTGCCAAAAGAAGCCCTTTCCCCGCTGACTTCATCGATCATCTTGCCGCGCGCGAAGGATTCGATGAACTCCTTCCAGTTGTCGTCTTCAAACTCGGTCTTCTCGAATTCGACCGCCCATGTG
>DHXL01000216.1:0-9733 GCA_002415335.1 Oxalobacteraceae bacterium UBA5157
CGCCCGATCACGCACCAGCATTGACCCGGCTCGATTTGCCAATTGAGATTTTCCAGCAGGCTGCGGGATCCGACTCGCAGCGACAAATCGAGCGTGCGCATCATGTCATTTCCTGCGAATGTGATGCAGTTGCAGCAGGAACAGCGGCACGCCGATCAACGCGGTGATGACGCCGACCGGCAATTGCTGCGGCGCGAGCACGCTGCGCGCCAGCGTGTCGGCCAGCACCAGGAAGGCGCCGCCAGTCAGCGTCGCCGCCGGCAACAGCAAGCGATGATCGGGGCCTAACGCGAAGCGGCACGCATGCGGCACGATCAATCCGACGAAGCCGATACTGCCGGCACTGCTGACTGCGCCGGCCGTCAATAGCGCGGCACAGAAGAACAGGCCTTGCCGCAACGCACCGACCCGTACGCCGAGCGTCGCTGCCGCTTCGGCCTGCATCGCCATCAGGTTGATCGCGCGCGCAGCCCGCGTGGAAAATATCAACGCAACGCCCAGCAACAACCAAGGCAGCCAGCGCAATTGCGTCCCGGACAAATCGCCGATCAGCCAAAACACCATGCCACGCAGCCGGCCATCCGGTGCAATCGACAGCATCAAGGTCACCAGCGCGCCGCAGCCGGCCGCCACGATCACGCCGGTCAGCAACAACAGCGACGAGTCGCCGATGCCGCCGCGCAGATCCCTATGTGCCAACAGGTACAGCAGCAAGGCCACTGACAGCGCGCCGCCGAAAGCCGCAACGTCGATCATCCACACTGCGCTGAAGAACAGCATCGCCGCCAGCGCGCCGACGGCGGCGCCACCCGACACGCCCAGCACATAAGGATCGGCCAGCGGGTTGCGCAACAGCGCCTGCATCATCACGCCGGCCAGCGCCAGCATGCCGCCGATGACAAAGGCGGACAGTGCGCGATCGAGGCGTAATTCAAATAGGGTGGCAGCCAGGGTCGAAGGGCTGCCATGCAGAATGTCGGCCACCGCGGCTAATAAGTCGCCCGGGGACAAGGCAACTGAGCCGACCCCGCAGGCGAACAGGACGCTCGCCAAAGCCAGCAGCGCGAGCGCGCCGACGATCGTTGTGGCACGACGAGGTGCGGTCGGCAAAGTAATGCTGGAAACGCTATGCACGTTGGTCTCGTCCCTTAATACGGCCTAGTCAAACATCATAATCAGAAATCGTAGCGCGCGTCGCTGCACCCGGACAGACCAGCACTGCCAGAATCGATAATGGGCGGGGCAAGGGAGCCATGACTCTTATTGTTGCCAGCTCAGGCCGGCAAAGACGCCGCGCGGCGGCTGGTTAAAGCCATACACGGTTTGATAATCCCGATTGAACAGATTGTCGATCCGCCCGAAAAGCGAGAGCTGCCTGGTGATTGCATAACGCGCGTTCAGATTGGCGAGCCAGTAGGCATCGAGCGTTCGACCATTGTCAGGCCGCTCGCCGGTATATTGCAGGTCACCACCGACACGCCATGCGCCGAACGCTCTCGACGCCGACACCGAACCCAAGGTTTTCGCACGACGGATAAGGCGCTGATTGGTCGTATCATCTTTCGGATCCTGCAGTGTCAGACTCGCATGTAAATCCGTTTCCGCCAGACGGCCGCTTGCGCTCAATTCCAGACCGCGGTTGCTGGCGCGATCGACGTTGATGGTTTGGTAGGTAGTCGGGTCATAGCCAAGCTGGTCGCGGGTCTTGGTGTCAAACCAGGTGGCGCGCAGCAAGGAAGTATCCGCCGCATATTGCACGCCGAGTTCATGCGACTGCGAGCGCTCCGCCTTCAAGTTCCGGTTGCCGTACAAGGGGTCAAAGAATTGCACCAGGGTCGGTGCATTGAACGCGGTCGAGGTACTAGCTACCAGTTTAACCGACGGTGTCAGCGCAAAACCGTAGCCGAGATAACCGGTCGTATCCGAGCCTGTGCCTTCGACGCTATCGTGACGCAGATTGACTTGAATATGATGTGCATCACGCTTGCCATTGAGCCCGGCAAATACGCTGGAGGTCGAGCGCGCATAGTCTGCGGTCGATGCACCGAAACCGTAGTCGGCAAAGGTATCAATTTTTTCTCGTGCCGCATCGACCCCTGCGTTCACCGTCCAGTCCGGCGCGAGACTGATTTCATTCGTCCATTGCAGGAAGCTGGTGTCGCCAGCGTCGCTGACGTCGTAGCCATTGGTGGCGATCGAGGTATTGCGGGTCCGCGTCGCCGTCTGCGACAGGGTGACGTTGGAAGTCCAGTCTTGCGAAAAATTATTCCTGGAAAACAGCGCCAGCGATTGCTGTTTCGAGCGTCCCGTATTGATGTCGGTCGGCGCACCGAAGCCATCGCCGTCGAAGCTGGTCTTGCCATCGTTGGCATAGGCGCGCAAACCGAACTCGTTGCCCTTGCTCCATTCATGCGACACATTCGCGGAAAAGCTGCTGTTACGATCGCCATCCTTGTCCGGATTTTCATTCGGATATTGTGTCGTGTTATTCGCGGAAAATCCGTCGGTCTTGAAGTGCGTCACAGACAACGCATAGCGCGTATCGTCCGCTTTACCTGACACGCCGCCGGTCACTTTCAGCGTACCGCGCGAACCGGCTTCGATCGATCCGTTCAGGGCCGGCTTGCCACCGCCCTGCTTGGTGAAGATTTGCACTACGCCGCCGATCGCACCCGAACCGTAGATGGCCGACACGTTGCCGCGCACGATCTCGATGTGGTCGATTTGCTCGGGCAGGATTTGCTCCAGCGCCGGTGCGGCGGAGAGGCCCTGGCGGCGTACCGGAACGCCATCGACCAGGATCAGCGTTTCGTTCGGTCGTGCGCCGCGCATGAAGAGCGAGGTCATTTGACCTGGCCCGCCATTTTGCGAAAATTCGATTCCCGCTTCATGTCGCAGCAGCGACAATAAGTCGTCGGCCTGACTGTTGCGAATGTCATCCGAGGTGATGATGGTGGTATGCGGCAGAGCATCGGTCTGCAATTGTGCAACACGCGCCGCAGTCACCACGACCGCGGGCGGCGTGGAATCGACTGAAGTTTGTGCGGATGCGCTGAATCCAGCGGAAAGCAAGACGGCCAAAGTCAGGACGCGCGCGCCCGATGGCTTCGTAGGGAAAATCAACATGATGTAAAACCCGGAAAGGAGTGTCCCGCAAGCTTCCCCGCAGGCGAGACGAATCAGGAGCGCTTAACGTGTAGTAGCGTCGTGATCTCAATCCGAGATCTGCTAGACGAAACCAATCCGTTCCTTCGCTCCCACCTGTCCTGGCCGGTATCCGGGCTAGCAAGTCGAACCGCCTCACCTTCCCATGCAAGACGCACAGTGGTATTGAGAGACGGCCAGTCGCCGAGGGCGACGCTTGATTACCGTTGCGGGGGCAGCACACGCACGCCGATGTCAGCTTCGTGTTTCCCGTTTAACTGCGCACATGAGCATGTGCGCGGGCACCAAAACGCGACAATTATACGGCGCGCGGTGTCGTGCGGCAATCGTTGCGTGGGACGACATCCCGCCGATCTGGATTGCAATCTGATAAAGTTCGACGCATCGGCACAATGAATCGAAATAATCCGGCATGCCGGTAATATCCCTTCGAAGCAGGCCTGCCGGATGTTTGCCGCCTTAAACGTCATCGTTTTCACATAACCATGAATCGTGTCGAGCTAAAGGTTCCGCCTCCCCTATTGGTGCTGCTCATCGCGCTGTTCATGTGGTTGGCGTCGCTGGCCGTTCCGCCGCTTGCGCTGCCTTTTCGGGTTCGCGTGGGCGTTGCGCTCGGTTTGGCTCTCGCCGGCTTGGGCGTCGGTCTTGCAGGGTTTATGTCGTTCCGGCGAGCCAAGACGACGACTAACCCGACCAAGCCACATTCCGCGTCATGTCTGGTCGACACCGGCATCTTCCGCTTCACGCGCAATCCGATGTACCTCGGCCTGACGCTGGAACTTCTGGCCTGGGCGGTGTTCCTGTCAAATCCGATGGCCTATCTTCTTGTGCCCGTTTTCGTGTTGTATATCGACCGCTTCCAAATCGCCCCCGAAGAGCGCGCGCTGCTATCTGTTTTTGGTTCCGAGTACGCTACCTACAAGAAAAGTGTGCGCCGTTGGCTGTAGCATCGCGAGGACGCTTGACGACCTGGGATATCTGCTCGCCCTATCCAAAGTCAATTGCAGCGATGCGGTCCCCCGCAGCGAATACACGATCGTCCGTCGAATCGCTATGCGCTTGCGCTAAATCTAGGTATTATTTGCTTAGGACAACACGGGGTTGTGACATACATAACAGTGCCCGCGCTTCTTGCCGAATCGCGCAAGAAAACCGAGACGAGAAACGATAAACCCCTCACGATGACGCACCATCACATTGACCGTGACGTTGAATATCTTGCAACCATGCAGCGTATTGCGCTCGACATGTCCAGCGCGCATGGCCGGCAAGTGGCCATCCTGACGCACGCGCGCCGAAGCCCCTCCGCGGGTCGACCGGCAGGTCGACTGCGTGCCGACAGCCACCTCCTTTGCGTACCAAGAACCGCCCACTGACAATGATAGAGAGACCCGTACCATGAGCGACGCCGCTGACGATTTTGAAGCATTGTTTGACGAGGTGTCCGCGCAGCGCACTCAGACGATGACAGCCGCACCTGCCGCTGCACTAACCATGGCGGCGGCAAGCGCCCAGCCCATCGCGCCGGAGGACCAGTCCGCCAAACCGATGTTCGAGCGCCTGGGCGGGATCGTGCGCCTGTTGCACGATTCACTGCGCGAACTCGGCTACGACCGCTCCCTGGCTAATGTCGCTACCCAGATTACCGATGCGCAGGGTCGGCTCGAATACGTCGCATCGCTGACCGAACAAGCCGCCAACAAGGTATTGAACGCGATCGACGTCGGCATGCCTGAGCAGGACGCCTTGTCGAAAAATGCGAAGGACATGGATAGCCGATGGTCCTTGCTGTTTGAGGGCAAGCTCAGCATCGAAGAGTTCAAGGCGCTGGCCGGTGATTCGAGACAGTTTGCCGCGCAAGTCGCGGATGCCACCGAGGCGGAAAAAGCGCGTCTGCTGGAGATCATGATGGCGCAGGATTTCCAGGACATCACCGGTCAATTGATCAAGAAGATCGTCGCGATCACCCACACTGCCGAAACCGAACTGGCGCAGCTGTTGCGCGACAATGCACCGCCGGAGTTGAAGGCGGCAATCCTGGCACAGGAAAGCAAGCTGGCGGATCAGGTGGAACACGTGCAACCGGTCGATCTGGCGCAAGGTCCGTCGATGCCGACGATGGCGCTGGTGCAAGACGATGTCGACAGCCTACTTGACGATCTGGGGTTCTGATGGATGACCTGCTCAAGGATTTCGTGGTCGAAGCGCTGGAACTGGCGACGAATGTGGAAGAGCATCTGCTCACGCTTGAGCGACATCCGGACGACTTCAATACGCTCAACGCCGTGTTCCGCTCGTTTCACACGATCAAGGGCGGCGCCGGCTTCATGAACCTGCCGGCCATGGTGTCGGCTTGCCATCTGACCGAGAACCTGTTCGACGCCTTGCGCACCGGCGCGGCACCGGTCACGCCGATTGCGATCGAAGCGGCGCTGCAGGCCAGCGGCTTCGTCGCCGACCAGTTGACCGAACTCGCGAACGGCGCGGCACCGGAAAGCCTGTCCGCGATGCCGGACGCGCTGGAAAACATCCTGACGCACGCGATCGCAGGCAAACCGGCCGCGAACGCCAAGCCGGAAGCGAACGCCAAAGCAAAATCCAAGGTCAAATCGGAGCCGAAACCGAAGGCCGCATCGAAGGCGAAAAAGGAGCGCTCCAGCGCGACCGGCGACGACCTCGACTGGGAAGCGCTGTACTACGCGGTGGTGCCTGCCGGAACGCAGGTGCAGGCCGATCAGGACGAAGATGACGAACCAGCGGTTGTGCCCGACAGCGTGGCGCAGCCCGCCGCGCGCGTACCCGCCGGCGACCAGGGTTCGCGAGCCATCCTGGCGCCGGTCAAGGAAGATAGTATCCGCGTCGATGCGATCAAGCTCGATACCTTGCTCGAAGTCGCCGGCGAGTCGGTGCAAGCCGCCAATCAAGCCAGCGTGCTGCTGGAAAAACTCGCGCAATTCCAGTTCGAGGGCCAGGCTGCGGTCTTGATGACGGCATTGGCCGAAACCCTCAATCGCGCGTCGCGCTATTCGACCGAACTGCAGCGCGCGACGCTGTCGACGCGCATGCAGCCGGTCGGGCGCCTGTTCCAGAAATTCCCGCGGCTGGTGCGCGAGTTGGCCAAGGATCTCGGCAAGGACGTCGAGCTCGTGATCCAGGGCGCCGAAACGGAAGTCGACCGCGTCGTGGTCGACAGCCTGTACGATCCGCTGGTACACATGCTGCGCAACGCGCTCGACCACGGCATCGAGGAAGCCCCGGATCGCGCTGCCGCAGGCAAACCGGTCAAAGCCATCATTTCGCTCAAGGCATGGCAGGAAGCCAGCAGCGTGATGATCGAATTGTCCGACGACGGCAAGGGCATGGATCCGGACATCCTGCGTTCCAAGGCACTGGCCAAGGGACTCATCAGCGAATCCGCCGCACAAACCGCGCAGGAAGCCTTTCAACTGGTGTTCCTGCCCGGCTTCTCAACCAAGGAGGTGGCATCGAGCGTATCGGGCCGTGGCGTCGGCATGGACGTGGTCAAGACTGCGGTAGAAAAACATCGCGGCGCGATCCACATCGATTCGACGCTCGGGGCCGGCACGCGTTTTTCGATTCGCCTGCCGATCGAACTCTCAATCGTCCCGACCATGCTGGTACGCACCGCCGGCGCCGCGCTGGCGATGCCGATGGCGGTCGTGCAACGCGTGGTGGAATTACCGGAAACCTTCACCGAAGTGGGCGGTGCGCCGGTGCTGCGCGATCAGGGCCGGCCGTTGCCGGTGCGTTCGCTGGCCGGCGTGCTCGGTTACGGCGCGGCGGTCGAGCGCGTCGGCATCGTGATGGCGGCACCGCATCCCTACATCCTCGCGGTCGAAGCGGTAGAAGGGACGGCCGATTTGGTGATCAAGCCGATGACTGCCATCGCGGTGCCGGGCATTGCCGGTACGGCGCGCTCGGCGGAAGGCGAATTGGTGCTGGTGATCGGTTTGGCGTTCTTGCTGGATGGGTGCAAAGCGGCTGCGCGGATCGCGGCCTGATCATGCAGGCGCGGGCAGCCCGGCTTGGCCGGCCCGGGCTGGACCGACGCCTCCGTCAGACTCGGCCACCCGCAGCCGAGGCGGCCCGCCTAGCCGAGAAATAATTCCTCGACCTTTTTTCTGGCCCAGGGCGTCTTGCGCAAGAACGCAAGGCTCGACTTGATGCTTGGGTCGTTCTTGAAGCAGCGGATATCGATGCGCCGCGCCAGTTCTTCCCAGCCGAGACGCGCCTCCAACCCAACCAGAATCTGTTCCAGCGTGACTCCGTGCAGTGCGCCCTTCGGCTGCTGATTCGTCTCGCCGTTCATCTGGTTTTCAGGTACGCGCGCCACGGCTCAAAGTACTTCTCATCCCACCCGAGCTTCACCGCTTCGTAATCCTGTTCAGGAACATCCAGGTGCACCAGGTCGATTCGCCCGTGCTGCCCTTCCGGGTTGAATGCGAGGATCACTGTCGAGTCCGGATCCTGCGGCGTGAACGTGGTCGATCTCCAGCTCTGCACAATCAGGCGCGGCCGCACCGCCTCCAGAATGACGCCGGTCAATGCGCCGCCGAACGCTTCGAATCGTGCACCCTGCTCTTCATCTATCACCGCCGGCAAACCGGTAATCGCCTCATGCGATGACGGATCCATGTACATGTTGAACAAGGCTTCGACCGAAGCCGGCAATACCACGGATTTATAAATGACGTTTCGCATTTCGAATTCCTCGGAAGAAAGAAAATGGGCCGTGCTCATTGAGCAGGATACCGCAAGTCCCGTCCGAATTCCGCTTCATTTGGACTTCATTTCCGCTTCCCGTTTCCGATGGCAATTCGATGCCGCCAGACAACAACTTCATGCACCACGTCGACTCGCCGGCGCGCTGCCCCGGTCGCTCGGCTACTTCTGCGCGAGCCGTGCTGCCTTCTCTTGCGACCAGGCTGCAATTTTTTCGTGTATGCCTTTTTTCTCGCTCAGCATCTGCTGTTCCGACGCCAGCTGCGCGCACAATTCGAGTCGAATCCCGTTCGGATCGAAAAAATAAATCGACCGGAATACGCGATGATCGGTCACGCCGAGCACTTCGATGCCATGGCCTTCGAGACGGACTTTCATCGCTTCTAATTGCGCGATCGTATCGACCCGCAGCGCGATGTGATTGACCCAGGCGGGTGTATTCGGTGACGGCGCGCACAGCAGGTTATCGCCGAGGTCGAAGAATGCCAGGCAGGATCCGTCCGTCATACGAAAGAAGATATGCACGTAAGGGCAGTACTCGCCGGTGGACGGCACGTTGTCGGCGCGGATGTAGTGATACAGAGGCAGGCCGAGAATATCTTCGTAAAAATGGCGCGTCTCTTCCGCGTCGCGGCAGCGATAGGCGAAGTGATGCAGGCCATTGATCGGTTCGGCGGGCGGCAAAGCGGTTGTTTGTCCGACTGGCGTAGTGGTGATGGTAGTCATGGAAACCTCCTGCAAGGATGACGTTGTGTCCGCGCTATCCGGCGCGATTTGGCACGCGATTCGGCAATTAATGACGCGTCTTTTTCATCACGCTCTGAACCACTTGCTGGTTAATCGCGCCGAAGATCGACTTGCCGCCCGCGTCCAGCATTTCGATGCGGATGGTATCGCCGAACTTCATGAACGGGGTCTTCGCGGTACCCTCGGCAATGGTTTCCAGGCAGCGTTTTTCCGCGATGCAGGTATAACCCTTGCTCGCATCCTTGTTGGACACCGTACCGGAGCCGATGATCGAACCGGCGCGCGCGTTGCGCGTCTTGGTCAGGTGCGCGATCAATTGCGGGAAATTGAAAACCATATCGACGCCCGCGTTCGGCTGCCCGACCAGCGCGCCGTTCCAGCTGGCGCGCAACGGCAGGTGCACTTTGCCGTCCAGCCATGCGTCGCCCAGCTCGTCCGGCGTTACCGCGACCGGTGAAAAACTGGATGCCGGTTTCGATTGAAAAAATCCGAAACCCTTGGCAAGTTCGGCCGGAATCAGGTTGCGCAACGACACATCATTGACCAGCATCAGCAGCTTGATATGCGAGCCGGCATCGGCTGGCGTCACACTCATCGTCACGTCGTCGGTAATCACCGCCACCTCACCTTCGAAATCGATGCCCCACTCCTCGGAGCCGAGCACGATGTCGTCGGTCGGCCCGATGAAGTCGTCGGAGGCACCCTGGTACATCAACGGGTCGTGCCAGAACGAATCCGGCATCTCCGCGTTGCGCGCCTTGCGCACCAGCTCGACGTGGTTGACGTAGGCCGAGCCGTCGGCCCATTGATATGCGCGCGGCAGCGGCGCCATGCAGCGCTCGGGGTCGAACTCGAATGCACGCGGCGCACGGCCGCTGTTCAATTGTTCGTAAATTTCGTCCAGCTGTGGGGCGATGAAGCTCCAGTCATCCAGCGCGCGCTGCAGCGTCGGTGCGATACCGTCGGCCAGCTGGGCAGTTTTCAAGTCACGCGACACGATCGCGAGCTGGCCGTCGCGGGTGCCGTCTTCGAGGGTGGCGAGTTTCATGCATCATTCCTAATTGGTTGAGGACAGAGT
>DHXL01000216.1:9953-12314 GCA_002415335.1 Oxalobacteraceae bacterium UBA5157
AGGACAGAGTACGCTTCGCTTGACTCTTTCCCGGTTCAAAACGTGTCGGGGGAAAAGATACACCTTGCTTCACTCTCTTCCGCAGTGCTTAAGATCGTGTCGCGAATTATGGAGCTGAAGAAAATGATTGTCTATTTTCTTCAATTGCTTATTATTGAACTAATTCACTGTATCGTAATTTTAACATCATATGAAACCAGTCACCGACATGCCGGAAAAACCCATCGTGCCCGCACAGCAAGGGATCCAATCGGTTGAAGTGGCCGGCCCCTTGCTGCGGGCGTTGGCCGACGCCGGCGGTCCACTGACGCTGTCGTTGCTGGCCAAGAATGCCGGCATGCCCGCGGCCAAGGCGCACCGCTACCTCGTCAGTCTAATTCGAGTCGGTCTGGTCGAACAGGATGGCGCGACCGGCCTGTACGATTTGGGCGCGCTCGCGCTCGAGTTGGGGCTGGTCTCACTGGGCAGGATGGATGAAGTCAGACTGGCGGACGAGGCGATGGCCAGCCTCGGCGAAGCGACCGGCGAAACGGTCGCCTTGGGGATCTGGGGCAATCACGGCCCGACCTGCATCCGCCTGACAAAATCGCGCCGCCCAGTCACCGTCAACTTGCAGATAGGCAGCGTGATGCCGATGACCTACACCGCTAGCGGCCTGTGTTTCGCGGCGTTCTTACCGGGAACCGAGACCGCGGAATTGTTACGCGACGAACTGGCGCGCAATCGCCGGGAAAAACTGGATGCGCCACATAGCAAGGATGATCTCGCGCCGCTGCTGCGCAGCACCCGGGAACAAGGAATGGCGCGCGTCATCGGCCAACTGGATCCGTCCTCCGCGCGCAATCCTGGCATGAGCCGGACCGCCGAACGTTTGCTGGCGGGATTCAATGCGTTCTCGGCGCCCGTGTTTGATCACGACGGCCATATGCATTTCGCGCTGACCGTGGTCGGGTCGGCCGCGCATATCAGCGAGACATGGGATGGTGCGATTGCGCAGGCGGCCAGGCGGCATGCGGCGGATTTGTCGCGACGCCTGGGGTATCGCGGGTAGCGGCAATCCCGGACTACCTTAGCCGGCCCGTCAACATCCAATAATGCTCGAGCCTGACAATCCGAATCTCGGTAACCGCGCCCGCCAGCTTCTTGCGCAGCGCGCTATCCGTGGGGAAATTCTTCAGCACCTCATACCTCTCCCCATTCGGCAAGCGCCGAATCTGATAGGTATTCCCTTCCGAATCGGTGCGCGCAATCGGTGTATTACTGCCCTCGACGTACGAATTATCGATCAGCACCAGCAAGGTGTCCTTGCCCAGTTTCTCGCGCAAGTGGCCGAGGAACCCGGCTTGCTCCTGGCGCTTCACGTGCGACCACAAGAACCCGGCAAAGCAAGCCGAATACTTCCCTTCGAGATCGAGCGCGAACGCATTGCCGAGCGCGAACCGGACCTGGTCGACAGGCAGGCCCTTTGCCCGCGCCACGGCGAGGACCTCGGGACTGATGTCGGTCGCCAGCACCGAAGCGGCCGCCGGCGCGAATTGCGCGGTCCAGTAGCCGGTGCCGCAAGCAAGTTCCAGCACGTCGTGCCCGCGCAGCGTGTCGCGCACTTTTTCATGCAGCAGCGCCAATTCCGCCTGGCGCTCCGGCTTGTCGTAAATCTCTTCATAGTGACTGGCGCGCGCGGCGTAATACGCGGCCATGTCGGTCTTGACCATATTCATAATTCGTACATTTCCTTCTCACCGCTCAACACCTGATCGATCAACTTGCGATTCAAGGTCGGCGTCAGCAATTCGATAAAAGCATAAACATAGCTGCGCAGATAAGCCCCCTGCTTGACCGCCACGCGCGACACATTGGTGCCAAACAAATGGCCAACCGGAATCGAGCGCAGGCCCTTGTCGCGCTCGGCATCGTAGGCCATACCGGCAATGATACCGACCCCCATGCCCAGTTCCACATAAGTCTTGATCACGTCGGCATCGATCGCCTCGAGCAAAATGTCCGGCTTTAGCGAACGCAGCGAGAACGCATGGTCTATCTTGGCCCGTCCGCTGAACGCGCTGTCATAGGTAATCAAGGGATACGCGGCGATTTCTTCCAGGGTGATGGCTTTCGACCGGATCAATGGGTGCTCCGGCGGCACCACGACCACGTGTTCCCATTGGTAACATGGAATCGATATCAAACCGTCCATATTGGCGATCGCTTCGGTGGCGACCGCGATATCGGCCTGGTCCTTGACCACCATCTCGGCAATCTGCTTTGGGTTGCCCTGCAGCAGCGACAATCGGACCTTTGGATATCTCAGTGCAAACGCCTGCACCACGCGCGGCAGCGAATAGCGCGCCTGCGTGTGCGTGG
>DHXL01000216.1:12467-12664 GCA_002415335.1 Oxalobacteraceae bacterium UBA5157
TGCGTGTGCGTGGTGGCGATGGTAAAGCTGCCGCTGTCTTGCGCGGCAAATTCCTTGCCGATGCGCTTCAATCCCTCGATTTCCTGCAGAATCAGCTCGACCGATTTCAACACCGCCCGGCCCGGCTCGGTCAAACCGCGGATCCGCTTGCCGTGGCGTGTGAAAATATCAACGCCGAGCTCCTCTTCCAATTCAAT
>DHXL01000228.1:0-772 GCA_002415335.1 Oxalobacteraceae bacterium UBA5157
TATGGCGTTCAACGAGGAAGCAAATCAGTTGAACAAGCGTGATCTAGTTGGCCTGAAAACATAAACTTACTTTCCGGCGATTATCAACAGCCGATCGTCATGGGCATCAAGGTCGTGCATAACGCATGTTTGTCATTACGCCTTTCGATGTAACCGGATGCGATAGCAGACTCCAGGAGTTCGTGGGTCTTATTCCCCAGTTTCTGCCTCAGCTTCGATGAAGTTAGTCTTCCCGAAACATCTTGGCCGTCAGATTTACTGTTATCTGATTTGGACGAGACTTGTCGTCGGGCTCGCTCGTCACTCGCTCAACAGATATTCGAACCTCGTCGCTGATCCGAATGATCCGTTGCGCTTCCTCGTAGGCATCCTTGTAGAGCTGGCCGTCTGCCGAGCGTTGAATCAGAATGCCCATCTCGTTGTTGTTGACCTGGCTGAACTCGTATAAACCGCTGAACCCAACGATTATCGGACTATTGATTATTTGCAAGTAGATACAAGAAAATAAAAGAATCTACAAGAATATGCAAGAAGAAAAGAAATCTTCGGTCTGTGCCGCATTAATTTATTGACAATTGTATTGCAATATAACAAACTGAATTCGGCAAATTTTTGCCTTGATCTACATCAACCATTTAGGAGAGAAAATGAAATCTATTGATACTAATTGCACTGAAAAAAGCGAAATCAATACCGACAAGGCGGAGAAGTCGCAAGTAAAGAGTCTCGATTCCCTGATCGAGATTCTCAACGCGGACGACCTGCGTAATGT
>DHXL01000228.1:900-8884 GCA_002415335.1 Oxalobacteraceae bacterium UBA5157
GCGTAATGTAGTCGGCGGCGAAATGCGTCCGAAAGGCGTGGAGTAGTCGGCGGCGACATGCGTCCGAAAGGCGTGGATCTGTAATTTGCCATTGATACGACTTATCCCTTTGGGTGGCGATCCCATCCATGTCAAATGACGTGGTGAGGATGCCAAATGAATGGGCTGTGAGTCGATGTTAATCCGCTGATTTTCAGTGGTACGCGACGGACACTTCGTCGCGTATCAGGTCTTCAATTAAAACAATAATGCATTCTGCCTCGATGGAAAAATACCCTACGCTGTTTGGTTGTGCCACAGGCGGCGACGGCTCAATTATTGTCATCGGCGTTCCATATGACCGCGGTACGGATTCGGGTCACGCAGGATGTGCGGCGGCACCGTCCCTCCTCCGGAGGCTGTCGTCGCCAGAGCATTTCCGGGTAAAAAACGGCGAGCTGTATGATCTTGCGAAACGCGAAACGATCTTTCGCGGTCACGTCGTCAGTGATCTTGGCAATATCCGGTTTCGTGCCACGCATCATACCGACGATGAATATCTCGAGTTCGTCGCGCAAGCGGTTGCTGCCGTCGCCCGCAAGGGAAAGAAGCCACTCGTTTTGGGGGGCGACCATCTCGTCACTCTCGCCGTTCTTCGCGGCCTGTCCCAGGCGGGACGCGCATTTCAGGTATTGCAATTCGATGCGCACCACGATTACGACGTCATTGGCACCGGCGAGCGGCCTACGCACGCATCGTTTATGTCGTTCGTCGCGGCCGAAGGACTGGCGAAACAGGTCATCCAGGTTGGCGTCCGCGGCCTTGCATGGGGCGCGCCGCCGGCGCCCAACGGAATCACTATGGCGACCGTCACTGCTCTAAAAGAGGTGCTGATGCGCGATGTGGACGTATACGTAACCGTAGACACCGATGCGTTTGACCCTGCCGTTGCCCCGGCGGTCAGTTACCCAGTACCCGAAGGGCTTCCATTCGCGGCGCTTGGCGCGGCACTGGAGCAGTTGCGCCTTGCCGGCCTCAATGTCATCGGCGCCGATTGGACTGAATACAACCCAACCTTCGATACCGCCAACAATATTACGGGTCGCGTCATTCTCCGCGGCCTGTCGCAACTCATCCAGAGCCTCGCAGACGCGCGTGGCTGATTCGATTGTGGAAAATTGCATGGACAATAAAATTCAAAAATTTTGTCTCCAGACATTGCTTGGGGAGCAGGCTTTTCTTTTGGCGACCTCGGCGCCGCTTGAAGACGCCATTGCCGTGCATGGCGATCTGCATCGCTTGGCGGAATTGACCGATATTCCGATGCTGCGGTCGCCGACGATGGTCATGGATGCCTGGGACGGGATGTTCAAAACGGTCCGGGCGTGGTCGCCGTCGAACGCGGCGCCATTCCAGATTCATGCGACACGTGAGCAATTGCGTACGCTGTACGAAGCTGGTTTTACCATCTTGCTCGAGAACGTCGAACGATTCGTACCCGGACTGCGCCCCCTGTGCCGGATACTGGAGAATGAACTCGGCATTGCAGCAGGCAAAGTCAATGTGCAGGTTTTTTGCGCGCTCGAGGGTGGTCGTGGACGCGCACATTTCGATCGGAGCTTCACCTTCAACTGCCAGATCATCGGCACGAAGACATGGACGTTGGCAAAAAACACGTCTTTGCGCTTTCCTTCGGCGGGAATGTTTCTCGGTAATCCTCCGGTACCGGAAATCGAGCACCTGCTCAGCGGCCCGCTTCCCGATTCCATTTCGGGCGGCGACGTATTTGTCGCCAAACCGGGCTCGGTCGTCTTTCTGCCGCCGGGCGTGCTACATGAAACGCATATGGAAACGGCAAGCTTCGCCATCGCCTTCGCGATCGAAGAAACGGATACGGTGGCGAATCACGTCGCTCGCAAGATCCGTACGGTGCTGCAAAAAATTCCGGCGCTGCGAGCCCCCCGACTCGGCGCGCAAAGCCAATCCTTGCGCCGGGAATCCTTGACGGTGGCAGAAGAACTGCGTCGTATCGCTGACATGATTGAAGCAATGGACACGCCTTGGTGGATTGACAGCGCCGACAAAGTCCGCCTCCGGCAGGGTTTGTCTGCCGAAGTCACCAGCGACACGTCCATCACGCTACGCGGTCCCAACGCAGTCAAGGCGATGACGCTCGACCCCATGATGGTGCATGTCCTCGGCTGGGCGTCCAGGCGTGGCGACTTCCACGTCCAGGATATCGCGCTGGAGCAACCCAATATTGATCCGCACAGTGCGGAAGGCTGTGTGCGTACTCTGATCCACATCGGACTGATGGAACGAGTGGCATGACCGTAATTGCCGATCCAGCTGCCTTTCGGTCCACGGACGTGGAGCTCGGCGATGAGCCGACGTTCCGGTTGGCGGATCTCGTACGTCTACACGACAGTCCCGTCGGGCGGCATCCTCTTGAGATAAGTGAATCCATGGGAGATGGGGCGCTCCTGACACTGCTCCCGTCCTTTGCCAACGTGCGGCGCACGCTGCTGGCACTCGATTACCGTTTCTTGCCTGCGAGGGAGATTTCAGGAGCGCATACCATTTTCCCGGTCCTTGAACTCGTTGGCATACTCGAGTCGAAGACCATCCCGTATCGCAAAACAGCGGATTCAGCCAGGCAGTTACTCAAGCGCGTGCCCGATCTTCGGCTTGACGACCGCATGTTCAGCCAAAACTGCGTCGCCAGTTACACCTATCATGAAGGTGCACATGCAATTTTCTATGAAATCGCTTGTGCCCGTGACGGCATTCCCCGCGGTGGCCGTCTGGTGGAGGTGCTTCTGGCGAGCGAAGCATTTGCGATGGCGTTCGAACAATATGCCGCTCTCCTCACCGCAGGCCATACCCGGCGCGCGATACCGCTCTTCATCGCCTTGAATTCCTATGCGAAGCCGCTGACCTATGCGACGTCCGATTGTGCGAAGGCCGCGTCGATCGCGCGCCTGCGCGACTTCGCGATCAACCGGCCCAAAGAGATCCTTTGCTATTTGGCGTGCGCCTACCTGATTGCCATGCTCCGTCCGATTGCCAGTGTCGACAAGCCGGCGCTGGCAAGGTGGTTTGCCGACTACGCGACATTCATTCCGCGGCAGTGGGAGGACGCCGAACTTCTCATGGCCATTGGACTTCAAGTCGACCAGGTGTTTCGCAGTGACACGCAGCGTAATTTCTATCAGCTTCTCAACCTTGAGCGCGAACTCGCATCCGTTCTGGAGGCACCTCTCGAAGAAAGCTTTAGAGGCGATGCCGCGTTCCATTCCTATCTTCCCCATGCGATTGCGACCGTCATCGCTGGCGATCCCGTGCAACAGCACCGGCACGCGCAGTGCCAGGCCGACACGACCGCCCCCTTCTTCGCTTAAATAAATAAATATTTACAGGAGCATTGCAACGCATGCGAACCACGATTCCCCTACCGCGCACGGACAGCCTCGATCATTTCTATGATGAATATTTTGTAAAGGCACGGCCAGTCGTCGCGGTCGGCGCGGCACGGCGCATGGGCGCTTTCGAGAAATGGACCGACCAATATTTATTGGAAACCCTGGGTGACGATCGCGCCAAAGTGCGCCTGCCCGACGGTCGATTCGCCCTCATGCCGGTGGCGGATCTGTTGGAGTATCTGGCGGCGCCGGAAAGCTATCACTCGTCGCTGGGACCGGTGTATCTGACCGACTATCTCATTTCACCTGCATTGAGTGACCAGCGGCGCGCCATCCTTGCGCTGGACGCGGTGTGTCCTTTACCGCGCGGGGGACGTTTTGCGGAATGGATGGCGTTGTATGCCGGCCCACCCAACACCCATTCGTCGATGCACCAAGATGTGTTCTCCACCCATACCTGGCTCGCTGAACTCCGCGGCGAGAAAACTTGGCGCCTTTGCGCCCCGGATGGACTCGATCCCGAGACCGGCAACGGTGTGGATGCATTTGGCGACGCGGCCCTCGGTTGCGATGTGTACGAAACGATTCTCTATCCGGGCGATGTGATTTATTTGCCGCCGGACTGGTGGCATCAGGTCAGGAATGAATCAACCTCGACGTTATCGATCTCTGGAAACTTTTGTACGTTCGATGTCGCTCGACGTGCGCTCCAAGAAGTAGAGGCGAGCAATAGCCAGCGCAAGAAAGACATCTGGGTCCCGGTGTGGAGCGCCATTTTCGCGAAGGAAGCGGAAGACGTTGAAGCGTGTGCCGTGTAGTTACGCATACGAACGCAATAGGACGCGCCTGCAAGTGAGGCAACCCCCGAAGACAGGCGTGCGTCGTGGTATCCCGTGAGGATGCATGCCAATGCAGGATTGAACTGTGCGCGTTAGCGCGCATAGCGATGTTGTTTTAGCGCTAGCCCTGGGCGCCGCAGGAAACAAATTTGATTTACGTAGTAAGCATGTCGAAACGCATTCGTACTTGAAAATTACCGACCTCAGCGAAGGGTGTCATGTCTGGACTATTCCGTACCGAAGTATTAGAGCATCGCCAACGCGCGTGGCTGGGCAAGATTCAGCTGATACGACCGGTGACGCTGACGGTGCTGACCGTCCTGGTGGCGACAATTGTCGTGGCGGTTGGCACATTCATTTTTTTTGCTCACTATACAAAGAAGGCCCGGATCGCAGGCTTCTTGGCACCTGACCTCGGTCTGATCCGGATTCTTCCGCCGCAATCGGCGCAGCTCATCGACAAGCAGGTCCGTGAGGGTCAGGTTGTACGCAAGGGCGACCTGATGTTTGTGCTTTCCGTCGATCTTACGAGTGCCCAGGGGGCCACCCAATCCATGATTCAACAGGAAATCGCCGTCCGGCAGCATAGCCTCACAGATACACTCGGTCAGCAACGACAGCTATTGCGCCAACAGCAGCAAGCGTTGACGGCATCGGTCGCGGCGATGATGCGCGAGCTCGCGACCTTTGACCAAACGATGGAGTTGTTAAATCAGCGTATGAAGTTAAGCCAGCAAACGCTGACGCGGTACCGTGAGTTGCAGGTAACGCAGTTCGTGTCCGAAGCACAGGTGCAACAAAAGACGGAAGACTTGATAGACCAGCAGGGACGTGTGCGAACAGTTGAGCGGGACAGGATGGGCTTGCAGCGGCAGATTGCGGCAGCACGCGCCGAATTGGCGGAAATGCCGCTGCGCGGTTTGGCACAACAAGGGGAAACCACGCGCAGCATCGCAACAGTCAGACAGGAACTCGCCGAAAATGAGGCGCGGCGCGAGATCGTGATCCGGGCGCCGGAAGACGGTACCGTGACTGCTGTGTTGGCCGACGTTGGCCAGATCGTCCAGAAGGACATCGCGTTGGCAAGCTTGGTGCCGAAGCGGGCGCAGCTCCAGGCGTATCTGTTTACGCCCAGTAGTGCGATCGGCTTCCTGACTTCGGAGCAATCCGTGCTGTTGCGCTACCAGGCTTACCCCTATCAAAAGTTCGGCCATTACGCGGGCACGGTGGTCAGCGTGTCGAAAACACCGTTGCCGCCGACCGATCTTGCATCGCTGCCGTTGTCCGGGGTAAATCAGGGGGGGCAGGAGCCCTTGTACCGCATCATCGTCGCCATCGATAGCCAGTCCGTGCAAGCCTACGGGAAGGCGCAACCGCTACAGGCCGGAATGCAACTGGAGGCGGACATATTGCTGGATCGCCGCAGGATCGTCGAATGGCTATTCGAGCCGGTTTTCAGTGTCACCGGCAAGATCTGATGCCATCCCAGTCTGCCGGCCGCACAGGGATCAATATCGTTTTTGAGGAAAATGCAGCATGAGTCTGCTGGAAAAACTAGATCTGGCCCTGGGCGGCGACAAGCTGCCCGTCATTCTACAGACCGAGGCCGCCGAATGCGGACTGGCGTGCCTCGCCATGG
This sequence comes from Oxalobacteraceae bacterium UBA5157, assembly GCA_002415335.1. Classification (GTDB taxonomy): domain Bacteria; phylum Pseudomonadota; class Gammaproteobacteria; order Burkholderiales; family Burkholderiaceae_D; genus UBA5157. Next base: position 6,780 of record DHXL01000228.1, read on the forward strand.
TGGCGAACGCCCATGGCTTCCGCTGTAACTTGATCAACTTGCGCAAGCGCTTCGCACTGTCACTGAAGGGCGCGACATTAATCGACCTCATACAGATTGCCGGCCAGATGAATCTCGCAAGCCGGCCGCTGCAATTGGACATGAAACACCTGTCCGCGCTTAAAACGCCTTGCATCCTGCACTGGAACGTCAATCACTTTGTCGTATTAAAAAATGTAAAGGGCCAGCAGGTTGTGATTCACGATCCGGCACTTGGCGTGCGCACGCTACACGTGGCCGACGTGTCGCATCATTTCACCGGCATTGCATTGGAATTGACGCCGACGGCGGCGTTTACGACGGGCGACGAACGCCAATCGATCACGCTGCGGCAATTACTCGGACGCATCACCGGCCTCAAACGATCCCTGATGCAGATTATGGTGTTGGCGCTCGGGCTGGAAGTATTTGCACTGGTTTCGCCTTTCTTCATGCAGTGGGTGGTTGACAGCGTATTGTTGACGGCTGACCGTGATCTGCTGGCGACGTTGGGGATTGGATTCCTCATGCTCGTGGTGATTCAATCCATCACCGGCGCAATTCGGTCCTGGGCAGTCCTCTATCTGTCGTCAACCTTGAATTTGCAGTGGCTGGGAAACGTCTTTTCGCATTTGATGCACTTGCCAACGGTATGGTTCGAGCGCCGGCATATGGGGGATATCCTGTCGCGCTTTGGTGCAATCTCGCAGATTCAGCAGGCGCTCACGGGTAACTTTATCGAAGCAATACTCGACGGCCTCCTCGTCATCGTTACCCTGAGCATGATGTTTTACTACAGCCCAAGTCTGACGACCGTCGCCATTGGTGCGGTGGCCTTGTATGCCGCCGCACGCGCCGTGTTGTACCTTCCATTACGGCGTGCAACGGAAGAGCACATCATCCACGCGTCGAAGCAGCAGAGCCACTTCCTTGAGTCCATCCGCGGCGTGCAAAGTATCAAGTTGTTCGACCGTCAGGAAGCGCGCCGCGCGCGCTTCCTGAACCTGGTCGTTGACACGATGAATAGCGATATCGGTATCAAAAAGCTGGGCATCAGCTTTCTCACGATAAGCCGCCTCCTGTTCGGGGGCGAGCGCATTCTCGTCGTCTGGCTCGGCGCCTTGCATGTTCTGGAGCACCGATTTTCCGTCGGGATGTTGTTTGCGTTCCTGTCATACAAGGAGCAATTCGCGACCCGATTCAGTGCCCTCATCGACAAGTTCCTCGACCTGCGCATGCTCAAATTGCAAGGCGAGCGGTTGGCCGACATCGTGATGAGCGCACCGGAAGTCGATGAGGCGAGCGGTTCATTGTCGCCAGACGAGATCGAGGCATCGATCGACGTTCGCAACGTCAAGTTCCGTTACTCGGACACGGAACCGTACGTGTTGGATGGCTGCAGTTTCAAAGTCGAGCCGGGGGAGTCGCTGGCCATCGTGGGGCCATCCGGTTGCGGCAAGACGACGCTCCTCAAGCTTTTGCTTGGCGTGCATACCCCTCAGGAGGGGGACATCCGCATTAATGGAATGCGCCTGCCGCGGCTCGGTTTGAGCAACTACCGGAAAATGGTCGGCACGGTGATGCAGGACGACCAGCTATTTGCCGGGTCCATTCAGGAAAACGTCAGTTTTTTTGCGGACGAAATCGACCCCGCCCGCGTTGCGGCCTCGGCGCAAATGGCCGCCGTTCATGACGAAATTGTCGCCATGCCGATGGGCTACCACACACTCATTGGTGACATGGGTGCCGCGTTGTCCGGCGGGCAAAAGCAACGGATCTTGCTCGCCCGCGCGCTCTACAAACGTCCGAAAATTCTGTTCCTTGACGAGGCGACCAGCGCATTGGACGTCGAGCGCGAGCGCGCGGTCAATGAGGCAATCAAGGGGCTTAACCTGACGCGAATTATTATCGCGCACCGGCCGGAAACGATTGCATCGGCGGACCGGGTAATTGTGCTGCTCGATGGCAAAGTCGTCGAGGATTTGCGCAGTGTGCCGGACACGTCCGGGCGCCCCGAAGAATTCGCAACTGGCACGTACTGATCGTCGTCGATGGTTGTTCCCATGCTAGTGTAGTGCATCATAAAT
>DHXL01000358.1 GCA_002415335.1 Oxalobacteraceae bacterium UBA5157
GTCACCGACGCGTCGGGACGGATATTGTCCGGCCAAACCGTGCCGGCATTCTGGAATTCGGTGCGCCATGCGCGGCCGCTGACGATCGGCCTTAATTGCGCACTCGGCGCAGCCTTGATGCGGCCGTACGCGGAAGAATTGTCGAAGATCGCCGACACCTATGTCTGCATTTATCCAAACGCCGGCTTGCCGAATCCGATGAGCGACACCGGCTTCGATGAAACGCCAGACGTCACTTCGTCATTGCTGAAGGACTTCGCGGAGAGCGGTTTCGTCAACATCGCCGGCGGATGCTGCGGCACCACGCCGCAACACATCAAGGCGATTGCAGATGTCGTCGCGAAGGTCGCGCCCCGCAAGATACCGGAAGTGCCGCAGGTGACGCGATTGGCTGGACTCGAGCCGTTCGTGATCGATGACGATTCGCTATTCGTCAACGTCGGCGAGCGCACCAACGTCACCGGTTCCAAGGCGTTCGCGCGCCTGATCCTCAACGAACAGTATGACGATGCATTGACGGTCGCACGCCAGCAAGTCGAAAACGGCGCCCAAATCATCGACATCAACATGGATGAAGCGATGCTCGATTCGGTCGCGGCCATGACGCGTTTCCTGAACCTGATTGCATCCGAGCCGGACATCGCGCGAGTGCCGATCATGATCGATTCCAGCAAATGGTCGGTGATCGAGGCGGGCTTGAAATGCGTGCAGGGCAAGGCGATCGTCAACTCGATTTCGATGAAGGAAGGCGAGGAAGAATTCCTGCGCCAGGCGAAGTTGTGCCGCCGTTACGGCGCGGCCGTGATCGTGATGGCGTTCGATGAGCAGGGGCAGGCCGACACCTTCGAACGCAAGACCGAAATCTGTCAGCGCGCCTACAATTTGCTGGTGTCGAAAATCGGCTTCCCGCCGGAAGACATCATCTTCGATCCGAATATTTTCGCGATCGCGACTGGCATCGACGAGCACAATAATTATGCGGTCGATTTCATCAACGCTACGCGCTGGATCCGCGACCACCTGCCGCATGCCAAGATCAGCGGCGGCGTGTCCAACGTCAGTTTCAGTTTCCGTGGCAACGACCCGGCGCGCGAGGCGATCCACACTGTATTTCTGTACCACGCGATCCAGGCCGGCATGACGATGGGCATTGTCAACGCCGGCATGATGGGTGTGTATGACGACTTGGCGCCGGAGTTGCGGGAGCGGGTCGAAGACGTCGTGTTGAACCGTCGCCCCGACGCGACCGAGCGCATGATCGAGATCGCCGGCACGCTCAAGGCCGGCGGCAAGAAGGAAGAGCAGAGTCTCGAATGGCGCGACGGTTCGGTCCAGAAACGGCTGGCGCATGCGCTGGTGCACGGCATCACGCAATGGATCGTGGAAGATACGGAAGAGGCGCGCCAGGAATTGCTGCATAACGGCGGCCGGCCGATCCATGTGATCGAAGGACCGCTTATGGATGGCATGAACATTGTCGGTGACTTGTTCGGCCAGGGCAAAATGTTCCTGCCGCAGGTGGTCAAATCGGCGCGCGTGATGAAGCAGGCGGTCGCGCATCTGATTCCGTACATCGAAGAAGAAAAGCGGCGCGAAGAGCAAAGAACCGGCATCAGCGCCAAGCCGAAAGGCAAGATCGTGATCGCGACCGTCAAGGGCGACGTCCATGACATCGGCAAGAACATCGTGTCGGTGGTCTTGCAATGCAATAATTTCGAAGTCGTGAACATGGGCGTGATGGTGCCCTGCTCCGAAATTCTGGCGAGAGCGAAATTGGAAAATGCCGACATCGTCGGCTTGTCCGGCTTGATCACGCCGTCGCTCGAAGAAATGGCGCACGTTGCCAAGGAAATGCAGCGCGACCCGCATTTCCGCATGCTGAAGATTCCACTGATGATCGGCGGCGCGACCACCAGCCGCGCCCATACCGCGGTCAAGATTGCACACAATTATGACGGTCCGGTGGTCTACGTGCCGGACGCTTCGCGCTCGGTCTCGGTCGCGCAATCGCTGTTGACGCCGGAGCAGCGCGAGCAATACATCGACGAAATTTCGAAGGATTACGAGCGCATCCGCGAACAGCATGCGAACAAGAAGGCGATCCCGATGCTGTCGCTGGCGCAGGCGCGCGCGAACAAGGCCAAGCTGGAATTCACCGGTAAGTTCGCGCCGGTCAAACCGAAATTCATCGGCCGCCGCGTGTTCAAGAACGTCGATCTGGCGACCATCGCGCAATACATCGACTGGGGACCGTTCTTCCAGACCTGGGACCTGGCCGGGCCATTCCCCGCGATCCTAAAAGACGAAGTGGTTGGCGAGGCGGCTAGCAAGGTCTTTGAAGAAGGCCAGGCGCTGCTGAAGAAGGTGATCAACGGCCGGTGGCTGACCGCCAATGGCGTGGTCGCGATCCTGCCCGCCAATAGCATCAATGACGATGACATCGAAATCTACACCGACGAAACCCGCGGCGAAGTCGCGTTCACCTATTACGGCGTGCGCCAGCAAAGCGTGAAGCCGGTCATCGACGGCGTCGCGCGCCCGAACCAGTGCCTGGCCGATTTCGTCGCGCCAAAATCATCGGGCATCGCCGATTACATCGGTTTGTTCGCGGTCACGGCCGGCCTGGGCATCGAGCGCTACGAGAAGCGTTTTGAAGATGCGCACGACGATTACTCGTCGATCATGCTGAAGTCGCTGGCCGACCGCCTGGCCGAGGCGTTTGCCGAGCACTTGCATCAGCGCGTGCGCAAGGATTTGTGGGGCTATGTGCCGGAGGAGACTCTGGAAAACTCGGCGCTGATCAAGGAAGAATACACCGGCATCCGCCCCGCGCCCGGCTATCCGGCCTGCCCAGAGCACACGGTCAAGGCCGACATTTTCAGGGTCCTGCAATGCGAGGAAATCGGCATGAAATTGACCGAATCGTTTGCGATGTACCCGGGTGCCGCGGTATCGGGTTTTTACTTCGCGCATCGTGAATCGAAATATTTCAGCATCGGTAAGATCGGCCCCGACCAGGTTGACGACATGGTCAAGCGGCGCGGCGCGTCGAAGGAAGATGTCGAGCGCTGGCTGGCGCCGAATTTGCCTTGAAACCGGCCGCGGCTATGACCGGACAAACACGATTTGCTGCGCTGCTCGATGCGTGGCGCTTGATGCGGCCGTAGTCGACCTAGGAGATGCAACATGCACATCGTTATTCCCGATGATTATCAAGACGCGGTCCGCCAATTGGATTGCTTCAAGCTGCTATCCGGCCATACGGTCACGGTGCTCCACGACAGCGTCAACGGCATCGACGCCCTCGCCGAAAAATTCAAGGATGCCGATTGCCTGGTGCTGACCCGCGAACGGACCAGGATCACGCGCGCGCTGCTCGATCGATTGCCGAAGTTGAAATTGATCAGCCAAACCGGCAAGGCGGGCGAACACATCGACCTGCGCGCATGCAGCGAACGAAAGGTGGCTGTAACGGAGGGTGTGGGCTCACCGATCGCGCCATCCGAATTGACCTGGGCGTTGATCATGGCCTCGCGTCGCACTCTATGCCGCTCGGTGCAGGACATGAAGCTCGGCCTGTGGCAAACCAATATCGGCGTCGCGCTGCACGGCCAGACGCTGGGCATCTGGGGCTACGGAAAAATCGGCCGGCTGGTGGCTGGCTACGGGCAGGCCTTCGGCATGAAGGTTCTGGTGTGGGGCGGTGAAAACTCGCGCAAGGCGGCGCTCGAGCATGGCTACCAGGCGGCCGCTACCCGCGCCGAATTTTTTCACGACGCCGATATCGTATCGCTGCATCTGCGTCTGCATCCGGACACGCGCGGCATCGTGACACTGGACGATTTGCGCGCGATGAAGGCCTCGGCGTTGCTGGTGAATACCAGTCGTGCGGAACTGATCGCGGCAGGTGCATTGGAGACGGCGCTGAACGAAGGCAGACCGGGCTTTGCCGCGCTTGACGTCTACGCGGAGGAACCGGTTCTCGACCCGTCATTTCCGTTACTACGGATGGCGAACGTGCTTTGCACGCCGCATCTGGGCTACGTGGAAAAAAACGGGTATGAATTGTACTTTGGCGCGGCGTTCAAGAACGTCGTCGATTTTTGTGCGGGTCGGCCGAAGAACATCGCCAATCCAGACGCGTTGATCTGAATCGGATTACACGGACATCAAGCCACGTTACGGGATACGTCGTTGCTCCACTCGAAGGCCGTCACTTCCAATTCGAACAGATCGGCGCTGCTCAGGTTTAATTTTTTCAGAGTCGGCATCAGCAGCGGCGCGGCATCCTCGATGCGCTCCAGATATTCAGCCAGCTTCAGCATATCGCCATAGAAGCCCTTGCGCGACAGTAGCGCGTCGCTGACCCGATCGACCACCGCGATTTGCTCCAGGATTTCCTTCATGGGCGAGCCGAAAAGCGTATCCATCAGGGACATGATGCCGACCGTGAATGCGGTATCGGCGATACCGCGTTGGCCCGGCCGCAGCTTCTCCGCGATCAATTCGAGCAGCTTGCCGCGTGTAGTCGCCAGCGTCAGCAGCGGCGTCATGCGCTGGCCCCTCTTGTCCGGCTCCGCATAGAGCGTGATCCGCAGCCAGCGCAGCAATTGTTCGCGCCCGAGTATGGTCAGTGCCTGGCTCAGCGAATCGATGTGGCGGCGAACGCCGGCCGCCGGACTATTCACCAGTCGCAGCAGGTTGATGCCCAGCGAGACGTCATGCTTGATGGCGCGCTCGATCTCGGCGTTGTCGGCGTCCGACGTGATCAGAATCATCAATTGCATCACAGCCATTTGCGACGGCGACAGCTTCTTCCCGCTCAGGATCAACGGTTTGGCGAAGTAGTACCCCTGAAAATAATCGAATCCGAGATCGAGGCAGAGCTGGAATTGCTCGATCGTCTCGACTTTCTCGGCCAGCAGTTTCTTGCCGGCGAGCTTGAACTGCGGCGTCAACTTCAGCAGCGCGGAGAGCGGCATGTCGCGCAGATCAAACTTGATGATTTCGGCGAAAGGCAGCAATTGCCGAACATCATCTGAATCTGTAATCACATCGTCGAGTGCAAAGCGGAATCCAGCTGAGACCAGTTCGGCGACGCGCGCCAGGATTTCAGACGTTACGTGCATGGTTTCGATGATTTCCAGCACGATGCGCTCGCGCGGAAGAAAGCGGAAAATGTCGCTCATCAATACTGCGGCATCAACATTGACGAATCCAAGAACGTCGCCGACGACCTTTTCCAGGCCGAGCTGCGATGCATGCGCGATGACCGAGGCAGTGGCGGACAGGTCGGTAGTGATATTGGCCGGCCCTACCGCAGCATTGCGAAACAGTAGTTCGTAGGCGAACAGCTGTTGCCGGCAGTCGAGAATAGGCTGTCGCGCCAGAAAGAATTCCCGCACGCGCAAAACTCTTTGCGCGGAATCGGCCGTCAAGGGAGCGTCCATTGGTTTGCGCATCTCACTATGATGAAGCTTAGCTGATATTAGCGCATTTCAATTGTGATCATGCAACTTGTCGTGTTGCAACACAATCATGGCCTGGCGTGGCCGCTCGGTGCGCCGTCGACGAACAGCTTCAGTTCGCCCGGCTTGAAGCGGATCCAGGTTTCGTCGATGGTGAGCGGTTCCGTCACAATGATCACGGCACGGTCGGTGGGGTCGGTCACCTGCGAAAAATCGACGCTGATGTCCTCATCCGCAAGTTTGGCCTTGGTGAACGGATATTGACGCACGATATAGTACAAATTGGTGGAGCAATGCGCGAACAACGCCGAACCATCGGACAGCAACAGATTGAAGGGACCGTGGGCACCGATCATTTCGGTTAATTCCTGCAGCGCTGCCTTGAGTTCGATCAGGCACGGCAAATTGTCGCCGAAGCGCTCGCGCAGCTCCTGCAGAATGTAGCAAAACGCCCATTCGCTATCGGTGGTGCCGACCGGATGGTAAGGGCCATCAAGCGCCGGCGTGAAGTTCTTAAGGTCGCCATTGTGCGCGAATACCCAGTAGCGTCCCCACAATTCCCGTACGAATGGATGGCAGTTTTCGAGCGCGACGCGGCCTTGCGTGGCGCGCCGGATATGGGCGATGACATTCTTGGATTTGATGGGTGTGGACTTGATGAGCTCGGCTACCGGCGAGATGCTGGCGGCTTGGTGATCGACGAAATGCCGCACTCCGGCACCTTCAAAAAACGCGATGCCCCAGCCATCGTTGTGGGTATCGGTATGGCCGCCGCGGGTGGCGAAACCGGTGAAACTGAATACGATATCAGTAGGGATGTTGCAATTCATCCCGAGAAGCTGGCACATAGAGTAAGAAGCGGGGCTGAAAGAAATTTTATCTGCAATTACAGTAGCATGGATGCCTCGCTTTGGGGTCGATAGTGCCGAAAATTGGCCTCCGGCTGTCTTGTTCGTGCAAAGAAACGGAAGTACGAGAACGTGCGGCGCACACCCCTCGGAGCGTACGTCGATCGATTCAGATGGATCGGATTATGCTAGGAAGAAGCAAGCGCCGGTTTGGGTGCGGGATGTGGCCGACGCATTGACAAACGCGCCAGCGGCGCCCCCTCGTGATGATGAGAGGGCGGCTGGTCGACTTAGTGGAACACCATCGGTTGACGCATCAGCGCTTCGTACTTGCCAAGAAAATCATCGATATCTTCCTCACTAGGTTCGCTGGCAATCAAGTCTTCCACGTTCTTGCGAAACACCGCGGCCACTGTCCCACGGATAAAGATTTCGCGCTTGGCTGGCTTATCCATGATCTCGTAGCCGCCGACCCGCAGCGCATCCTGGCCATCTTCGGCCACGAATTCAAACACGCTGTACTGCTCGCTGTTATAGATCAGGTTCATGTGCGCTCCTTGTGTTACTGCATTCGTGTTGAAAATGGCGTCCGAAGGGTCCGTTTTCAAGTCTGTGCCGGTAATTAAGCGTTCTGAATCAACAATCAAATACAAAAATGGGCGAGAGGTCTTACTCCTTTAACGGTTGGAATCGGAAAAGGTTGAATCGTTTCCTGTTCAGCACGAAAAGTCGAACGGACAAATTGTCGCCTTGCTATCTCGGAGCGGGGACTTGCGCGGCGCTCACTCCGTGTCATGGCAGTGCATGACATCCGTCAGTGTCAGCAGAGCATCATAGGGCGGGGCGCTCAAGAAGCCGCGTATCTGGTCTAGGTGCGTGTCATCGGCAAGACTGATGTACAGGCGAACCGGCGGCCGGCGCAGGATGCGATTGAGGGTTACCCGCAATGTCAGATTGCCGACACAGCATGGACAACCGGGCGCGATACGTACGATGCGCAGCGTGTCCTTTGCTCCGAGTCCATCAAGCCGGTTGCTGCCATCAGGCATGCCTTCGAGGATCAGTGCGGTGTTGACCGCGGTGTCGATGGTCGCCACCAATGCCGCTTCGCGCGCGGCCATGTGCGCTCCGGTCACGAGCGTAACGAGTGTCATCCGCCTTTCTTGGAAAGCTTGCCGGGCTCCACGCCGAGTTGTTTCAGCTTGCGGTACAGATGCGTGCGTTCCAGTCCGGTTCTTTCGGCAACGCGCGTCATGCTGCCACCCTCGCGCATCAGGTGATGTTCGAAATAAGCGCGCTCGAACGCATCGCGCGCTTCGCGCAACGGCAAGTCGAACGATAGCGAATACAGATGCGATTCGGCCGGTATCATAGTCAGCGGCGCGACCGATGAATTGGCCGACGGCATGATTGCAGCCGACATGAAACCACTCTCCGGCGCGATCGATGCGTTGCCGCTTGCAGCTTGCGGCCGCGACTGATAAGCGGTCGGCCGCGAGCTCTCCTGATTGCGCGACAAGCCTTGTTGGACCGCCTTTAACAGCTTTTGCAGCGAAATCGGTTTTTCCAGGAAATTGAGGGCGCCGATACGGGTCGCCTCCACTGCGGTATCGATCGTTGCATGGCCTGACATCATAATGACCGGCATCGTCAGCAAGCCATCGCGCTGCCATTCCTTCAACAGCGTGACGCCATCGGTATCTGGCATCCAAATGTCGAGCAGCACCAGGTCGGGCGTGCTGCCGGCGCGCAATTCACGTGCCTGTTGCGCATTTTCAGCCGTTGCCACGACATGTCCTTCGTCGCCCAATATCTCCGAGAGCAACTCGCGGATGCCCATTTCGTCATCAACGACTAGGATGTTAGCCATCTGCTCGCCTTCCTCATATATCAATTTTCTCCTATTGTGCGCTTACAGTTCACGGTGAACGGTAGTGCCCGATTGACACGGCAATCATTTTGCAGTGTGCTCTCGAGGAGCTAACTTTAACAGCAAAATTGACACCTTTGCACCGCTCGCGTCCGAACGATTCTGTATATCGATTCGACCGCCATGTTCGTCGATAATTTTCTTGACCATCGCCAGCCCCAATCCAGTGCCGCGCGGCTTGGAAGTAACGTAGGGCTCGAACGCACGCGCCAGGATTTTCGGCGCAAAGCCCGGCCCGTTGTCGACGATTGAAATGCGCACGGCGGTACGCTCGTCGCCGCTGGAACTCTTGTAGCGAATTTGTTCCGTCACGACGTCGATACGCGCCGAAGGTGCGTCCCCGGCGCGATCGCCAACCGCATCCTGAGCGTTCTGCAACAGGTTGTGGACGACCTGGCGCAGCTGGGTCGCGTCACCCATCACGCGCGGCAATTCGGGCGCCAGGGCAGCATGAATGATATCGCGCTCGTCGCCAACCAGATATAGATGCAGGATTTCCTCGACCAACGCGTTGACGTTGAGCGGTATCAGCACTGCCGGCGGCACCTTCGCATAGTCGCGGAAATCATCCACCATGCGCTTCATTGCGGACACCTGACTGACGATGGTGGCGGTGCCTTTGCTGAGCATGGCGGCGTCCTGCGGAGCGAGCTTGGATTCCAGTTTCATTAGCAGCCGCTCGGCCGATAACTGGATCGGGGTCAGTGGGTTTTTGATTTCGTGCGCCAGCCTTCGCGCCACTTCGCCCCAGGCCATCGAACGCTGGGCCGAAATCACATCCGAAATATCGTCGAACACCACCACGTAGCCGCTGCCTCCCGCGACGGGAAGCCGCGACCCGCGCGCCAGCAGCGTGATGTCGTGTCCGCGTTCGGACTCGCCCGCGCCGGCGCTGCGCGGGATCTCGATTTGCTGTTGCCAGTGGAGGTGTTCGAATCCGGCATTGTCGGCGGCGAACTGCGCGCTTTGTTCGGAAAATGCCCTGGTAATTGCTTCGGCAAAAGCGCTCAAGTCCGCGATCTCGCCGAGGGTCTTGCCGATGTGCAGTTCGAAATCGTGCTGCAGGATGCGTTCCACCGATTCGTTGCAGGTGACCAGCGTAAACTGGTCATCGAATACCATCACGCCGGCCGACATATTGCCGAGCACGGATTCCAGATACGCTTTCGCGTTCTCCAGTTCGGTACGATTCCTTTCGACTGATGCGCGGGCCTCGAACAACTGTCTTGTCATCATGTTGAATGATTGCGTCAGCGTGCCCAACTCATCGGATGTGGCGACGATCGGGCGCGGCGACAGGTTGCCTTCCGCAACCGCCTTGGTGCCCTCCGCCAGCAACAGCAAAGGCTTGGCCAGGTCGCCGGCGATCAGGAATGCGCTGGCGATGGCACCGAAGATCGCTAGCAGCAGGGTGAGGGTCAGGGTCACGATGTAAATCTTGCGCAAGCCGGAGCGCGACAGCGAACGTTCCTGATACTCGCTATACGCGGCGCGCAGTGCTTCGGCATTCAGGGCCAGATTTGCAGGCACCGATTGCAGAAGTTGCAGGAAGCGCGGCTCGCTTTCCAGGCTCAAGCCGCTCGAGGATTCCGGGATGGCCACCACCACGCGCAGATGCAGATTGCCCGGCGGCTCGGGTGCTGCAGCGGTGGCTGACAAGTCGGCGCCGTCCGACGGCATTTCGTGGAATTCGGGACCGCCTTCAATCGCCGAGAATCCGCGCGTCAAGCGAGCCTGCCGCACCATCGAGGTAGTTGGCAGGTCGGGTGCCAGGGTGCCGATGCGGCTGCCGACGTTGGCGATGATGCGGCCGTTGGCGGTTACGACGATCGCTTCCTGCAGCTGGTTTTGGTCGCGCCGCTGCGATAGCAGGGCGATTTGGGCGGGCTCCGACAGATCGGATAGTTCGGCTGCAATGCTGTTCGCCTTCGTATTCAGATCGTCGAGTGAAGATTCCAGTGCGGCGCGTCCCAGGTTCAAGCCGGATTCCAACGCCGACTCGACCCGTACATCGAACCAGGATTCGATTGAGCGCGACACGAACTGTACCGAGACCATATAGATCACGGTGCCCGGCAAAATGCCGATGACCGCAAACAGGAACACCAGCTTGGCCATCAGGCGCGATCCGAATTCGCCGTGCCTGTAGCGTCGATACAAGCGGGTCAGCAGCATGCCGACCAGGACTAGCAATGCAACCGCGACCAGCGCGTTCAGTCCGAGCAGCCAGGGGTAGTTTTTCTCGAACGACGCCGAGTTGTCGGAGGCCGAGGCGAGCAGAAACAGCATGATACTGATGATGCCGCCGCCCACCACCATCAAGTACCTCAACGTCCGTCCCACGTTTACTCCGGCCTGAAATTGAAGTGCTTCCAGTCGGTCGCAAGACGCCAGTCGCTATTGTTCAGGGAGTTAACCTGGAACGGCTTGGGCAGATATTCGAGGTTGAGCCGCATCTGGAGTGCGACGTTATACGTGGCGCCGCTCTTCAAGGCCCCCTTGTCCGCCACAACCCAGCGGCTGGGTCGGCGTATCAGCGACAATGCATCGTCGAGCGTGGCGAAGCTCTGCTGTACGCTGCCCAGGATCGCGACGTGATACTGGCGGGTCAGTACGTTGTATGAAAGCCGGACCGTGCGCAGCGCCGTGATGGCATGCTCATCGAACCAGTACCAGCGCGGGCGCGTCAGGTCCAGCTCGGTCGTAAAATGCAGCGGGATGCCGTGCGTGATCGCTTCTTCGAGACTGTGATTCAGCTCGAAGGCGTAACCGGCCGACAAGCGGTAACCGTCTTCCGAGTTCTCGAGATGCGCTTGCGTGATCTCGACATCCGCCGCGCGCGCCGGCAACTGCACCAGCGTCAGCGCGGTCAGCAGACTTGCCAGCAGGATGCGGGTCAGAATGTGAAGGTATCGTCGCGTTACTCGCGTCGCAGTGTGGGGAGCTTCGGCGGAAACCATCCGCTCAAAAACGCTGATGGGAGACCGCATCAGGCTGTGGGTTTTTGAAACAACGCATAAAACAAGCCATCATGATCCTGCTCCAGGTTCGCGGTCGGCAATAACTGTCCCGTCGCCGCCAGCCGGATTGCCTGATTGCGCATGGCAAAGGCGGCAGCTTGCGCCTCCGACTCCAACGGCCACAGCGAACAGGTCACAAACAACAATTTACCATCGGGCCGCAGCATACGCCAAAGATTGTCGAGAATTTGCGCAGAAAGTGTTGCTAGTTGAGCTGTATCGGCCTTGCGCCGCAACCAGCGGATGTCGGGATGACGCCGCACGATGCCCGATGCGGTACATGGCACATCGGCCAGGATGCGGTCAAACAGCCTGCCATCCCACCAGTCGGCCGCGGCGGCGTCGCCGACCTGCAAGTTGGCGGCCAGTTGCAGGCGCTGCAAGTTCTCCGCGATACGCGGCAAGCGTTTGGCGTCGCTATCGAGAGCGACCAGGTCGGCCCTCGCGCGCTCCAGGATGTGGCCGGTTTTTCCGCCCGGTGCCGCGCACGCATCCAGTACGCGCATGCCATCGTCCACATCGAGCAGCGCCGCGGCCATTTGTGCCGCTGCGTCCTGAACCGACACCAGGCCGTCGCCGAAGCCCGGGATCTGCGTGACGGGTACGGGCTGTTGCAGACGGACTGCGTCGGGGCCTATCTGCGTCGCCGCGATTGCCTGGTCCGCCAGCGTCCGCAGATAATCCGCGACATTAGTCTTGCGTCGGTTGACTCGTAATGTCAGCGGCGGCGCAGTGTTTCCGACTTGCAGAATCGCTTGCCAGTCGTGCGGATAGGCGGCCTGGGTCGCGCTAATCCACCAGGCCGGATAATTCCATAGCGCCACCGGGTCCTTCATCGCCTCCTGCAGCAGCGCGTCGCGCTCGCGCAGGAAGCGGCGCAGAACCGCGTTGACCATCCCCTTGGCGTGCGCCATATCGGGGTCGGCTTGCGCGGCCGTGACCGCCTGATCGACCACGGTGAATGCGTTGTAGGGTGTGCCGGCGGGTGTCTGGTCCGGGTTCGAGATCAGTGCCAGTGCGCAGCACAGCAAGCCGTGCAACTTCGCCGGCTCGGGGGCTTTTTTTGCCAGCAGTGTCAGCAGCGCTTCGGCGCGGCCCAACTGGCGCATCGTGCGGTACCCGATATCCTGCATCGCCCCGCGTGCCTGGGGCAGCGCCTCGTATTGCGCGAACACCTGCGCCAGCGCCTGCGGCAACGCGGTGCCGCCGCGCACCCACGCGACCGCCTGGGCAGCGCCGTGCAGCGAGAATGCCAGCGAATCGGTTTTCAGTGGCGGCTTCATGCGCGGCTAATTGTGGCGCGCCCGGCACCAGGCGCAATAGAGCAGGCGGTCTCGTGCGGCAAGAAGGCGCTGAAGGCGCTCGCGAATCGCGGGTGAATCGCGCCAGGGGCGGAAAGTTTGGGGTACATCATAATGGTCTGTGCCGTTCGGGTGGTCTCTGCATGGTCGGGGCGGCGCAAGCCTCGGCGCTCCCGGCAACATGTGAAAGCACGATTGTAACGGGGCGCGCCCGCTTACGTGCAATTCCGGGCGGACTTTTGGATCATGTCAGGGTTCGGATGCCGATCGCCGCCGGCGCAGTCACGTCCGGTCTTGCGGGGCGCGAGCAGTGCGGGCCACCGGTCCGGATCAGGCCGGCACCGCGGCAGCCAGCTCTTGCAGCCAGCCGCGGACATCGGCAAACACGCGTTGCGCGTCGACCTCGTTGAAGACCTCATGGTAGAAATCGCGATACAGGTGCATCGTGCCAATGCCTGGCGCCAGCTGTTTAAAGAAATGCTCGCTGCCGGACGCGTCAACCAGGTGATCGTCGCCCGCTACGACCAGCAAGGTCGGAATCGTCAGCGTGGAGGCATGGGCATGCGAAAAATCGATTGCCGCCAGCATGCTGGTCAACAGGCGGGAACTGATTCTTGCATGCACCAGCGGGTCCTTGATATAGACCTCGACTACCGCCGGATCATGCGATAGATAGCGGGTCTGCAAACCGTTTGGCACTGCGATCCCCGGGGCGACGGCGCGCATCACCTTCAGCATCAGCTTCTGCGTGCCCGACATCGGCAATGCCAGCGCCGGTGATGACAGGATCAGGGCGCGCAAGGGCGCCAGTCGCGCAGTCGCAAAGCGGGCCGCGAACAGGCCGCCCATGCTATGGCCAAACAACATTGGCGGCTCGGCCAATCGCCGCGCAAAATCATCGATGACGCTCTTGGCATCCAGTACCATCGAATCGGTCGACGGCACGTCGCCGCGCGACCCGCCGGAACGGCCGTGGCCGCGGTGATCGTAGACCCGCACCGACCAGCCGCAATCGTTAAAGAAACGCACCACGTGCGCATAGCGTCCGCTGTGTTCGCCCAAGCCGTGCATCAGCACGACGCCGCCACGGGCCGCGGACGGCGAATTGACCATACTGTCGGCGACATGCAGCGGCGTGCCGTCAGACGCGCGCAGGACTTGCTCGACAACAGTTGCCATCAAACGCCCCACATCACGTCATTGCCTCCCTTGAGCGCGGCACGCAACATTTCCAGCAGCGGATAAGCGCGCGTGCTGAAACTGACGAAATCGGCCGCCTCATGGTCATTGTTGTCGCCGCCGCTGCCGTGATGGGCGGCCACATCGCGTTTCATCTCCTCGCTGGTCGGATGGACCTTGCTTTCGGCGATCTCGGCTTCCAGCTTGTTGATCGCATCAGCGGCTTCCGCGCTGGTGATGACGCCGCGCCGGGCGTCTTTTTGAAGCAGGTTGAGCAGGCGCTTCGCGTGCTCTTCGTACATCACGACTTCGGCTGCGGCCTTGGATTTGAACGTGACCAACATAGAGCCTCCAATCATAAACGGACTAATTGAAAACCATATCACGATTTGCGCGTCCGGTCACCGGGGCGTCAGGCGGAAAGACACTTTTCAGCGGGCGGGGTCGGGCCGCACCCGATTCCGGGCGAAGGCAAGCACCGCGCCACGTCCCGGCGAGGGCACCATCGCTGCGCGCTATGTCAGCGCAGATTAAGCGAGGTCAGGAAGGTCTCGGCCGCTTCGCGCACGACCGCTTTCTCGGGTCCCGCCACAACCACCTGATAGGCGCGCCTATCCTTGGCGACGAAGCGCGCCAGGAGAAGCAACGGCCGGCCATTGCGGTTGCCGCGTGCCTCCAGTTCGATGGTCGGCATGCGCTCGCCTGGAGTCGGGCGTTTCTCGTGCTTGATGCCGCCGTTAATGTTTTTCACGAGAGCGACTTTCATTTTGTCCAGGGCGGCTTGCGCGGCGGGCGCATCCGGCAATTGCGCGCTGCCGACCGCAAATGTCACGCCGTCGACTTCGGCGGCGGTCATCGTCATCGCGACCCGGACGCCGTCGAGATTGATGGTGCGTGTGAGGGCTGCGGGCTTGGCCGGCAGCAGGATCGAATAAGAGTCGTCGGTGCCGCGCACCTCGCGCCAGTCATACCTCGGCGTACAGCCGAGCATGACGAGCGCGGCCGCGGCTGCGCAGGCGAGTTTCGCTATCGAAGTGCGGGAAAGGCTTTGTATCATAGTCGAGATGGTAACAGGAGTGCCCGTTGCAGACGGACATCGCAGGGCTTGCCGCAGCGCTAGAAAATCGATCGCGTAGTCAAGGTCGTGAAGCGTTCCAGCGCCATCGTTCCGGCCAGGGAATTGCCGGTTGCATCCAGTCCCGGCGACCACACCGCGACCGCCAGATCGCCCGGTACCACCGCCACGATGCCGCCGCCGACGCCGCTCTTGGCCGGCAATCCGACCCGATACGCGAAGTCGCCTGCCGCATCATAGGTGCCGCAGGTCAGCATCAATGCATTGAGACGCTTGGCCGAGCTGGCGTCGAGTATCTTCTTGCCGTTCCACGGAACGGTTCCGTGCTGCGCCAGAAAGCTGGCCGCCTTGGCGAGCTCGACGCAGGTCATCGTGATCGCGCATTGGCGGCAATAGCTGTCGATCACGGTATCGACCGCACTATGCAGGTTGCCGAAATCCTTCATCAGATGCGCGATCGCATAGTTGCGATGCGCGGTTTCGCGCTCCGATGCCGCCACCGCACGGTCGAAATCGAGCGCCGGTTCGGCCGCCAGCGTGCGCACGAATTGCAGCAGGGCGATATCGGATTGGACATAGCGTTCAGCCAGGATGTCGGTAATCACCAGCGCGCCGGCATTAATGAACGGGTTGCGCGGAATGCCGCGTTCGTGTTCGAGCTGCGATAAGGAGTTAAATGGGTTGCCGGACGGCTCGCGCCCGACCCGGCGCCAGATCGCGTCGCCCTCGCGCGCGAATGCGAGCGCCAGCGCGAACAGCTTGGTCACGCTCTGCAGCGAAAATTTTTCATAGGCATGGCCGGTGGTGTAAACCCGGCCGTCGAGGCAATACACCGCCATCCCGAATTGCTGCAGCGGCACCGTGGACAATTGCGGGATATAAGCAGCCACCTTGCCGCGAGACAGCAGCGGCTGCACTTCGTCGCCGATGGTATCGAGTATGAACTGGTAATTGATGGACATGGAGGGGCGGTTCGCAACGGCGATGAGAGGTGGTCAGTGTTCGCGCAGCGCGCGCCGGTACTGGATCGCTTCCGCCACGTGCGCCTGTTCGATGGCGGTGGCGCCGGCCAGATCGGCGATGGTGCGCGCGACTTTCAGCACCCGATGATAGGCGCGCGCCGACCAGTTCAAGCGCGTCATCGCCGTTCGCAATAACTGTTCGCCGGCCGCGTCCGGGATGCAGTGCGCATCGATTTCTGCAGTCGATAAGTAATTGTTGCTCTTGCCCTGGCGCCCGAGCTGGGTCGCAAACGCGCGCGTGACACGGCGTGCGACCGCATGCGATGGTTCGCCGTCGGCTTGCCTGAGCAAGTCGGCGTGCGGCACCGCGCCGACCTGGATTTGCATGTCGATGCGGTCCAGCAGCGGCCCGGAAATCTTGCTTTGATAGCGCGCCACGTTGTCGGGCGTGCAGCGGCACTTGTTCGACGGATGGCCGAGGTAGCCGCATGGGCACGGGTTCATTGCCGCAACCAATTGGAAGCAAGCCGGGAAGTCCGCCTGGCGCGCCGCGCGTGAGATCGTAATCTGGCCGGATTCCATCGGTTCGCGTAACACTTCAAGGACGCGGCGATCGAATTCCGGCAATTCATCGAGGAACAGGACGCCGCGATGCGCGAGTGAGATTTCGCCGGGGCGCGGCGTGCTGCCGCCGCCGACCAAGGCCACGCCGGACGCGGTATGGTGCGGCGCGCGGTACGGCCTGACCTTCCAGCGCGCGGTGCTGAAGCCGCTGGTGAGCGATTGCACCGCCGCCGACTCCAGCGCCTCCTCGTCGGTCATCGGCGGCAAGATGCCGGCAAAGCGCGCCGCCAGCATCGATTTTCCGGTGCCGGGCGGGCCCACCATGAGGACGCTGTGGCCGCCGGCGGCGGCGACT
The DNA here is from genome assembly GCA_002415335.1 of Oxalobacteraceae bacterium UBA5157. Classification (GTDB taxonomy): domain Bacteria; phylum Pseudomonadota; class Gammaproteobacteria; order Burkholderiales; family Burkholderiaceae_D; genus UBA5157. The sequence continues at coordinate 16,703 of DHXL01000358.1, forward strand.
TCCAGTGCGCGCTTGGCCTGGATCTGGCCCTTGACGTCGGCGAAGTCGGGGTAATCGGGGCGGCCGGCATCTGCCTCTGCAACGTAGCGGCACAGGCGTGCATCGGGATCGGTGGCGCCAAAATGCGCGCAAACCTGCAACAGCGAGTCGGCCGGAAAAATCGTCGCGTCGCGCACCAGCGCAGCTTCACCGGCATTCGCGCGCGGCAGGATAAACGCGCGCTGCTTGCCGCAGGCATCACCGGCGCGGTGCATCGCGAACGTCATCGCCAGCGCGCCGCGGATCGGCCGTAATTCGCCCGACAGCGACAGCTCGCCGGCGAATTCATACTTATCTAGTTGGTCGGCCGGCATTTGGCCCGAGGCCGCCAGTATGCCGAGCGCAATCGGCAGGTCGAAACGCCCTGATTCCTTGGGTAGATCGGCCGGTGCCAGATTTACCGTGATGCGCCGCGCAGGGAACTCGAAGCGCGCGTTTTGCAGCGCCGCGCGTACGCGATCCTTCGATTCCTTCACCTCGGTATCGGGCAGGCCGACGATGGTAAAAGAGGGCAGTCCGTTGGCCAGATGGACCTCGACCGTGACTTCCGGTGCATGCATGCCCGCCAGTGCGCGGCTTCTCAGTACTGCCAGGCTCATCCGGTTACTTTTTCAGTTGCGTTTCGAGTTCGAGCACACGCGCCTCGAGCGTCTCGAGTCTGGCGCGGGTGGCGGCCAGTACTTGCATCTGCACATCGAACTCCTCGCGCGTCACCAGGTCGAGCTTGGAGAAACCCTGGCTCAGCATCGCCTTCACATTTTTCTCGATGTCCTTGGCGGGCGAGTTTTCCAGTGCCTGATTGATCTTGGCTTGCATATCGCTAAAGAAATTGCTTTTGTCCATTGTGATCCTCTTCATGGTTGGGGCTGAGCGCCATCATGGTGCGCCCTTAGGTGGTGCGCCCTGATTCGGTGCAGCGCATCGCGTGCAGGGCGGCAATTATCGTATTTGCCGCGAATTGATAGCAGGAGTGATGAGGCATCTTAGCCGAAATCGGCTGGCATGGCTCCTGCTAATGTAGTTCGAGACCTGCACACTCAGGCTGTTTTCGTCAAAACCATCGAACGAGGAAGTAACATGAAAAAGACAGTGCTTGCTTTAGCCGTGACCGCCGCCTTTGCCGGCAGCTTTGCCCATGCGGAAGATAAAAAGCCGGATAACGACGTTAGTTTCAATGTCGCCATCACCAGTGATTATCGTTACCGCGGCATTTCCCAGACCCGCCTGGAACCTGCGTTGCAAGGCGGTGCCGACTATACCCACACTCCTTCCGGTTTCTACGCCGGCACCTGGTTGTCGACCATCAAGTGGACCAAGGATGCGGGTGGCAGCGGCGACGTCGAATGGGATCTGTATGGCGGCAAGCGCGGTGAAATCGTCAAGGATGTCTCGTATGACGTCGGCGTTCTGAGCTATGTGTATCCATCCAATGGCTTGCCGGTGAGCGCGAATACCACTGAAATCTACGGTCAAGTCGGTTACGGCCCGGCCTATCTCAAATATTCGCACGCGGTGACCAACCTATTCGGCTTCGCCGATAGCAAGAACAGCGGCTATCTTGACGTGGGCGCGAATATCGATGTCGCCAGCGGTTTCCAGGTCAATTTGCACGCCGGTCACCAAACCGTCAAGAACAGCTCGTCTTTCAGCTATTCCGACTGGAAAATCGGCCTGACAAAGGACTTCGGCGTAGTAACCGGCGCGTTGTCGGTGATCGGCACGAACACCGACAGCTATGTCGGGCCAGCGCCGGATTTGAAGAATCTCGGAAAAACAGCACTGGTAGTCTCCGTCAGCAAAACTTTCTAACGAGGTCATCATGAAACTGATTACTGCGATCATCAAGCCGTTCAAGCTGGATGAAGTCCGCGAAGCCCTGTCTGCGATCGGCGTGCAAGGTATCACCGTGACCGAGGTCAAGGGTTTCGGACGCCAAAAGGGCCACACCGAGCTGTACCGTGGCGCAGAATACGTCGTCGATTTCTTGCCCAAAACTAAAATCGAAGCGGCAGTCGACGATGCCATCGTCGATCAGGCGATCGAAGCGATCGAGACAGCGGCGCGTACCGGCAAGATCGGCGACGGCAAGATTTTCGTTTATGACTTGCAACAAGTCGTGCGTATCCGTACCGGCGAGACCGGCAAAGAAGCACTTTAAAGGGGATAACATGAAAAAACAATTTGTAGGCTACCTGGCTGCCTGTACGCTGCTGTTGGCAGCCGGATTCTCGCAGTCGGCGCAGGCAGCGGACGCACCGTCCGCCAAAGCCGATGCAGTCGCCGTTACCGCCGCATCGGCGGGGTCGGCACTCGCGGTGGCGCCAGTTGCCGCAGCAGCCCCCGCGGTTACGGCAGCAGCACCGGTCGCTGCTCCGGCATTGACGCCGAATAAGGGCGACACCGCCTGGATGATGGTGGCAACGGCGTTAGTGATCCTGATGACGATTCCCGGCCTCGCCCTGTTTTACGGCGGTCTGGTGCGCTCCAAGAACATGCTGTCGATACTGATGCAGGTCTTCATGATCTTCGCCACGATCATCGTGCTGTGGTGCATTTACGGCTACTCGCTCGCGTTCACGGAAGGCAATGCTTTTATCGGGAGTTTCAGTCGCCTGTTCCTGAACGGCATCTGGGACCCGGCCAGCGCGACGTTCGCAACCGCCGCCACTTTCACCAAGGGGGTGGTGATTCCCGAGTTCGTCTATGTGGTATTCCAGGCCACGTTTGCCGCGATCACCTGCGGCTTGATCATCGGCGCCTTTGCGGAGCGTGCGAAGTTTTCTGCGGTGCTCTTGTTCGTCGTGCTGTGGTTCACTTTTTCGTACCTCCCGATCGCGCACATGGTTTGGTTCTGGCCCGGTCCGGAAGGCATCAAGGATGCCGCTTCGCTGGCGTCTGAAACCGCGAAGGGCGGCTGGTTGTGGCAAAAAGGCGCGCTCGACTTTGCCGGCGGCACCGTGGTGCATATCAATGCCGCGGTCGCCGGACTGGTCGGCGCATATGTCATAGGCAAGCGTATCGGATACGGCAAGGAATCGATGGCGCCGCATTCGCTGACGATGACCATGATCGGCGCGTCGCTGCTATGGGTCGGCTGGTTCGGTTTCAATGCCGGTTCGGCGCTGGAAGCCGGCGACGTCGCGGCGCTGGCCTTCCTCAACACGCTGCTGGCAACCGCTGCAGCAACTTTATCGTGGGTGTTCGGCGAGTGGATGGCGAAAGGCAAGCCTTCGATGCTCGGTGGCGCGTCCGGTGCGGTGGCCGGCCTGGTGGCGATTACGCCGGCTTGCGGCTTCGTCGGTCCGATGGGCGCGCTGGCGATCGGCCTGCTGGCGGGCATCGTCTGCCTGTGGGGTGTCAATGGGTTGAAGCGACTGCTGGGCGCGGACGATTCGCTCGACGTGTTCGGCGTGCATGGCGTCGGTGGCGTGCTGGGCGCGTTGCTGACTGGCGTATTCGCTTCGCCGGCACTCGGCGGTCAGGGCATTTTCGACTACGTGACCAACAAGATGTCGGCTGATCCGTACTCGATCACCGGCCAGGTCTGGATCCAGCTGCAGGGCGTGCTGACCACGATCGTCTGGTCCGCCGTGGTATCGCTGATCGCGTACAAGCTGGTCGATCTGCTGATCGGCATGCGCGTCCCGGAAGAAGAAGAGCGCGAAGGTCTCGACATCTCGAGCCATGGCGAGACGGCTTACCACACTTGATTCGATTGATACGGTGGGGACGGGACAGAGTGCGCGGCGCCCAGGCGACGCTAAGCTCTGTCCCGCAAGACACGTGACCCGCCCGCGGTCTCATAAAGCGCCTCCGCGAGAGGCGTTTTTTTTCGTCCGGGGCTTTAAAATCACAGACTTGGCATCACATAAATGACCGTATGCAGGCCGGAGTGCGTTTGCGTGCAGGGCTGCCGCAATGTCGGGATTCCCGTTAGAATCGGTTGTGTTGTCGAAGTGTTCGGTCCAGAGCCATCCAGCGGAGGCCCGAGACAGCGCGGCGCACGGCGGTCGGAACGCTGTCCCGCAACTTGTGATTTTGAAAAGGTTTTATATGGTTCCGCACCTGGTCACCGCCCTCAGCGGTCCGCTCCTCGAACTCGAAAAGAAGATTCTCACGGCCACCCCGGCAATCGAGCGCTGGTTTCGGCTCGAGTGGCAGGAACACCCCCCGCCGTTCTATTGTTCGGTCGATTTGCGCAACGCCGGCTTCAAGCTGGCGCCGGTCGACACCAACCTGTTCCCGGGTGGCTTCAATAATCTGTCTCCGGAAATGCTGCCGCTGGCGGTACAAGCGGCAATGGCCGCGATCGAAAAATATTGTCCGGATGCCAAAAATCTGCTGCTGATACCGGAGCGCCACACACGCAACACCTTTTACCTGCAAAATGTCGCGCGCCTGATGCAGATCTTTCGTCAGACGGGCTTGAATGTGCGGCTCGGCTCGCTATCGAACGACGTCAACGA
>DHXL01000130.1:0-398 GCA_002415335.1 Oxalobacteraceae bacterium UBA5157
GCGCGCAGCATGTTGCCCTGGTCTGTCATCTTGATATGCGTGATTTTTTCGCGCAGCTGGTTCATCACCTTGGAGGCGTGGGTGCGCCATGCGGAATCCTGACGTTCGCGCCGGATTGAGCCGACATAGTCGTAGCCCTCGCGCATCTTCGCGACCAGGCCGCCTATCTCCTCCGGCGGATTCTGCAGATCGGCGTCGAGCGTCACCACGATCTCGCCGCGGGTCGCTTCGAAGCCGGCCAGGATCGCCATGTGCTGGCCATAATTGCCATTGAATAGCACCACGCGCGTGACGTCGGGCCGCAGCCGGAATTGATCCGAGAGGATGGCCGCGGAATGGTCGCGGCTGCCGTCATTGATGTAAATGATTTCGTAGGACAGCCCGAGCGCATCGAGCGC
>DHXL01000130.1:605-5204 GCA_002415335.1 Oxalobacteraceae bacterium UBA5157
GTGACGATCTGGCGGCATACGCGCTCGGCGACCGGGAACATGCCTTCCTTGAAGCCGCGTTCGCGGTATAGCGTGAACAAATGGATCGGGGCATAGTGGAAGCCGAGACCGATATTCTTTTCCATCATCCTTTCCATGAATGCAGCGCGCGTGATGCGTTGGGGCAGCACGAGATGGAACATGTGCCAATTCGATTGCACGAAATCCGCGACCGGCAATTCGGCCCCGGTTTGCGTTTCGAAATCGTTGCCGAAACATGCGAAATAATGTTTCGCGAGCGTTAGCCGTCTGGCATTGAATTCTTCCAGGTGGGCCAGCTGCCCCAAGCCGATCGCGGCCGCGATGTCGGTCATATTGTATTTGCCGCCCAGGACATCGACGTCGATCCCGTCGAAGCCGCTGCGGGTGACGCCTTGCAGCCGGTACTTTTCGGCCAGACGCGCCTCCTCTGCGTTGTTGACGACCAGGCATCCACCTTCGCCGGTCATGACGTTCTTGTTGACCTGAAAACTGAACGACGCGAAATCGCCAAACGTGCCGATGCGCCGTCCTTGCCAGGTCGAACCGATCGCCTGGGCCGCATCTTCGACCACGCGCAGGCTGTGCTTCTTCGCCAGCGCGTACAACTTGTCCATGTCGCATGGCAATCCCGCCATATGGACCGGAATGATGGCCTTGGTACGCGGCGTGATCGCCGCTTCCACTTTGTCGAGATCAATATTGTGCGTGCGCGCATCGATGTCGGCGAACACCGGCGTGGCGCCGACTTCGATAATCACGTTGGCGGTAGCGACCCAGGAGTTCGGCGTGGTGATGACTTCATCGCCGGCGCCGATCCCGGCAATGCGCAGCGCGATTTCCATCGTGCAGGTGCCGGAATTGAATGTGCGCACCGGGCGGCCGCCGAAATATTCGGACAGGCGTGCTTCCAGCGCTTGCACTTTCGGCCCGCTGGTGAGCCAGCCTGAACGCAGCACATCGGCGACGGATGCAATCGTCGCTTCGTCAATGGTTGGTTTGGTAAATGGCAGGAAGGCTAGGCTCATGATTTAGTCGATTGCGTTGAGTGGAGTTCGATGCGAGGGTTCAACTGCGGGTCAGCAGCGCGACGCCGACGATAATGATGCCGATTGCCAGCAAGCGCTGCGCAGAAACCGGCTCGTTCAGGAAATACCAGGCACCAAAGGCATTGATGATATAGCCGAGTGAGAGCAGCGGGTAGGCGATCGTGACGTCGACCCGCGACAGGCCGATGATCCATACCAGCACCGAGATGACGTAGCAGCTCAGGCCGCCCAGAATAGGCAGTTGCGTCGCCAGTTTCAAGCCAATGTCAAACCAGTTGTCGGGCGTCAAATGAATGGCCCCGACCGCGTTGGTCCCGGCCTTCAGCAGCAATTGTGCAAGTGCGTTCAGGCAGATGCCGACGAACAGGAAGCCGAAGGTCGCAATGTTCATGGTTTCAGTGAGTTCGCTATTTCAAGTCGTTGGTAATAACGACCCGTTGCGGGTCCTGTGCGATGACGCGCATCGGCACGCCGCGTTGTTTGAGCTGTTCGTAAATCGCGGGTCGCGTGACCGCGATTGCTTTCGGTGCGTGCTGCCATTTTTCGATGAAGGTGTCGAGCTTGGGCAGCCACAATTGCGGCTCCTGGCTCAGGCCGAACTCCAGTTCATCCGGGTGCTGGACCAGCGTCATCGTGCGGCGCAGGTAGAAAGGGAGCGCCTGCTCGTACAGACCGACCGAGTACAACGGCGTTCCCGGCGCCAACTCGGGCGCGATCGCGGCGACCAGCGCCAATCCGGCACGATAACGGCCATGCGGCTCATAACCGAGCATCAATAACTGTCCACCAATAAATCCGGACACAGCCAGTGCGATGACCGATACGGTGGCGAGGTCGGTGCGTTTCTGCCTGACCCACCAGAGCACCAGCAAGCCTGCTGCCAGCATGATCAGCGATGCCGCAATGACCCAGGGCTGCGACGCCTGGTAATTCGGGATTTGAAGCGGATCGGTCGCCAGCTGAGGCAACCGCCATGCCAATGCCAGGCCACTCGCTCCGATGGCCGCCATCGAGCCGGCAGCCAGCGCCCAGTTCCTGCGCGAAGCGGCTTCCAGATAGACGGCGATCAACAAGGCAAACGCCGGAAAAATCGGCAAGATATACGAGGGCAGCTTGGAATCGGAAATGCTGAAGAAGACGAAGATGAAGACGGCCCATATCAGCAGCATTTTCCTCGGCTGGAATCCCTTCGCGATGTCGCGCCGGGCTGCCCATGCGCTCTGTAGCAGCACACCGAGCCAGGGCACGATGCCGATCATGAGGAAGGGGATGAAGTAGTACCACGGCCCCGCGCGGTGATGCACCGTACTGGTAAAGCGCTGGAAATGCTCATGGATGAAGAAAAATTTTGGAAATTCCGGATTTCTGATCGAGACCAGTACGAACCACGGGGTCGTCATCGCGAAGAACAACAGCAAGCCGAGACCCAGGTGCAGGCGCTTCCAGATTGCCCAGTCGCGTGTCAGCAAGGAATACAGCACCAGCACCGCGCCGGGCAGCACGATACCGATCAATCCTTTCGACATGACCGCCAGCGCCATGCCGGCCCAGCACGCCAGCATCCAGTTGCGCCTTGCGGTCGCGGCCGCATCATTGCGCTGTGCCAGCAGCAGCGCGCACAGCGACAAGGTCATCATGCCCGACAGACCCATGTCGAGCGTGTTGATGTGGCCGAATGCTGCCCACCAGAAGCTCGATGCCAGCACCAGGCCGGATGCGAAGCCGACCCAGGGATTGAACACCTTACGCCCGGTGTACGCGACCAGCACCACGCCGAACAGCCCGCACAACCCGGTCCATAGCCGCGCCTGCCATTCGCCGAGGCCGAAGGCTTCGAATGTCAGCGCATTCATCCAGGTTTGCAGCGGCGGTTTTTCAAAGTACTTGATGGCATCGAGGCGCGGTGTGATCCAGTCGCCGGTGGCGACCATTTCACGCGCCATTTCCGCATAGCGGCCCTCATCGGTCGGCACCAATGTGCGCGCGCCCAGGGTATAGAACCAGACGACGCAAAAAATGATGAACAGAGCCCAGACGAAGGGCTTGGATTTGTGCAAGTCGCTCATTGAGGCTGCACGGGATCGGTCGATGTTTCGAAAATTAACGCCAGCGCGACCTTGCGGCCTTCCGCCATCAGGATATTGTAGGTGCGGCAGGCCGCCTTGTTATCCATGCATTCGACCCCGATGCGGCGTGCGGTCAGTGCGATAGTCAGCCGTGGGTGCACGAAGCGCTGACGCTGGCCGGTGCCAAGGATCACGACATCGGGCACGGTGGCGTCGATGACGGCGAAATGCTCGGCGGCCAGCGTATCGAATGACGCCACCGGCCATGCGACGGGCGCCGTCTCGGGCAGCACTAGCAGACTATGCTGGTAGCGGACTGCGTTGATTTCAACGGCGTTGTCGTCGTAGCCGGTGACGGTTTGATATTGCTGGGTAGCGGTCGTATGGAGTTTCATGCGCGTGCGTGCCGGTTGCCAACGCGAATTACCGGCAATTTGATGAGAAAGATGCCGCATTGTAGCGTTTTCTATCGTCAATTGACGGTTATCGATTGATAAAACAGGACGCTTTCGGCAAAATGGATCTTTTCGCGGTGCAGCATGGGATCGCGGCCTTGCATCAAAAATCAAAGGAATAGAAGCTGTGCGACCGATTCAAAAATCGAAGAAACTGGCGGACGTTTGTTACGACATTCGCGGCCCGGTGCTGGAAAAAGCCAAGCAAATGGAGGAAGAGGGCCACAAGATCATCAAACTGAATATCGGCAATCTGGCGGTATTCGGCTTCGATTCGCCGGACGAGATCGTGCATGACATGATCCTCAACATGAGCAATGCGTCTGCTTACACCGATTCCAAGGGCATGTTCGCGCCGCGCAAGGCGATCATGCATTACTCGCAGCAAAAAAATATTGACGGTGTGACGATCGAGGACATCTATCTTGGCAACGGCGCATCGGAATTGATCGTGATGGGCATGAATGCCCTGCTCAATAACGGCGATGAAGTTTTGGTGCCGGCGCCCGACTATCCGCTGTGGACCGCGGCGGTGAGCCTGTCGGGCGGCAAGCCGGTGCACTATATCTGCGATGAAGCGAGCGGCTGGCTGCCGGACATCGACGATATCAAGAGAAAAATCACTCCGCACACCAAGGCGATCGTCGTGATCAACCCGAACAATCCAACCGGCGCGCTGTATCCGGTCGAGGTGCTGCAGCAGATCGTCGAAGTCGCGCGTCAGCATCAGTTGATCGTGTTCGCGGATGAGATTTACGACAAGACACTCTACGACGACGCGCTCCATACGTCCATTGCCTCGTTAGCGGACGACGTGCTGTTCATCACGCTGAATGGCCTCTCCAAGAATTATCGCTGCTGCGGCTATCGTGCCGGCTGGATGGTCGTCTCCGGCGAAAAAAAGCATGCTACCGATTACATCGAAGGCTTGAACATGCTGGCATCGATGCGCCTGTGCGCCAACGCGCCTGGCCAGTACGCGATCCAGACCGCGCTTGGCGGCTATCAAAG
>DHXL01000091.1 GCA_002415335.1 Oxalobacteraceae bacterium UBA5157
ACGTCCTGGCGCGGCTCACCGGGCTTCGCTGCCCGGCTGACGACACGTGCACCTAATACAGGAATATCTGCGACGTTGCAGATGACTTTCCATTGATTAGACATCTGATTGCCTCTACTTTAATTGATATAAATGGATAAGTACGTGATCGATACAGCCCGCGCGGATGACGCATGAAAGATACATCCGTTGACGATCACGTAAGTGGCCGTCAACGTAATCACGATCGCGATTAGATAGAGTCTCATGGTGGCTCCTTTCAAATCAATCGAGCCGCACGGGTGTCGTCATTGCGGTGTCAAGATGCAAGCTATCAAGCGGTCAAGCTGTCAAAGGCGCAAACTGGCGTGCGTCGACCAGTGCCTTGTCTTGCTCGTGCCATGGGTCCGGCTCGCCGTCGAGCGAGAACAGCATGCGCTCATACAGCGCCTTGCGGTTGGCGACATCCTCCAGCACCTTCTTCTTGACGTGGTCGAGACCGACGCGTCCGATGTAATGCACGGTGCGCTCAAGGTACCAGCCTTCCTCGCGGTACAGCTGCAGAAATGCGCCGGCATACTCCAGCACTTCTTCATGGGTTTTGACCTTGGCGAAGAAATGCGCGACCTCGGTCTTGATGCCGCCGTTGCCGCCGACATAAATTTCCCAGCCGGAATCGACACCGATCACGCCGACGTCCTTGATGCCGGATTCCGCGCAATTCCGCGGACAGCCGGATACCGCGATCTTGACCTTGTGCGGCGCATACATTTTCCACAACGCGCGCTCCAGCTGTTGTCCCATCAGGGTCGAGTTCTGGGTACCGAAGCGGCACCATTCGGAACCGACGCAGGTCTTGACAGTACGCAACGCTTTCGCATAGGCGTGACCGGACGGCATGCCGAGGTCTTGCCAGACCGCGCGCAAGTCTTCTTTTTTCACACCGAGCAAATCGAGCCGCTGGCCGCCGGTGACCTTGACGGTCGGGATCTTGTACTTGTCGACCACGTCGGCGATGCGGCGCAATTCGGACGCATTGGTTTCGCCGCCCCACATGCGCGGGATCACCGAGAACGTGCCGTCCTTCTGGATGTTGGCGTGCGCGCGCTCGTTGATGTAGCGCGATTGCGGGTCGTCCTTCGCCTCATGCGGCCAGGTCGACAGCAGGTAGTAGTTGAGCGCCGGGCGGCACGAGGAACAGCCGTTCGGCGTGCGCCATGCCAGAAATTCCATCGTGCCCGCGATCGTCAGCAACTTCTCGACCTTGATCGCATCGCGCACTTCCTGGTGCGTATGATCGGTGCAGCCGCACATCGGCTTGGCCTTGCTGGCGGCCGAATAATCGCCGCCCGCCGTCGCCATGATGATTTGCTCGACCAGCCCAGTGCAGGAACCGCACGAAGCCGATGCCTTGGTGTGCTTGCGCACGTCTTCCAGCGTGAACAGGCCTTGCTCCTTGATCGCCTTGACGATGGTGCCTTTGCATACGCCGTTGCAGCCGCATACTTCGGCCGAGTCGGGCATGGCCGCTGCCTTGGTATGGCCTTCGTGCCCGCTATCGCCGGGGCGGCCGGTATTCGATTCGCCGAACATCAGCGAGTCGCGCATTTCACTCACGTCGCGGCCTTCGCGCAACAGCTTGAAGTACCAGCTGCCATCGACCGTGTCGCCGTACAGGCAGGCACCGACCAGCTTGTCGCCTTTGAGCACCAGTTTCTTGTAAACGCCGCCTATCGGATCGGACAAAACGATTTCTTCGGTGCCTTCGCCGCCCATGAATTCGCCGGCCGAGAACAGGTCGATGCCGGTCACCTTGAGCTTGGTCGACATCACCGAACCCTGGTAGCGGCCGATGCCGAAATTAGCCAAGTGATTGGCACAGACTTTCGCCATTTCGAATAGCGGTGCGACCAGGCCGTAAGCAATACCGCGATGGTTCGCGCATTCGCCGACTGCATAGACGCGCGGATCGTAAGTCTGCATCGTGTCGCTGACGACGATGCCGCGATTGCAGTAAATGCCGCACGATTCGGCCAGCGTGGTATTGGGGCGAATGCCGACCGCCATCACCACCAATTGCGCCGGAATTTCGAGACCATCGGTGAAACGAATCGCTTTCACGCAACCATTTTCGTCGCCGACGATTTCCTGCGTGTTCTTGTCGAGCAGGAATTTGAGGCCGCGGTCTTCGAGCGATTTTTGCAGCATCTTGCCCGCGACCGGATCGAGCTGACGCTCCATCAGCCAGGTCGGCAAATGCACGACGGTCACGTCCATGCCGCGCAGCTTCAGTCCGTTGGCCGCTTCCAGGCCCAACAGGCCGCCGCCGATCACAATCGCATGCTTATGCACTTGCGCCGCATCGATCATCGCGTTGGTGTCGTGAATGTCGCGGTAGGAAATCACGCCTTGCAACTCCTTGCCCGGCACCGGCAGCAGGAAAGGGTTGGAGCCGGTCGCCATCAACAGACGGTCATACTCGGCTGCCGTGCCGTTTTCTGCGATGACGAGGCGCTTGACGCGATCGATCCTGGTGATTTTCTTGCCGAGATGAAGAGTGATGCCATTTTCCGCATACCAGTCGACATCGTTCAACATGATGTCCTGGATGGTTTGCTCGCCGGCCAGCACCGGCGACAGCAAGATGCGGTTGTAGTTGGCGTACGGCTCGGCGCCGAAGACGGTGATGTCGTAGATATCCGGGGCGATCTTGCGCAATTCTTCCAAAGTGCGCACGCCGGCCATGCCGTTGCCGACCATGACTAATTTCAGCTTCTTCATTAAAGCTCCTTCGTGATTTCAGCTTCTTCATTAAAGCCTTCTAGCCGTTATCTACGCAAGATCGGTGCCAGTCGCACGCATGGTGCATGCGCTGCAAATGCACCGAATAGAGCCGGAATTCGCACCCGAAAAGTGCGCAGCAGCAATCGAAGTGGTGCGATGCACAAACACGGGACCGGGTCACTCCTATAAGGGTGCAACGTGCACGGGATGGTGGCACAGCCCTTGCGAGTGCAGCTGGGATCAAGTTTTCAATTCTCGGGAAATCATCATGCAAAAGACTTCATTCTGGAAGGCAGGCCACACGCCGACCCTGCTTGCCTCATTCTTCTACTTCGATCTGAGCTTCATGGTGTGGGTCCTGCTCGGGCCGCTTGCGGTCCAGATATCGAAAGACCTGGGATTGACCGCCGCGCAAAAAGGCCTAATGGTCGCCACGCCGCTGCTGGCCGGCGCCCTGCTGCGCATTGTGATGGGCGTGCTGGTCGATCACTTGAAGCCGAAGAAGGCCGGCATCATTGGCCAGGTGATCGTGATGCTCGGCTTGGTCTGGGCCTGGCTCGGCAATCTGCATAGCTATTCCAACCTGCTGACGCTCGGCATCTTGCTCGGCGTGGCAGGCGCTGCGTTCGCGGTCGCGTTGCCGCTGGCGTCGCGCTGGTATCCGCCGGAGCATCAGGGCACCGCGCTCGGCATCGCCGGCGCCGGTAATTCCGGCACTGCGTTTGCCGCGCTGTTTGCGCCTACTTTGGCCATTATGTTCGGCTGGCAAAACGTATTCGGCCTGTGCCTGATTCCGCTCTCCGTAGCCCTGGTTGTGTATCTGGTTTTCGCGAAAGATGCACCCTCGGCGCCGCCTGCGAAATCGATGATCGAATACCTGAAAGTATTGAAGGACAAGGATGCCTGGTGGTTCATGTTTTTTTACAGCGTCACGTTCGGCGGCTTCTCCGGCCTGGCCTCGTCGCTGACCATTTACTTCAACGGCCAATACAGTTTGTCGCCGGTCACGGCGGGCTATTTCACGGCCGCCTGCGTGTTTGCCGGTTCAATGGTGCGGCCGTTCGGCGGCAGGCTGGCCGATCGCATCGGCGGCATCAAGTCGCTTTCGCTGATGTATGCGCTCGCGGCGGGCTTCCTGTTCATCGCCAGCATCGGCTTGCCATCGGCGACTGCGGCGGTGATCGTGTTCGTGCTGGCGATGCTTGCGCTCGGCACCGGCAACGGCGCGGTGTTCCAGTTGGTGCCGCAGCGCTTCCGCAAGGAAATTGGCGTGATGACCGGGCTGGTCGGGATGGCCGGCGGCATCGGCGGTTTCTATCTGGCGTCTAGCCTCGGTTATTCGAAACAGTTGACCGGCAGCTATCAGATGGGCTTGATCATTTTCGGATCGCTGGCCGTGATTGCGTTGCTTGGTTTGTCTTCGGTCAAGACGCGCTGGAGGACGACGTGGGGCAGCGCGGCGATGACGAGCGCCAAGATTTGAAGTTGTTGTAGAGTGCGTATGAACGTAGCGCTCTCTATAATGTTGGGGACAAAGT
>DHXL01000090.1 GCA_002415335.1 Oxalobacteraceae bacterium UBA5157
ACTCGCGCGTCGAGCGCGGCACCAGTTGCTGGATGGCGGGAAAATGCGCGCAGCCCAACGCGTATCTCTATGACCCGGCGCTGGCGAAAACGATTCAGGCGCGTTTTGACGATAGCGAGGCATTCAAGGATGCCAGCTTGTGGATCACGATCAAGAGAAAATTTGTCTGGGTCGAGGGTTGCGTAGCCACGGCCGCGGACAAAGAGCGGCTTGACGCCTTTATCGAATCGACGCCGGACGTCGAGCGCGTGATCGTCGACGTGACGACCGATACGACCGCGAAGCCGCCCTATCCGACCGAGCGCGACGAGTAGTCGACCGCGGCTCTCGATATTCACCTGTCGAACCCATCCGCGGAATTTAGCAGTACCATATTGCAGCGCACTTCAATCGAGGAGAACGATATGGGTATGGGAATATTCGGCATTGGCCACGGATTTTTCACACTGTTATTTGCTGCCATCTTTGTCGTTCCGTGCTGGAAAATCATGGTGAAGGCCGGCTACGATGGCTGGTGGGCCCTGCTGGCACTGGTGCCTCTGGTCAACCTCGTCGCGCTGTGGGTGTTCGCATTCTCGGATTGGCCTACGGAACGCAAGGCGATCACGCACACGCCGGAATCATCAACCAGCTGATTCGCTTCTCGCGAATGGCGGGCCGTGTGTCTGCTCGGCGACCGAATTCGATCGCCGGCAGGATCTTCAATCCATTCGCGGATAGCCGGTAATTTTCTGAATCTCGCGATATAGCGGTTGCAGCCGCAGATACATCTTCTGGTACACCCGGTGATAGAGCTCGTCGTAGATTTTTTGATTATGCGGTAGCGGTTCAAACACACGCCCGATTCGCGTCATCGCGTTGATCGCCGTGGTGAAGTCTGGATAGAGCTTCAGGCCGACCGCGGCGTCGATCGCAGCGCCAAGACCGGACGTCTCATAGACATGCGGACGGGCGGTCGGCAAGCCGAAAATGTCCGCGGTCAGCTGCATCGCGGCATCGCTTTGCGAGCCGCCTCCGGATACACGCAGCGCGGTGATCGGCACGCCGCTGCGTTTTTCGATGCGTTCCTTACCCTCGCGCAATGCATACGCCAGCCCCTCCAGGATCGCACGGTAAAAGTGGGCACGTGTATGCACGTCGCCGAAACCGATCACCGCGCCCTTCGCTTCCGGGCCGGGCACCTTGAGGCCCGGGCTCCAGTATGGCTGCAGCATCAAGCCCATCGAGCCGGGCGGCACTGCATTGACCAGTTCGTCAAATAATTCCTCCGCTGCTACGCCCTCCGCCACCGCACGCGTTTTTTCGTGCTGGCCGAATTGCTCCTTGAACCAGTTGACCATCCAGTAGCCACGGAAGATCTGCACTTCGGTGCTGTACGCGCCCGGCACCGCCGCCGGATAAGGCGGGATGAAGGGCGTGACTTCAAGATACTTCGCGCTGGTGGTGTTGATGGTCGCGGTAGTGCCATAGCTGAGGCAACCGATGTGCGGCTCGATGCAGCCCGCGCCGATCACTTCGCACGCCTTGTCGGCTGCGGCGGCGATCAGCGGCGTGCCGAACGGGATGCCGGTGGCGGCGGCCGCCACGGCGTCGATCGCGCCGATGACGGTGCCGGGCGGCACCAGCTCGGGCAACATCGCGCGCGTGATCGGCAAGGCCTGCCATTTCCAGTCGCTCGCGCCGGCCCACTTCAGGCGCTTGTAATCGAACGGCACATAGCCGACTTGCGATCCGGCCGAATCGATAAAGCGGCCGCACATGCGGTAATTCAGGTAACCCGACAGCATCAGGAATTTGTCGGTCTTGGCCCAAATCTCCGGCTGATTGGCTTTGATCCAGTTGGCTTCCGATTCCGAACGAAAAAAGTTGATCGTGTTTTCGACGCGCGCCAGCCTGAATGCCATCCTCCACAGCGCGCCGATCGGCGGCACCTCGTCGGTGCGGCGTTGATCGAGCCACACGATCGCCGGTCGCAGCGGCTTGCCATCGCTGTCGAGGTTGATCATGGTGGCGCGCTGGGTCGTAATGGCGACGCCCTTGACCGCGCTTTTCGGTAACTCGGTTTCTGCCCACAGGCGTTGGCAGGCGGTGCAGACGGCTTGCCAATAATCTTCCGGATCGTGTTCCGCCCAACCGGGATAGGTCGAGTAATACGCTTCCAGATGCACCTGCGATTTGGCCACGATATTTCCGTGCAAATCGACTAGCAGCGCGCGCACGCTTTGGGTACCGTTGTCGATCGCCAGCACGTATTCGTTGGACATGTCGCTTCCTAAATGTTGGGGGACAGAGTTAAGCGCCTCCTAGGTGACGCGCACTCTGTCCTCAACTGATCAAGTATTGCGGTCGCGAGAAGCGGTGCTGGTCGCGGTTAGGTGGATGCGGCGGTCGGCGCAGCACGCCAATCCGGAATTTGTGCACGCGGCGGCAAATCGTAGTGCCGGCTCCACAGCGCCAGATAAGCCGTTTGCTCGGCATCCCATCGTTGGTCGCTCCAACCCAATTCAGGTTGGCAGATCGCGCGAATACGTGGCAGGATGCCGGCGCCGCCGGCGCGTAGCTGCAAGCCTAACCGCGTGCGGCGCAGCAGCAGGTCTTCCAGATGCATGACTGCCTCGGTGCGCGCGGTCCAGCGCAATTCGGCCCAATGCGTTTCAGTGCCGGCGATGAGTTCGAGCTCGGCAGGCTGCGCCGCCGCGAGCAGCGCCACCGCATGTTTGCCGTAGCGTCCCTGCAATCGTTGGCGACGCTGGGCATCGATGCCGAACTCGCTGCACAAGTGGTCCGGCAGCGGCTGCGTGAATCCGAATATCGGCGCCGGTTGCAGCGCATCGTGCCAGCCCGGCAGCAGCGGCGCGGCATGCTTCAGCGCATCGAGCGCGATCAGGCGAAAGGTAGTCAGCTTGCCGCCGGTGACCGTCAACAAGCCGTCTTCCAGCAGCACCACATGATCGCGCCCCTCCTTCGACGGATCGGCTTTGCCGCTATCGATCACCGGCCGCACGCCGGCGTACGTCGCGATGATATCGTCCAGTGTCAGCCCTAGTTGCGGAAACTGGAATTCGAGCGCGGCCATCAAGTACGCCACTTCGTCCGGCGTGATCGCCGCTTCGAGCCGCATGTCTTCGCCGTGATCGACGTCGGTGGTGCCGACCAGCGTCACGCCCTCCCACGGAAAGGCGAACACCGGCCGCCCGTCCTGCGGATGCATCAGGCTGATTGCTTGCGCCACCGGCAAACGCCATGCCGGCAGCACCAAATGGCTGCCGCGCAATGGCCGCAACATCGGCTTCGCGCCCTGTTGCACGCGCAAACCGTCGGCCCAGGCGCCGGTGGCGCTGATGACGACTCTGGCGTTCACCGAATAGGTCGTCTCGCTGGCAGCATCGAGCAATTCGACACCGTGCGCCTTGCCGTCGGTGCGCAAGACGCGCTTGGCGGCCAGGTAGTTGACCGCGACGCCGCCTGCGTCGCGCGCTTCCTGCAGCACGCGCAGCACCAGTCGCGCGTCGTCGGTCTTGGCGTCCTGATAGCACATGCCGCCATTCAGGTCGGCGCGTTTGATGTGCGGCGCCAGCAGCAGGAATTCGTCGGGCGGAAAGTAATGACGGGCGCGCTGCCCGGCCATCCAGTCATACACGGCCAGCCCGAGCGAGAATAGCCAGCGTCCCGGTTTGCGACCGCGATAGTCGGCGAATGCAAAGCTTTGCGCCTCGACCAATCCGGCCGCTTCATGCAGCAGGTGCTGCCGCTCGCGTACCGAATCGCGCGTCAGTTGCAGCTTGCCTTCCTTCAGATAGCGCAAGCCGCCATGCACCAGTTTGGAAGAGCGGCTGGACGTGCCCCAGGCAAAATCGCGCTGCTCCACCAGCAATGCGCGCAAGCCGCGCCGTGCCGCTTCCAGCAGAATCCCGGCACCGGTAATGCCGCCGCCGATGATGACGATATCCCATTCGCGCGCCAGGACGGCAGGCAATTGTTCTCTCCCTTGTGCTTGCCACATCGCGCTCACCCCGGACTGGTTTCTTCCGGCAACAGCTTGCCCGGATTCATCATGCCGGCCGGATCGAAATGGCGGTACAGGTGGCGCATCGCACTGATGCCGAGTTCGCCTTTCTCCGCCGCCAGATAAGGAGCGTGATCGGTGCCGACTCCATGCTGATGGCTGATGGTCCCGCGGTGCGCCACGATCGCTGCGCAGACCGAGCCCTTCAACGCGCGCCAACGCGCCAGATCCTGCTCATAGTCGCCGGCCAGCCGGTACGCGAAGGTGGTGTAGACGCTCGCTCCTTGCGCGTAGACATGCGACAGGTGGGTGTAGGTGTGCAGCTGCTCGCCGAATCCCGCCAGTGCCCCGGTAGCGGCCTGTTCGAGCGCCTGCATCATGCCGTTGACACCGGGCCAATCGACTGCGGTTTCGACGGTATCGACCGCGTAGCCCTGTTGCCATAGCGAGTTGCGCAGATAGACGCCATGGAAACGGTTGTGCTTCCATTTGTCGCCCATAGCACGCCCCACGTGCTTGCCCTGCCACGCGCGCGCGATGCGCAACGCGCCGGCCAGCGCATTGGCCGCAGTCGACTTGTCGCCGGTCGCGCCGATCATCAGCATGCATTTGTCTTCACCGCAGCCGCGCCAGCGCAGGTAGGTATTGAGCGCGCCGATCAATTTTTTGTGGCCGGCCAACGTCAGCGTGGTCAATGTTTCGGTCGGATTCGACAGACGCAGCATCGAGAGCGGCAGCTTGGCTTGCGCGATACTGCGCACCGCGTTTTGTCCTTGTTCCCAGCTCGGGAAAAATACCGCGTGAAACGATTCGTGCTGCGGCAACGGCGTCACGCG
>DHXL01000316.1:0-4755 GCA_002415335.1 Oxalobacteraceae bacterium UBA5157
CGGCGCGATACCTCTTCTCCGCGCGTGTAGGGCACCACGCAGTAACTGCAATACTTGCTGCAGCCTTCCATGATCGATACAAACGCTGTCGGTCCGTCAACCTTGGCCGGCGGCAGATGATCGAATTTTTCAATTTCCGGAAAACTGATGTCGACTTGCGACAGTCCGCTGGTGCGGCGCTGATCGAGCAATTGCGGCAGCCGATGCAGGGTTTGAGGGCCGAACACCAGGTCGACATACGGTGCGCGCTTGACGATCGCGGCGCCTTCCTGCGATGCGACGCAGCCGCCGACGCCGATCACCAGATCCGGCTTGATGAGTTTCAATTCGCGGAGGCGGCCGAGATCGGAAAATACCTTTTCCTGCGCTTTCTCGCGCACCGAGCAAGTGTTCAGCAGGATCACGTCGGCGTCTTCCGCCGTCTCGGTCTTGATCAAGCCGTGAGAGGCGTTCAGCACGTCGGCCATCTTGTCCGAATCGTACTCGTTCATCTGGCAACCGAAGGTCTTAATGAATACTTTTTTCATGTTTAGGCATTGTGGGAAAGAGTTGAACGAGGTGGTCCTTGCAGGACGCGTAGTGGCTTGCAAGCTACCAGCGTTCCGCAGGCGGATCGCATGCGATCCGAAATTCCTGCGGCACCGCTGTCCTCAACATTTCCAGATTGAAGCTATTGGCTTGGTTGCTGCGTCGGATCCTTGCTCGCTTCGTCTGCGGTCAGAATCCAGACATTGTCGATCTCGCCCGCATTGTTTTCGGTGTAATTGACGACTATGTCGCTGCCGCGCAGCGCGGTTGGCATGTCAATCGTGTTGTCCTGGTTCCAGATGCGGGCGCCGGGCGATAGTCGCCGCGTCTTGCCGTCCATCGTAATCTCGGGATAATAGCCCGGAGTCATCGCGCCGCGCTTGGCGGCCGCAGGAAAAGGACGCTCAAACGCGAGGGCCGGAAGCGCCGTCACCGTCAACAATAAACAGATCAGGAAGCGTCGCGCCCACATGTCAAACTCCGTTTCATCGGGAAAAATACGTGTCGGTTAGCGTGGCGTGGTGAAAAATAAGCAAGAAAATCAATCGCTTAGCCTATTTCTTCAGGCGCGCGAATCGCATTGAGAAGTAGGTCATTTTAGCATACGCGGCCACTGGCGAGGTCGGCCGGGCCTGCGCCGAAGGCAGAGCCCCGGCGCCGACATCCATCACTTCTTCCAGATTTTCTTGTACTCGCTGCGATAGCCGTTGCTGGGTTCGAAAGAATTTTGCTGACCGCCATGGAACGCGATGTTCTGACTGGTAACCAGATAGGCCGGCGTCTCGTAGCCGCTTGGCTTCTGGCCGGCAATCGCACGATTGAGCTCATCGATCAGTTGCCAGCCCTGCATATTCAGCGGTTCAGGTACGGTCCCGATCTGCAGCGTCTTGCCGCGAATTCGCTGGTAGGCGGCGCGCGAGCCGTCGCCGGCCGAGATCGCCTGCAGCTTGTTGCCGGCCAGGATGGCGAGCGCGGCCGGGCTCGTCAGCGCATCGAAATACACGTCGTTGATGCCGATCAGTTGCGTCCAGTGCGCACCGTATTTCTGGTGCAGGGCGGCGACTCGCTGCTGCAACTGTGCGGCGGCCTCGGTCAGCGGGACGTCTTCCACGCCGAGCAGCGAGCAGGTCTGGCACTGCCGGACGATGTCGACGATTTCATTCGATTTCGCCGATGCGTACAGGCTCGATGAATCGGCGAATACCACCACGCCGGCCTTGCCTTTGGATTCGACGATGCCGAGCAGGGCCGCAATTTGCCCGACTTCCTTGGGGTCGGTCGTGACGTTGGTGTACAAGCCATCGGCCGGACCGGTTTTGGTGGCGGCGTGCCAGCCGACCACCGGAATCTTTTGTCCGGCGGCCGCGCGCATTTCCTTGGCTTGCATTTGTGCGTCGATGCCCGCCAGGATGATGCCGGCGGGCTTGAGCGCCATCGCGCGGCTGAACGCCTCCGCGTGCCGGCTCGGGACGCCGTAGCAGTCGATCGTGGCGACTTCCCAGCCAGCCATTGCCGCCGCTTCCCTGGTGCCGGCGGCAACGCCTGCCACGCCGCTATTGCGGAAGTCGGAGCCGATGAAAACGATCAATCTCTTTGACGCGATCTTCGGTCCGCTGACCGGGCCGTCCCAGTTGCTGCGGAAGGCGGAGGCGCGGGCGACTCTCGCGTTCGCACGACCGAGAAACAAGGCTGGATTTTCCTGGGCGCAGGCCGAACCGGCCAAGGTCAGCGCGAGTGCCAGCACTGCGGCGCAATTAAGGCTTATCGATTTCATCATCTTCTCTTCGCTGGTTGAAAAAGAAACTCGTTGATACGACAGACGTCATAAGCGGCAAAAGACGCGCGCGACCACGCCTCGAATCGGGCGAAAGCGCGAGCGGCCGCGTGAGGCGGTCCTGCGGTGAAGGATCATCCGGTTACTTGCGTGGGTTCTTGCGCGCCATGGAGGCACTTTTTTTCGCGGCTTGCGGCGGTCCGACATACAGGTAGGGCAGCAGGCGTTCGGTCAGGTCGGTTGCGGTACGCAGCGAATTTTTCGCACGATGCACGACCGCGCCGCACAATGCTTCGATCAGCGAAAGCGCGGCAGCCTCTGAGGTTGCCGAGAGTCGGCGCTCGCTTTTCGCGTATAGCACCAGATCGGCCATCGGTACCAGCGGCGAGGTCGAACTGTCGGTAATCGCCAGTACCGTGGCTTGCTGTTCGCGCGCCAGGCCCAGCAGCTCGACCGTGAATTTGCTATAGCGCGGGAAGGAGATGACGATGACCAGGTCGTCCCGCTTGAGCTTGAAGAGTCGGCGCGCGGCTTGCGATGGGCCGGCGTCGTTGGCAATCGTCTGTACGATTGGGCAATAGGGGTCGAGCCGGTGCGCCATGATCGAACCGAGATAGGCGCTGGTGCTGAAGCCGAGAATGAAGACCCGCGGCGCGGCCAGAATCATGTCGACGGCTTTTTCGCAGGCGGCTTCGCTCAACTGGCGCTTGGTGCCATGGATATTGTCGAGATCCTCTTCCAGCGACGCGGTGAAAATCTCGGCGCTGGTTGCCTCGCGCTCCAATTCGGAGCGCAGCTTCTCGACCGGCGCCAGCGCGGACTCGAACGCGCGTACCAGTTCGGCCCGGAACTGCGGGTAGCCGTCGAATCCCAGTGTGCGCGAAAAGCGGTTAGCGGTTGCGACCGACATCCCGACCGCCTGCGCCAGTTCGTCGATCGTCATCGTCGCCGCGCGAAACGGATTCGCGAGCACATAGTCCGCCGCCTTGCGATGCGCGGAGGACAGCGAAGGATACGTCTTCGCGATCTGTTCCGTGATGGCAGCATTGGACAGCAGATAGTCAATCGGAGCAGTTTGTTTCATTTGCTGTTCAGGTTGGATGGGTAGGGGACAGAATGCCGCTGCACCAGTTTGGGTGTCTCCGTCGATCGTTACTCTGTCCCGCAATGGTAGCCGCCTCAATTCATCGGATGGTTGATTTGCATCACCCAGAGACGCGCAAGATCACTGGTGCCATCGTTGCCTTGCACGGTCTTGAACATCTGGATCGCTTTCGCTTTTTTGCCTGCTTGCAGGTAGGCAAGCGCCAGATGCAGTTTGGCGTCTTCCGGACGCTTGAGCTCACCCTTGCGAACCCCTTGCTCCATCAAGCTGATACCTTTCTCGAACTGGTCGGTCGTGATGTAGGCATAGCCCAGATTGACCAGGCCAATGCCATCCTTGTTCTTGTTGGCGTCCGCCTCTCCTTGCGCCATCGTCTTCACGTCCTCGGCGGCGCTCTTGGCCGCCAGATCGCGCAAGCGCTTGTGGCGCGCGGCTTCCGGACCGGTTCCGAGGAGGTTATTTTGGAAACCGAGCTCAACGATTTTCTTGCCCTCCGCCGGGAAACCCGCCTGCAATGCCAACTGCGACATTTCCATGTACTGGGCCGCGCTGTTCAACTGACCGCTGGCCAGTTTCAGGCGATACAGATCCAGGGCCAGGCGGTCCGCATAGCCCGGCTTCGATTGAACCCGGTTCAGCAAATCGGCCCAGTATTCCTTCTTCGGATAGTGGGCGACCAGTCGCTCCATCGCGTTGGCATACGCGGCTTTGTCGTTCTGTCTGGCAGCAAGGTTGGCCAGCAGCTGCAACTGGTCTTCCGACGGTGTGCGGCCGGCTTTGTCGTCGGCCTGCAAGTCGGCGCGCAGCGCCTGCGAGGCACGCGCAAGGTCATTATTCAGGTAGTAGGTCTGGACCAGCAGCGCGCGTATCTTTGGATCGTCGCCGCCCTCTTTCAGGTAACGCGACAGCCAGGTGATGGCTTTCGGATAGTCTTTGATGCGATAGTACAAACCGCCCAGCGTTTGCACATACTTTATTTGATCGCCGGATGACAGGCGGCCGGTGGCGATCACCGCTTCGAACGATTTGGCGGCCGTTTCATTGTCGTTTGCGCCATAGGCTGCCGCCGCGCGCATGCGGTCAATCGTGAATTGCTCGACCGGCGTCTTGCCGCCGATGGCTTCTGCTTCACGTACTTTGTCGAGGGCTTCGCGATACTTCTGCGCGTTGACCAGATTCTGTGCGGCTTGCAAAGGTTTTCCGATTTCCGGACGTAAGGAAACTGCCTGCTCGGTGGCGTGCGCCACGGAGGAAAGCCCGATCATGGCGGGCGCGGTATTCAAACCGATGGCGGCAGCAATCAGGCCGAGGTGTGCGAGACGAAACTGGAACATGGTTGATCTTTCAA
>DHXL01000316.1:4949-5368 GCA_002415335.1 Oxalobacteraceae bacterium UBA5157
CCGATCTTGGTCACGCCGAGCCGCTGGGCCGAGGCCATCACGGCAGCCACCGACTTGTAGGCCACCAGCTTGTTCGGCCGCAGGTGGATTTCCGGTTGGTCGGCCATCGCCCCCACCGTTTGCAGCTTGCCTTCCAGAGCCGCCCGGCTCGGCACCACCTGGTTGTCCCAGATCACGGTGCCGTCGAAGTCGACGTCGATCGTGACCACGACCGGCGGCTTGGTCGGCGGCGGTGGCGTGCCGACCGGCAGGTTCAGATTCACCGAATGGTTCTGGATCGGGATGGTGATGATCAGCATGATCAGCAGCACCAGCATGACGTCGATCAACGGCGTCATGTTCATTTCGATCATCGGTTCCGGTTCGGCCGTGCTGCTGCCTGATCCGACATTCATGCTCATGATGGTTTCCTTTTCATG
>DHXL01000316.1:5542-6743 GCA_002415335.1 Oxalobacteraceae bacterium UBA5157
AGCGCACGCTACGCCGTATTCGTTCTTATCCACCTCTTGCCGGCGGCTCCGTGATGAACGCGACCTTCGCGATGCCGGCCCGCTGCGCCGTCAGGATCACCTTGCCGATGAATTCATAGCGCGTCTCCTGGTCGCCGCGGATGTGCAGTTCCGGCTGCGGCACGATCACCGCGACCGTCTTCAGCTTCTCCAGCAGCACCGTGGTGTCCGGCACGAACTTTTCGTTCCAGAACATATCGCCATCCTTGTTCACCGCGATGTTGATGTTTTCCGGCTTGGTCTTGTACGGCTGGTTGGTCTCGCTCGGCAGTTTCACCGGAATCGTATGCGTGACCACCGGGATCGTGATCAGGAAGATGATCAGCAGCACCAGCATCACGTCCACCAACGGCGTGGTGTTGATGGCCGCGATTACCTCGTCTTCATCCCCATCGGGGGAACCGATAGACATGGCCATGATTTAGCCAACCTTCTTGACGACTGCGCGGCTCGCCTCGCTGCTCGACATCACGCCGCTCAGCAACACCGAGTGCAGGTCCGAACTGAACGAGCGGACTTCTTCCATCGCGCCCTTGTTGCGGCGTACCAGCCAGTTGTAGCCCAATACCGCAGGCACCGCGACGGCCAGGCCGATCGCGGTCATGATCAGCGCTTCACCGACCGGGCCGGCGACCTTGTCGATCGAGGCCTGGCCGGCGATGCCGATCGCGGTCAGTGCGTGGTAGATGCCCCAGACGGTGCCGAACAGGCCGACGAACGGCGCGGTCGAGCCGACCGTGGCGAGGAACGACAGGCCGTCTTGCAGGCGGCTCTGGACCTTCTCGGTGGCGCGCTGGATCGACATCGTGATCCAGGTGTTCAGGTCGATCTGTTCCAGCAGCGCGCCGTCATGATGCTCGTTGGCCTTGATGCCGTTTTCGGCGATGAAGCGGAACGGGCTGCCTTCTTTCAGAGCGCTCACGCCAGTGTTGACCGAGCTGGCTTTCCAGAACTTGCTGCGCGCATCCCTGGCCTGACCCATCATCTTGAACTGGTCGAACAGCTTGGTGATCAGGATGTACCAGCTGCCCATCGACATGATGACCAGGATGATCAGGGTGCCGCGCGCAACGAAGTCGCCGCCTTTCCAGAGCGCGTCGAGGCCGTACGGGTTGGTGACGGTTTCCTTCGTGACCATCGGGATCAGCGGTGGGGCAACCGG
>DHXL01000316.1:6976-7936 GCA_002415335.1 Oxalobacteraceae bacterium UBA5157
GGACATCAGGACAACCGCGACGAAGGTGGACAAACAAGCGGACAAACGAGAATTTATAGACATGCTGACTCCAAATTTATATTAGTTGAGGCTTAAATGACATCAGGGCGTGACGCAACGGCGATACGGCTGCCTTCGTGTCATTCCAGCTTCCATACGTATTGCATCTTGGTCCACGATTGCTGCGGTTTGCCGTCGACCGTGCCGGGCGTGAATTTACACAGGCTGAGGCCGGCGCGCGCCGCGTTGTCCAAGTCCCGCGAGCCGCTTGACTTGAGAATCTTCGATTCGACCACGCGACCGTCGAGACCGATCAGGAATTGCAGCGTGACGGTGCCGGTTTCCTCATTGCGCAGCGACTTTCTCGGGTACTCGGGCTTCTCGCAATTGCGCGCGTCGACCACGGCCGGCACCAGTACCTGGCTGGTCGCGGGCGTTTCGCGCACCACGGCCGGCATGACCGGATTGTCGGGCTTGACGTTCGACACGGCCGTGATCGTGTTCTGCTGCGGCGGCTGCTGAATCTGCACCTCGGGCGGCGGTATGAACGGTGGCGGCGGTGCCAGCAACTTGGGCGGGGGCGGCGGCGGCGGCAAGTCAGGCGGCGGGGGCGGCTTGACTTCCTCGATGATCTTGGTTTCGATCGGCTGCTTGATCACTTCCACTACTTTACGGGCCAGGCCGGTAACCAGTGCATAGATGATGAAGACATGCAAAAAAATGACAAAAGCGATTCCGGTAAACTTCTTGCCGGGATTTCGCTCGTACTCCGAAAATTCCATACAGCTTCCTCCA
Source organism: Oxalobacteraceae bacterium UBA5157 (assembly GCA_002415335.1). Taxonomy (GTDB): domain Bacteria; phylum Pseudomonadota; class Gammaproteobacteria; order Burkholderiales; family Burkholderiaceae_D; genus UBA5157. The sequence goes on from DHXL01000316.1 coordinate 7,772, forward strand.
GTATCAATGCTTCTTACGGCTAACCAAGGTATGGTTTCCCGCACTTTTCGCGACTTCGGAAAATATGATTTTTTTTGAAAATAAATTTTCGTGAACCGTATGGGACCATTCTCTGCGGTCGATGTCAATCAACTTTTTATCAAATAATTTCCGTGCAAACAGTAT
>DHXL01000355.1:0-4189 GCA_002415335.1 Oxalobacteraceae bacterium UBA5157
TTGCAGTACGAGCCGGAAGTATCGCAGGCGTTGGGCTTCGGCTTTCGCTGCGGGTTCCTCGGTTTGCTGCACATGGAAATCGTGCAGGAGCGGCTGGAGCGCGAGTTCGACATGGACTTGATCACGACGGCGCCGACGGTGATTTACGAAGTCCTGCTGCGCGACGGTGCCGTTCTGATGGTCGACAATCCATCCAAAATGCCGGATCCGTCAAAGATCGAGGAAATCCGTGAGCCGATCGTCACGGTCAATCTTTACATGCCGCAGGAGTATGTCGGATCCGTCATTACGCTCTGTACGCAAAAGCGCGGCGTGCAAATGGACATGAGCTATCACGGCAAACAGGTCAAGCTCACGTACGAAATGCCCATGGCCGAAATCGTGCTCGATTTCTTTGATAAGCTGAAATCCACTTCCCGCGGCTACGCGTCGATGGATTATGAGTTCAAGGATTATCGGGCCGCCGACGTGGTCAAGGTGGACATGCTAATCAACGGCGAAAAAGTCGATGCCCTAGCGATTATCGTACATCGCGCGAACAGCCAGTTCCGTGGCCGAGCGGTCGCGGCCAAGATGCGCGAGCTGATTCCACGGCAAATGTTCGACGTTGCGATCCAGGCAGCAATCGGCTCGAACATCATCTCGCGCGAGAACGTAAAAGCCTTGCGCAAGAACGTCCTGGCAAAATGTTACGGCGGCGACATCAGCCGCAAGCGCAAGCTGTTGGAGAAGCAAAAAGCCGGCAAGAAGCGCATGAAGCAAGTCGGCTCGGTTGAAATTCCTCAGGAAGCATTTTTAGCAATTTTACAAGTGGATGATAAATGAATCTGCAAGCAATTCTCGGCAACTTTGCATTAATCCTGTTCGTCCTGACGATTGCTACCGGCGTCATCTGGACCCTGGATGTGTTCTACCTTGCCAAACAGCGCCGCGCCAAGGCCAACGCTGCGCTCGCGGAGTTCGATGCGCGCAACGCAAAATTGACGGCCGAGGGTATCAAGCTCCAGGAGAGCGGCCGCACTGCGCTGGAAGCAAATATCTTGCGGCAGCCGAGCTGGATCGAATATTCGGGAAGCTTCTTTCCAGTAATCGCGCTGGTGTTCTGCTTGCGCTCCTTCCTGTATGAGCCTTTCAAGATTCCGTCCAGTTCGATGGTGCCGACTTTGCAGATCGGGGATCTGATCCTGGTCAACAAGTTTGCCTACGGCGTGCGGCTTCCGATCATCAACAAGAAGGTGATCGACATCGGCAGCCCGCAGCGCGGCGATGTGATGGTCTTCCGATACCCGGTCGATCCTTCGCTCGACTACATCAAACGCGTGGTGGGCGTCCCCGGTGACAAAATAGTCTATAAGGACAAACGCTTAACGATCAACGGGAAAGCGCTTTCCTATCAGGCGTTGCCGGACTACCTGGATGAAGAGCGATTGAGCTACTCGAAACAGTTTTCCGAGAATCTGAACGGCGTCCAGCACAAGATTCTCAACGAGGAACGCGCACCGGCATTCGTCGGTGGCCCGCACGATTTCCCGCAGCATGAGCGCTGCACCTATGATTCAGAAGGTTTTGCCTGCAGCGTTCCTGCTGGACATTACTTTATGATGGGGGATAATCGCGATAACAGCCTGGATAGCCGTTACTGGGGTTTTGTTCCCGATCGAAATATTGTCGGAAAAGCATTTTTCGTTTGGATGAATCTGGGCAATCTGAAGCGCATAGGCGGCGTTCAGTAACCCCCCAAAGCGTGACGATGGAATTCTCCTTGAGGGTGACAATCCTCCCCGATCGGGATCCAGGTCGACGCTGAACGTTGTCCCGCACTGCACCAATAACCAGGAGGATACATGCAACTACGGTCAAGAATCCGGCAAACGGGAGTCTCATTGGGCGGCCTCATTATCCTCCTCTTCCTCATTGGGATGGGCGCCGTGCTGGCATTGAAGGTGGTGCCCACCGTCACCGAGTACTTGGGGATCAAGCATGCGATCGCGAGCGCCAAGGCGTCCTCTACCACCATTGCGCAGGCGCGCGCCACGTTCGACAAACAGGCGGATGTCGGCTACATTGATTCGATCAGCAGCAAGGATTTGGACATTGTCAAAAATGGCGGCGATATCGACATCAGTTTCGCCTATCAAAAGAAAATTCCGCTGGTTGGCCCGGTCAGCTTACTGATCGATTATGCCGGGTCGACTTCGAAAGATCTTGCGCCAAAACCCGCCCCATAACAAGCGAGCATAGAAATGGACGCAACGTTATTGCAAAACCGACTGGGCTACCTATTCAAGGATGCGGCACTGCTGCAGCAAGCTTTGACGCATCGCAGCCATAGCAGTTTGCATAACGAGCGGCTCGAATTTCTCGGTGATTCCATCCTGAATTGTGTCGTGGCTTCGCTGCTGTTCGATCGCTACAGCAAGATCGATGAAGGCGACCTGTCGCGTTTGCGTGCGAACCTGGTCAAGCAGCAGTCACTCTACGAGATTGCGCAACGGCTGGAGCTGTCGCAATTCCTGCGACTCGGTGAAGGCGAATTGAAGTCGGGCGGCTTTCGCCGTCCTTCGATCCTGGCCGATACGCTTGAAGCACTATTCGGCGCCATTTTTCTCGATGCCGGATTTGACGCCGCGCGCGACGCAATTCGTGCACTGTACATACCTATCCTGGATACGGTCGATCCCAAGACGCTGGGCAAAGACGCCAAGACGCTGTTGCAGGAATATTTGCAAGGCAAGAAAATCGCGCTGCCGCAATACAACGTGGTGGCCACGCACGGCGCCGCGCACAATCAGGAATTCGAAATCGAATGCCTGGTGCCCAAGCTGGAGATACAGGTTTTCGGGACAGGAGGCAGCCGGCGAGCCGGCGAACAGGTAGCCGCAAAATTAGCGCTGGAAGCGGTGCAAACGGCGCTGGTCAAGACGCCGTCATCGGCGCGCAAGAGCAAGCCGCGCACCTCACAGCTCAAACTGGCCGGCATCGCGACCATTCAGGCCGATGCGCCTTCCGAGCGGAAGCCCAAGCTGCCGGCCAAGCAGCCTGCAAAGAGCGAACCCAAGTCCGACACCAAGGCCGACGCCAAGACCGCCGCGCAGGCCGATACGAAGAGCGAACTGAAGCCGGACGCCATGACAGCCAGCACGCCGGACACCGCTGCACCCGCCGAATCCGGCAAGCAAGCCGCCGCCCCAATCACCGTTACCCAATCGAAGACTGCATGACCGATCCTGCTACCACTCCTGACTTCCGATGCGGTTATATCGCGATCGTCGGCCGCCCCAACGTCGGTAAATCGACGCTGATGAACGCCCTGATCGGTGCCAAGGTCAGCATCACCTCGCGTAAAGCGCAAACCACACGCCATCGCATCACCGGCATTCAAACCACGGACGACGCGCAATTCGTCTACGTCGATACGCCTGGATTCCAGACGCGCCATTCGAACGCGCTCAACAAGACGCTGAACCGTACCGTCACCAACACGCTGACCGCGTCCGACGTAATACTGTTCATTATCGAAGCGGGTACTTTCGGACCGGCTGACCAGCAGGTATTGAACCTGATCCCGGATAGCGTCCCCTGCATTTTGGTCATCAACAAATCGGATCGCGTCAAAGACAAAGCGGTGCTGTTGCCGTTTGCGCAGCAAGTCGCGGCCAAGCATAATTTTGCCGCTGTGGTGCCGGTTTCGGCCAAGCTGCGTTTTCAGCTTGAGAACCTGCAGGGCGAGACCAAGAAATACCTGCCGCAGAACGGCCCCGTTTTCGGCGCCGACGACATCACGGACCGCAGCGAGAAATTTCTCGCTGCTGAAATCGTACGCGAAAAGGTATTTCGTTTCGTCGGCGATGAATTGCCTTACACCAGCACGGTATTGATTGAAAAATTCGAACAGGAAGGCGATTTGCGCCGTGTTTTTGCCGCCATCCTGGTGGAACGCGATACGCACAAATCGATGGTAATCGGACAAAAAGGCGCGCGCCTGAAAGATATTTCGAGCCAGGCCAGGCTCGATATGGAACGTCTGTTCGGCGGCCCCGTCTATCTTGAAATCTGGGTAAAGGTCAAATCCGGCTGGGCCGACAACGAAGCCGGTTTACGTGCTTACGGATACGAGTAATCTCCCAAGATGGTCCTTGCCGCCGCCGATGTAAATACGGGAGTGCGCCTTTCGTCAGGGCCAGTGCTA
>DHXL01000355.1:4464-4653 GCA_002415335.1 Oxalobacteraceae bacterium UBA5157
GAGAAAGAAAGCCGTATTCTGCATCAACCAGGTTTTGTGCTGCATAGCTACCCCTACAAAGAGACCAGCTTGATCGTCGATATGTTTTCGCGCGATCATGGGCGCGTTGCGTTGGTGGCGAAAGGTGCCAAGCGGCCGTATTCGAAATTGCGCGGCGTGCTGCAGACCTTCCAGCCGCTCTCCGTTGGC
>DHXL01000355.1:4779-21808 GCA_002415335.1 Oxalobacteraceae bacterium UBA5157
GGCTCGGAGATGTGTATAAGAGACAGCCTTCCAGCCGCTCTCCGTTGGCTGGAGCGGAAAATCGGAAGTCCGTACTTTAATCGCAGCCGAGTGGGTCGGCGGACTGCTTCCGCTGGAAAAATCGGCGCTGCTGTGCGGGTTCTACCTGAATGAATTATTGGTCAAGCTGCTGGCGCGCGACGATCCGCATCCGGCCCTGTTCGATCACTATGTCGCGGCGCTGAACCGGCTGGTCCATGGTGAATCAGCGCCCATTGTCTTGCGTATCTTCGAGCGCGCCCTGCTAAAGGAAACCGGCGTATCGGGCGATCTTTCGATCTGCGCGGAAAGCGGGCAAGCAGTCAAGGCCAGCCAGATTTACGTGGTCGACCCGGAGCGGGGCCCGCGCCCGGCGCGCGCGGCGGATACCTGGCCGCGCGTGACCGGCAAGACGCTGCTCGACATGGAGCGCGAAGACTATACAGACGGGACGACCCAAACCCAAAGCAAGCTACTGATGCGTTTCTTGCTGGCCCACCATTTAGGCGGTACGCCGCTCAACACACGCCAGATTTTGATAGATTTGATGCAATTGTAAACATTGTGGGAAAGAGTGGAGCGAAGCGTACTCTGTCCCCAACATTTTATGAATGCGGGAAAGTAGAGCAACGCGTGCTCCGTCCTCAATAATTTTGCAGCGCGCAACATGCTCCGTCCCAATCAACCACGCCACGCGACAAATAGGATTTTTCCATGAGCTTCCTGCAGCCGAGCGGCCCGATCATCGACTTGGGCATCAACATCGACCACGTTGCTACCTTGCGTAACGCACGCGGAACAACCTATCCCGACCCGCTCCAGGCGGCATTGCAGGCGGAAGAGGCGGGCGCAGATGCGATTACTCTGCATCTGCGCGAAGATCGCCGCCATATCAAGGATGCCGATGTGAAAGCGATCCGTCCGCTGCTGCACACGCGCATGAACCTTGAGTCGGCCGTCACAGCCGAGATGATTGATATTGCATGCAGCATCCGGCCGCAAGACGTCTGCCTGGTGCCGGAACGGCGCGAAGAGGTAACCACCGAAGGGGGGTTGGACGTGGTTCGCTATTTCCCGCAAGTACACGCGGCGATCAAGCAATTGCAGGCCGAAGGTATCCGCGTCAGCCTGTTCATTGATGCCGATGCGGCACAGATTCAGGCAGCCGCGGAAGCCGGCGCTCCGGTCATCGAACTCCATACCGGCCGCTACGCCGATGCGCGCGGGGCGGACGAGCAGCGGCAAGAACTGGCGCGTCTCAGGCAGGGAGTACTCGAAGGCGTCCGGCGCGGCCTGAAGGTCAACGCCGGACACGGCTTGCATTACACGAATGTGCAAGCGATCGCTGCCATTTCCGACATTGCCGAACTGAATATCGGTCACGCCATTGTCGCGCACGCCGTGTTCGTCGGATGGCAGAATGCGATCAGGGAAATGAAGGCGATCATGGTGAAGGCGCGCATTGCGGCCCGCGATAAATGATTTACGGAATCGGCACCGATATCATCCAGATCTCGCGCATCGAAGCGGCGTTGGGACGTCATGGCGACCGCTTCGCCGAGAGGATTCTCGGTCCGGAAGAATTCGAGAAGTACCAATTCCGCAAAGCCAAAGTGGCGGCGCGCGGGATTCGCTTTCTGGCGACCCGGTTTGCCGCGAAAGAAGCCTTCTCGAAGGCGATCGGCATCGGCATGCAGATGCCGATGACTTGGCGCGCGATGCAAACGCTCAACGCGCCGAGCGGCAAGCCGGTCGCCGTCACTAGCGGAATTTTGAACGAGTTCATGACGAAAAACGGACTTACTGCGCAGGTGTCGATTACCGACGAAGCCGAGTACGCGGTCGCGTTCGTGATCGTCGAAAAATCATGAATTTCAGTTTACGCGATGCCTGAATCTGCTGTTCCCGATCCGCGCGCGGTAGTCTTGGAGACGGTCGCCAAACTTCCCCACCTGCCCGGCGTGTACCGATATTTCGACGCGAATAATACAGTGCTGTATGTCGGCAAAGCGCGCGACCTGAAGAAGCGCGTCACCAGCTATTTCCAGAAGACGCTGGCCAGTCCGCGCATCGCGATGATGGTCGAACGCATCGCGCGACTGGAAACCACGGTGACCCGCAGCGAAGCCGAAGCGTTAATCCTTGAAAACAACCTGATCAAGGCGCTGCAGCCACGCTTCAATATCCTGTTCCGTGATGACAAATCGTATCCCTACCTGAAAATCACTGGTCAGGAATTCCCGCGCATGGCGTACTACCGTGGCGCCGTCGACAAGAAAAACCAATACTTCGGACCATTCCCGAGCGCGTGGGCGGTGAAGGAATCGATGCAAATCCTGCAAAAGGTATTCCTGCTGCGTACCTGTGAAGATTCGGTGTTCGCGAACCGGACGCGGCCTTGCTTGCTGCATCAGATCCATCGCTGCAGCGCGCCCTGCGTGCAATTCATCAGCAAGGAAGACTATGCAGCCGATGTCGAGCACGCCGCCAAATTCCTGCGCGGTCGGCAGAGCGAAGTGATGCAAACACTCGAGGTCAGGATGCATGCGTATGCGGCGGAACTCAAGTTTGAGCAAGCGGCAGCGGTGCGCAATCAAATCTCGGCACTCTCGAAAGTGCTGCACCAGCAAACCATGGAAACCGTCGGCGATGCCGACATCGACGTTCTGGCGGTGATCGTGCAGGGTGGCCGCGCCTGCGTCAATCTGGCGATGGTCCGGGGCGGTCGTCATCTGGGCGATCGCGCCTACTTTCCGGCGCACGTCGATGATGCCCTGGCGACGGCGGAAGAGAGTGCCGAAGTGGAAGTGCTGAAGGCGTTCCTGGCGCAGCACTACCTTGAAAAGTTCATCCCCGGCACGCTGATCCTGAATATCGAATTCGACGAGCCGGCGCTGATGCTGGCATTGATGGAGCAGTGCGGCCATCGCATCAATCTCGTGTTTCAACCGCAGGGGCAGCGCCGCCAGTGGCTGGAAATGGCGCTCAAGGGTGCTGAAATTTCGCTGGCGCGCCTGCTGTCGGAACAGGGCTCGCAACAGTCGCGCACACGCGCGCTAGTCGATGCGCTGAGTATCGATGTGCCGGATATCGACGCGCTGCGCGTCGAGTGTTTCGATATCAGCCATACGCAAGGCGAGGCGACGCAAGCGTCCTGTGTCGTCTTTCATCATCACGTGATGCAAAACGGCGAATACCGGCGCTACAACATCAACGGCATCACGCCTGGCGATGACTATGCCGCGATGCGTCAGGTGCTTACGCGCCGCTATGAGAAAGTGGCCAACGGCGAGGGCGTGATGCCTGACATCGTGCTGGTCGACGGCGGCAAAGGACAAGTCGAAATGGCGCGCCAGGTGTTCGTCGAACTCGGCCTCGACATCAGCCTGATCGTCGGCGTCGCCAAAGGCGAGGGCCGCAAAGTGGGATTGGAGACGCTGATCTTCGCCGATGGCCGCGCACCCCAGGAGCTGGGCAAGGATTCGGCCGCGCTGATGCTGATTGCGCTGATTCGCGACGAAGCGCACCGTTTCGCGATCACCGGCATGCGCGCCAGACGCGCAAAGACGCGCCAGACGTCGCGGCTGGAGGAAATTGAAGGCATCGGGGCAAAGCGCCGACAGAAACTGCTGGCGCGCTTCGGCGGTTTGCGTGGCGTGGCCGATGCCAGTGTCGAAGAGCTGGCGTCGGTCGAAGGCATCTCCCGACAATTGGCGGAAGACATTTACAAGCAATTGCATTAACCTACGACAAGCGTGCGCCGCCCGCGTGCGAACACCCAAAACTTGAACTACGATTTATGCCGCTCAATATTCCGATCTTGCTTACCTGGTTGCGCGTCGCGTTGATTCCGCTGGTTGTCGGCGTGTTCTACCTGCCTGGCAGCTGGCTGACTCCGTTTGAAAAGGGCGCAGCGTCAACCGCCATTTTCATTGTCGCTGCGGTGACCGATTGGTTCGACGGCTTCCTGGCGCGGCGCTGGAACCAGACATCGGCGTTCGGTGCATTTCTCGACCCGGTAGCCGACAAGTTGATGGTGGCCGGTGCACTGCTGGTACTCGTTCAACTGGACCGCGTGAACGCAGTGGTTGCCTTCATCATCATCGGCCGCGAGATCGCCATTTCTGCGTTGCGCGAATGGATGGCGCAACTCGGCGCATCGAAATCGGTGGCCGTGAGTTCGATCGGGAAAATAAAGACCACGGCACAGATGGTTGCGATTCCGATGCTGCTGTTCTACGGCCGGCTATTCGGCATGATCGATACGCGGATCTGGGGGCAGTGGCTGCTGGCGGTAGCCGCAGTGCTGACCGTCTGGTCAATGTTTTATTACCTGCGCAAAGCATGGCCGCTGATCAAGGAAAACGCAGGTCACTTGAACTGAATAGGGCTTGGGCGCTTGACAAAAAAAGGCAATCCACTATAATGCACAGCTTGTTGTCAACGCGGGAGTAGCTCAGTTGGTAGAGCGCAACCTTGCCAAGGTTGAGGTCGAGAGTTCGAGACTCTTCTCCCGCTCCAGATTCAAAAAAGGAAGCCTTTCCTGGCTTCCTTTTTTATTGCAGCGAGTTCGTCGGAATGTCCTGCAAGCTGTCGTACCTGTTATGCGGGAGTAGCTCAGTTGGTAGAGCGCAACCTTGCCAAGGTTGAGGTCGAGAGTTCGAGACTCTTCTCCCGCTCCAGTTTCGAAGAGAAAGCCGCGATCATGCTTTCTTTTTGCATTCGGTCTTGCCTTCAGTGCAGCGGAAAGCAAGTCGGAGTCCCCTTCCGGGGATTGCAATCTGGTAGTGAAGTTTCTGGCCGGTTCAATTGTTATGCAGCGTGTTTTCGATTTCGCGGTTACAATACGGCCCGTGGCGGGGTAGCAAAGTGGTTATGCAGCGGCCTGCAAAGCCGTTTACGCCGGTTCGATCCCGACCCCCGCCTCCATTGACAACGAACGATCCAGCCCACTCTTTAGTGGGATTTTTCTTGTCCATACGATATCCGTCTGCTTACCCTGCTTTCCTCTTTTTTATCGCTTGGCGCGCCGAGGCCAAACGGTGAATCCAATTGTTCGTGCCTGTCCCGCGCAAGGCAACGTTGTTTACTTGCGTGCTTCGCGCTGATAGCATGTTCATTAGTAAAACCTTGTTTCGCTTGGCGGAACAATTCGGCATCCTCAAAAATGTCGAGAAGAGGGCAGGTGTGTCGCGCTCCGTTTTCCTGACGTGCGGCCGGATCATGAAAGGCCTGGCGGCGGACAATCGTCACAAACCATCAATCGTCACTCTTTTTTGGATACAAGCATGACTATTGCAGAACTATTTGACCTGCCATTTGCCACTCTTTCCGAGTGCATACGCGAGCATGCGATTCAGCAGCCGCAGCGCGCCGCCGTCATTCACGACCAACATGAGCTGAACTACGCCGAACTCGATGCGCTGGCCGACAGGATGGCTGCGGCGCTGCAGCGCGACGGCTTGCGGCCGGGCGATGCGCTGGCGATTTGCGCGACTTCTTCGATCGAATACGTGGCGCTATTCCTGGGCGGCCTGCGCGCGGGCGGCGCAGTCGCCCCGCTGGCGCCGTCATCGACAGCTGACAGCCTGGCCGGCATGGTGGCCGATTGCGGTGCCCGCCTGTTCTTTATCGATGCGGCCGTTGCGGATGAACTGGAAGCGGCAGGCTCGCACATCAAGGCCGAGCTGATCACGCTCGATGGCACATCCGGCGGCCGCGCACTGGCCGACTGGCTTGCTCCCGTGGGTGCCGAGCCGTTGCCGGTAACGATTGCGCCGGACGCCGCGTTCAACATCATCTATTCGTCCGGAACCACTGGCGCGCCGAAGGGCATCGTACAATCGCATGCGATGCGCTGGGCGCATATGCAGCGCGCGGCCTTAAGCGGCTATGGCACCCAGAGCGTCACCTTGATTTCCACGCCGCTGTATTCCAACACGACCTTGGTTTGCTTGTTCCCGACCTTAAGCAGTGGTGGCAGCGTGGTGTTGATGGCGAAATTCGATGCGGGACAGTACTTGAGCCTGGCGCAAAGATATCGGGCGACGCACACCATGCTGGTCCCGGTTCAGTACCAGCGGCTGATGGCGCATCCGGAATTCGAACGCCACGACTTGTCATCGTTCCAAATGAAGTTTTGCACCAGTGCCCCGTTTGGCGCCGCGTTGAAGGCGGATATTCTGAAACGCTGGCCCGGTGGGTTGCTTGAATATTACGGGATGACCGAAGGCGGCGGCACTTGCATGCTGGCCGCACACGAACATCCGGACAAGCTGCACACGGTTGGTTGCCCGGCACCGGATCATGATGTCCGCCTGATCGATGAGGAAGGCAGCGAAGTCGCGCCCGGCGCCACCGGTGAGGTGGTCGGGCATTCGGCAGCGATGATGAACGCCTATCACAATCAGCCTGCCAAGACCGCCGAGGCCGAGTGGTATGACGCCGCCGGCAAGCGGTTCATCCGCACCGGCGACATCGGCCGCTTCGACGAGGACGGCTTCCTGATCCTGATGGATCGCAAGAAAGACATGGTCATCTCGGGCGGCTTCAATGTCTATCCGAGCGACCTGGAAGCGGTGCTGCAGCAGCACCCTCAGGTTGCCGATGTCGCGGTGGTCGGGGTCGCGTCGACGCGCTGGGGCGAGACGCCGATCGCGTTTGCGGTGCGCAAACCGGACACCGCGCTGACGGCCGACGACTTGCTGGCATGGGCCAACGAGCGGCTCGGCAAGACGCAGCGCCTGGCAGCGGTGGAAATGGTGGACAGCTTGCCTCGCAGCGCAATTGGCAAAGTGCTCAAGCGCGACCTGCGCGATGATTTCCAGCGGCGCGGCGCGCTGGCCTAGGGCAGTCCGGCGCCCGCCACCGCGACTTGCATCGCCTCGATGCGGCCGCTGCGCTTCTCCAACGCCTGCTGCGCACTGCCGCCGACGTGGCCGATGATCATGTACAGCGTGCGCCGATCGATTCCGCCCAGCGCGCAGGCGATCGCTTGACCGTCCACCGGCACCCGGTCGGTGATCGTGCCGCCTTCAAGCACGCGCAAGAATTCGCGGGTGGTTGGCGAGGCGACCCAGATCGCGCCGGCTGCATCGAGGCAGATGCCGTCCGGGGACGCGCCGCCGAGCGCGGCCCACACCCGGCGCCTGGAGAGCGAGCCGTCGGCGGCGATGTCGAACCCGGTAAGCCGCTTGCCGAACGTCTCGGCAACGACCAGCGTCGCGCCATCGGGCGTGATGATGAAGCCGTTCGGAAAAAGCAGTTCGTCGGCGACGACGCGCGCCTGGCCGTCCGGTGTCACCAGAATCAGACCGGTGGATCGCACCGCAGCCTTGCCGGCCAGGTCGAAACCGAAGTTGCCGATGTAAGCGCGGCCCTGGCTATCGACCACCATGTCGTTGCAATGAAACGGCGCGAGCGCGGCCAGGTTGGCTACCGTCACCAGGCCGCCGGGATCCTGGCGCAGCAGGCGCCGGTCAATCATCGACACCACCAGCAGCCGGCCGTCGGGCAGCCAGCCCAACCCCGATGGCTGGCCGGGCACCTCAAGCATCGCCTCGGCCGTGCCGTCGGCGCCGATGCGCATCACCTGGTGCGTATAGAAATCGGAAAACCAGAGTTTGCCGTCGTGCCAGCGCGGCGCCTCGGCAAAGGCCAGTCCATCGGCTATCAGGGTCATTGCTGGTGTGGTGCTCATTGAAAGTGTCCCGTAGGGTGCGGCGAAAAGTGATTTTGTTCGTATTTCTGGTATCGCAAAACCCTAACATGGGCAAAATTGCGAGTCAATGAAATCGAAACTCTGTTTTGCACAGCGAAAATTTCCAGATTGGCTTACTATGCACAAAAGTTCGCAACGACCATTGCTTCCCATTATTTGAGAGACGACCAGTGACGCAATCGATTCAACCAAAGAGCCGGATTTTAATTGTCGGTGCCGGCGCCATCGGCAGTTTCTATGGCGCGCTGCTGGTGGAGAAGGGTGCCGACGTGTCGGTAGTCTGCAGATCCGAATTCGAAATAGTGCGCGAGCACGGTCTTGCGATTGAAAGCAGCGTATTCGGCGACCGGATCTTTCGACCGGCGCAAGTGTTGCGCTCGGCGGCCGAGTACCAAGGCGGCTTTCCCGATTATCTGATTGTCAGCGTCAAGGTCGTGCACGGCGTGGATCGTTCCGCGCTTATCCGTGACGCAGTCGGGCCAGACACGGCGATCGTATTGATCGAAAACGGCGTGGAGATCGAAGCAGAAATCGCGGCCGCGTTTCCGGCCAACGAACTGATCAGTGCACTGGCCTATATCCAGGTGAGCCGGACCGGTCCCGGCAAGATCAAGCATCATGCTCTCGGTAACCTAACGCTGGGCAACTATCCCAGCGGCGCAGGCGCTCGCTGCAGGCAGCTGGCCGACCTGTTGCAGCGCGACGGCATACGATGCACGGTGAGCGAGCAGGTGGTTACCGCACGCTGGCATAAATGCGTTTGGAACGCGGTCTTCAATCCGATTTCGGTGCTGGGTGGCGCACTCGATACCGCAACGATTCTCGCTCCGCCGGAAGGGGTGGCATTCGTGCGGGGGGCGATGCAGGAAGTGATTCGCGTGGCCGCTGCGGCCGGCCATGCGCTACCGCCGGCGATAATCGACCAGTATATCGACGGCACCCGTCGCGCGCCGCCTTACAAGACCAGCATGGCGCTCGATTATGAAAACGGGCGCGCGATGGAAATCGAAGTCATTCTCGGCAATGTGGTGCGCGCGGGGCGCCGTGAAAACGTCGCGATACCGGCGCTGGAAGCCCTCTACGCATTGCTCAAAATGATCGAGGCGCGCGGATGACACCGGCGCTGACGCAACGCTTCAATCGAATGATGCCTGCCACTACGCACATATCGACATGACGCGCTTGAGCCATCAACTGGACGATCTGTCGCCTGCCGCACCGGCCAAGAGCAATGAAGAGCGCTATTTCATTACCGCACTGTCGCGCGGACTGGACGTGCTGGCCTGTTTCGGTTCCGGCGACAAGGCGCTTAGCAACCAGCAGATCGCCACGCGCTGCGGATTGCCGAAGTCGACCGTCACCCGCATTACATTCACACTGACCAAGCTCGGCTATCTGATTCAGCTTGATAACGGCGGCCGATACGCCATTGGCTCGGCGACGTTGGCGCTGGGAAGTTCGACGCTGGCGCGCATGGACATCCGGCAATTGGCGCGCCCCCTGATGCAGGAACTCGCCGATTTTTCGCATGCCACCGTTGCGCTCGGGGTCCGCGATCGGCTCACGATGATTTATATCGAAATGTGCCGCAGTTCCGCGACGGTCGCACTCACGCTACAAGTCGGTTCGCGCATGCCGCTGGCGACGTCGGCGATGGGACGTGCGTTTCTGGCCACTGCCAGCGAGCAGGAGCGCAACGATGTTCTGAGCCGCTGGCAGGAGCTGGACGACGCGGCGCGCACCAGCCTGCGGCAGGGCGTCGAAAAGGGATCGGCGGACTATCGGCAGTTCGGCTGCGCCACTTCCTTTGGCGAATGGCAGCAGGATGTCAACGGGATCGCGGTCGGCGTCGATGCGGGTGCCGGTACGCCGGCGATGGTGATCAATTGCGGCGGCCCTTCTGCCAGTCTCTCGAGGGAATTCTTGCTGGACGAGGTCAGGCCGCGCCTGGTCGCACTGGCGGCGCGGCTCGGCCACAGCTAACGGCAAGGATGTGAAGTATCATCAGCAAAGCGCCTGCTTCGACTGGTAGACGGATCAAGAAATCAGCACCTTTGTCGCCGCGCAATCGATGTGATGCCAAATGAAACGCGCGGCGAAATATTGCAGTACTGCGGCAATCACTGCAGCATCATCGTGAGGATCACATGATCAAAGTCCACCATCTAAACAATTCACGTTCGCAGCGCATTCTCTGGCTGCTGGAAGAACTCGGCATCGACTATGAGATCGTCAACTATGAGCGCGACCCGGTCACGCGGTTGGCGCCCGCTACGCTCAAGGCGGTGCATCCGCTCGGCAAGTCGCCGGTCATCACGGACGGCGATCTGGTGGTCGCCGAATCGGGCGCGATCATCGAATACATCGTGCACAAATACGGCAATGGACGCCTGCTGCCTGCAACCGATTTACCGACTTACATAAAATATCTGCAATGGATGCATTTCTCCGAGGGTTCGGCGATGCTGCCTCTGTTGCTGGCCTTGTATGTGGGCAAGCTCGGCGACGCCGGCGCGCCGCTCAAACCGCGCATCACCAGCGAGATCGACAATCATCTGCGCTATCTGGAAGCCGAGCTGGGGTGCAACGATTATCTGCTCGGAGCGGAACTGACGGCAGCCGACATCCAGGTGAGTTTCGTGGTCGAGGTCGCCGATGCGCGCAATCTGCTCGACGACTACGTCAACCTGAGCCGCTATGCCGAACGGATCCACTCGCGCCCCGCCTATATCCGTGCGCTGGAACGCGGCGGGCCTTATCGGCTCGGTGCATGAGCGAACAGCCGCGAAAAGCGAGCGAAAAAATAGACGGGAAATAATCGATGAATTCCTTGCCAGATGGTTTGATCGTCATCGCCAAGCGCGAGTGTCCGACTTGCGTGCTGGTGGAGCCGCTGCTGCGCGAGCTGGCGCAAGGCGCAACGCCGCTGACTGTTTATGTGCAGGACGATCCGGATTATGCCGCCGGCGTGCCGAACGTCATCGACGACCGGTCGCTGGAACATTCCTACCGCCTGAATATCGAAATCGTGCCGACCCTGATCCGCGTCGAGGGTGGCCGTGAAGTCGAGCGCACGTATGGCTGGCATCGCGGCGATTGGCAAAGGATCAGCGGCCGCGACGATCTCGGCCTCGACCTGCCTGCACTGCGTCCGGGCTGCGGCTCGAAGACGCTGGATCCCGGCGTCGCCGAGGAGCTGGCGGTCCGCTTCGGCGACGTCAGCTTCGCGTCGCGATCGGTCGAAATCGCCGGATCCGAAGACGTGATGGAAGCCTGTTTCGAGCGCGGCTGGACCGACGGCTTGCCGGTGGTGCCGCCGACGCGCGAGCGCGTGCTACGCATGCTGGCCGGTACGCCGCGTCCAGCCAGCGAAGTGATCGGGATGGTGCCGCCGGACCTGGTTGAATGCACGGTTGAAAAAGTCGCCGTCAATGCGGTCATGGCCGGCTGCAAACCGGAGTACTTGCCGATCGTACTGGCAGCCGTGGAGGCGGCGCTGATCGATGAATTCGGCATGCACGGCGTGCTGTGCACCACCATGTTCGCCGGCCCGGTCGTGATCGTCAACGGTCCGATGGCCAAGGCGGTCGGCATGAATTCCGGCGTCAATGCGCTCGGTCAGGGCAATCGCGCCAATGCCACCATCGGCCGCGCGCTGCAGCTGGTGATTCGCAATGTCGGCGGCGGCCGCCCCGGCGAACTCGATCGCGCCACGCTCGGTAACCCCGGCAAATACTCGTTCTGCTTTGCCGAAGCCGAAAACAGCGTGTGGGAACCGTTGTCCGTCGAACGCGGCTTCGCGCGCGAAGCATCGACCGTCACGCTGTTTGCCGGCGAGGGCGTGCAAGGCATCGTCGACCAGAAATCACGCACGCCCGAGTCGCTCGCGCGTAGCTTCGCGCTGTGCCTGCGCGCGGTCGATCATCCGAAACTGGCGATGGCCGGCGATGCATTGCTGGTCGTATCGCCCGAGCACAGCCGCGTCTTCATCGAGGGCGGCTGGTCGAAGGCGCGTCTGCGTGAGGAGTTGGAGCGCCTGCTGCTGCTGCCCGGCGACGAAATGGTCGTCGGCGCCGGCGGCATCGCGGAAGGCGTGCCCGCCGCGCTGGCCGGCACGATGGTTCCCAAGTTCCGCCCCGGCGGACTGCTGATCGTTCGTGCCGGCGGCACGGCCGGACTGTTTTCCGCAATCATTGCCGGCTGGGCCGCATCCGGCCCGACCGGTTCCACCCCTGTCACCAAGGAGATTTGCTGATGAGAGAGCCAACCATCCTGCTCGATCCCACGGCGGAGCGCGCGTCCGCAATGCGCGCCTTGCTCGCGAGACCGGCGTCGCTAGCCGGACTGACCGTCGGCCTGCTCGATATTTCGAAGGCGCGCGGCAATGTGTTCCTCGACCGACTCGAGGAGCAGCTCGCGGCGCGCAGCATCGGCGTCAAACGCTACCGCAAGCCGACGTTTACGCGGGTCGCGCCGACCGCGCTCAAGCAGCAGATTGCGGCGGAATGCAATATCGTCATCGAAGGCCTCGCCGACTGAGGGTCTTGCACGTCGTGCTGTATGCATGACATTGCAGACCTCGAAAGTCGAGGCATTCCGGGAGTTGCGATTGCATCCACCGAATTTGTGCAAGCTGCTGCGCTACAGTCCAAGGTGCTTGGTTTCGACCCGGCGATGGTGTTCGTGCGCCATCCGATCCAGGACCGCACCGACGCCGAAATGCGCGCCCTCGCCGACGATGTATTGGAGCAGATCTTGCGAGGCATCACGGCGGCTTGATCGTGCTGCGGCGAGCGCATGAGCGCGGCTGATAAAGCCGGCCTGATGCGCTTGCCGGCGGTCGATCGCGTGCTGCGCTGGCCGGCGATCGAAGCCTTGATCGGTGCGCACGGGCGGCCGCTGGTAGTGAGCGCTGTGCGCGATGAACTGGCGGCGCTGCGCGCGGCGGGCGACGCCGGTTCGGACGATGCGATCGCGGCTGGCGTCGCTGCCCGCACGCTGGCGCTTCTCGCGCCGTCGCTGCGCAAGGTATTCAATCTCACCGGCACCGTGCTGCACACCAATCTCGGGCGCGCGCCCTTGCCGCCCGAAGCGATCGAGGCGATGGTAAAGGTGGCGTCCGGCGCATCGAATCTCGAATTCGATCTGGCGACCGGCAAGCGCGGCGACCGCGACGACCATGTCGAAGCCTGGCTGCGGCGCTTGACCGGCGCAGAGGCCGCGACCGTGGTGAACAACAATGCGGCCGCAGTGCTGCTCACGCTCAATACACTCGCCGCGCGCAAGGAAGTGATCGTGTCGCGCGGCGAACTGGTCGAGATCGGCGGCGCATTCCGCCTGCCCGACATCATGGCGCGCGCCGGCTGCAAGCTGCGCGAAGTCGGCACCACCAACCGCACTCATCTGCACGACTATGCGGACGCGATCGGACGCAGCACCACCTTGCTGCTGAAGGCGCACACCAGCAACTACCGGGTCGAAGGTTTTACCGCTGCGGTGGACGAAGCCCGGCTCGGCGCGCTCGCGGCGGAAAAAAATTTGCCGTTCGTCGTCGATCTCGGCAGCGGCACGCTGATCGATCTGGCACGCTTCGGTCTGCCGCATGAACCGACGCCGGCCGAGACGCTGGCCAACGGCGCCGACCTGGTCACCTTCAGCGGCGACAAGCTGCTCGGCGGACCGCAGGCCGGCATCATCGTCGGCCGCGCCGATCTGATCGCCCGCATCAAGAAGAATCCGATGAAACGGGCGCTGCGTTGCGACAAGCTGACCATCGCCGCGTTGGATGCCGTGCTGCGCCTGTATGCCGACCCTGAGTGCCTGGTGCAGCGTGTGCCGGCGATCCGCCTGCTGGCACGCCAGCCCGACATCATCGAAGCGCTGGCGCAGCGCCTGCGGCCTGTGGTGGCCGGCTGGCTCGCAGGGCAGGGCGAGGTCGACGTGGTTGCGGTACAAAGCCAGATCGGCAGCGGCTCGTTGCCGGTAGACCTGTTGCCGAGCTTTGCATTGCGGGTAACCCCGTCCGGAGCGAAGCGCGCTTCAGGCAGCGCGCTTGAGCGCATCGCGGCCGCATTTCGCGCATTGCCGGTGCCCGTCATCGGGCGCATTGCCGATGGCGGGTTTCTGCTCGATCTGCGCTGCCTCGAAGAAGAGGCCAACTTCGTTGCGCTGTTCGACGGACCGGCGCGCCTGTGATCGTCGCCACCGCCGGCCATGTCGATCATGGCAAAACCACTCTTGTGAAGGCGTTAACCGGCGTCGATACCGATCGCCTGAAGGAAGAAAAGCTGCGCGGCATGTCGATCGAACCGGGCTTCGCGTATGCCGATCTGGGCAACGGTGTTCCCATCGGATTCGTCGATGTGCCGGGGCATGAACGCTTCGTACGCAACATGCTCGCGGGAATAGCGGCAGTCGATTTCGTGCTGCTGGTGGTGGCCGCCGATGACGGCCCGATGCCGCAAACGATCGAGCATCTTGCGATTCTCGAACTGCTCGGCGTGCGGCACGGCGCGGTGGTTCTCACCAAGATCGACCGCGTGTCGCCCGCGCGCACGGAACATGCACAGGCGGAAGTGTCTGCCGCGCTGGCGTCGACTGCGCTGCACGACGCGCCGGTGTTTCCGGTCGCCGCCGGCGCCGGGACCGGCATGGAGGCATTGCGCAGCCACCTCGCGACGGTCGCGAGCGCGTTGCCGCAGCGCGTGGTGCGCGGCAATTTCCGGCTGGTGGTCGACCGCTGTTTTTCGCTGACCGGGACCGGACTGGTGGTCACCGGCGCGGTGTCTTCCGGCAGCGCACGCGTCGGCGATCGGTTGCTGGTATCGCCGCAAGGCGTCGCGGTGCGGGTGCGCGGCATCCATGTGCATAACCGCGATGCAGAGGTTGCCGAAGCCGGCTGGCGCTGCGCATTGAATCTGGCGGGAAGCGATCTGAAGCGCGTCAGCATCGAGCGCGGCGACTGGATCGTCGCCGAGGAGGCGCATGCGCCGACCGGGCGCTTCGACGTGCGTATCAGCGCACTCGCATCGCAGTCGAAGGCATTGGCAGACGGGACGCCGGTGCATCTGCATTGCGGCGCTGCCGCCGTCAACGCGCGCGTCGCGCTACTGGAAGGAAAAACGATAGCACCCGGTTGCACGGCACGCGCGCAACTCGTCACGGACCGGTCGCTTTGCGCAGTGCGCGGCGACCGTTTCATTCTGCGTGACCAGTCGGCGCAGCACACGATCGCCGGCGGCATCGTGCTCGATCCATTCGGCCCGGCGCGCGGCAGGGCCAAGCCGGCGCGCCTCGCGCAATTGAGCGCGATGGAACAGCCGACGCCGGAGCAGGCGCTGCAGGCCTTGCTCGACGTGCAAACCGACGGCGTACCGCTCGATAGCTTTTCGCGCGCATGGAATCTGACCCCGGACGAGAAGGGCGCGCTGCTGCAGCGGCATGCGCTCACGGTTTTCAGCGATGCAGGAGAAGCGCGCGGCATCGCGGCGCAGCGCTGGCAGTCGATGCGCGAACAGCTCCTCGCCTGCTTGCGCGCATGGCACCACGAACAGTCGGATAGCCTCGGGCCGACCGAAGCGATGCTCGCCGCCCGCCTCGACATGCACACGCTATCACCGGCCTGGCGTGCCGCCATGAAGGCCTTGTGCGAAGATGGCATGGTGCTGCGCGTAGGCATCAGCCTGCGTCTGCCGGAACATGTGCCGCAGCTCTCCCGATCCGATGCGGCGCTGCTGAACCGCGTGGCTGAAGTCTTGCGCAACGCCGGTCTGCGGCCGCCGGTCATCGGCGAACTGGCAAAAGCGCTGGAAATGGAACAGGCGCAGCTAGTCGAATTTGTCGAGCGCGCGAGCCGTCTCGGCCACCTGGTGCGCATCGCCAAGAACCGCTACTTCCTGCCGGAGGCGATGAGCGCGCTGGCCGATATTGCAGCGAAGCTTTCCAGGGAATCTGAGCACGGCGTGTTCGACGCGGCGGCGTATCGCGACCGCTCCGGCATCGGCCGCAATGTGACGATCGAGTTGCTGGAATTCATGGATCGCGTGCGCATCACACGCTACGCCGGCGGCAAGCGCCGGATCGTTGTATAACAGACGGCGCGCCGAGTGTGACGAGTGCACCGTGTTGCAAGAAAACGGAAGGGAATCGTTTCCCGGTGGAGCGCCCGGACTTCAAATCCGGCGAGATGCGCCTAGCGTGTCTGGTGGGTTCGACCCCCGCTCCCTTCCGCCAGAGTTGGGCGTTTTTCCATCGGAGAAGAGGAAGAGTTTGCAACAGCGTATGGAGTCGGCAAGCCTGCGCGCGTGGTATGCCGCTCCGGCTCAAAACCTGTGTCGCAGTGCGGCCGGACTACGAAAGATGGATTGTCTTGGCGCGCAATGCAGAGCGAATCGGCAGAGAATTACTGGGTCGCTTGCGGGTTGCGGACATTCGAGTTCGCGGTGTGAATATCCGCTTCCGGCCATTTCTGACGGTGGAACTGTCGCGCCAAGGCAGTCATTCGCACCTACTCAAGTAATACAATGCATTGCTTAGAAGACATTTTGATCATAGACTGATGACGGCAGGTAGCCGTCTGCCTTTCAAGTTTTATTATTGACGCCTAACTTGGCCAAAAGACGGAATCGCTAGCAACGGCGCGCGTTTCCGGAGCGGCGGATAAACGCTACTCGTTAGGTTTCATCGAATAATTTGTTTTGTCATAGAAAAGTGAAATGACAATTACCGCCACTAAAAGCAAAATCGAAGGATGAATCTTTTCGATTTCTATCTTACGCAAACTGACCGGTGGCTCCTTGCTGCTGCTGGCGGCTGCCTTGCGTGGCTCATTCCCCATCGGCTCGCTCTTTGGCGAGAACGTCGCGCGCGTCGTATCTCTGCAGCTTTCATTTTCCGATCTTCCGTTCGTGCTGAACTTAAAGGACTCTATCCATCTCCAGTCCAGTGGCCTATCGATACCATCAAAATAATTGATATTCTTGAGGCAAAGTTTCCCGCCTTGGAGTCCGCTGTCGCTGAATTTCGCAAGTACCTCACTTGGCTCAATAAGCGACGCTTTGATAAAGCTTGGGTTTTCTATCGCCTTGGCGAAGACGGAAGAACCATAGACGGCCAGTATTATTGGCAATACGTACCAAGCACCGGCGAAGGATACGAAAACGGAGTGCATTACAAACATGACACCACGCTCACGTATCAGACTTCCTTTAAGAAAAATGTCGACCATCTTCTTTCCTTCGCTAATGAAACCTAACCCGACCCTGAACCTCGTTCGCTTCGCTCTCTGGACGC
>DHXL01000315.1 GCA_002415335.1 Oxalobacteraceae bacterium UBA5157
GTTTGGCCGGCATGCCGCGTCGCATAGCCGATTATCCGGCGCAGTTCACCGACTTCAACATGCTGGTCTCGATCGGGGCATTCGGCTTTGGCTTGTCGCAAGTATATTTCCTGTTTTTTATCGTGCTGCCGTCGATCCGGGGCGGCGAAAAGGCGCCTGCCAAACCGTGGGACGGTGCGATAGGCCTGGAATGGACCGTGCCGAGCCCGGCACCGTTCCATACGTTTGAGGTCCCGCCGACGGTAAAGTAACTTGACGGTTGGCCGCGCGAGCGGCTGCCGGAGTTGAAGCGACCCGTCCCAACCAGACAAGCTGGATTGATGGAATGTATGACTGATCAAAAGAAACCAAACAACCTCAAGACCGCTCTGATGTTGGGAGCCGTTGCGCTCGTATTTTTTGTCGGTATATTTGTCAAGCAGATTTGGTTTGCCTGAGATGGCGCCGGATCCTGATACGAGTGAGAAGACTGCGCGCAAGCTGAATGCACAAATGCTGGGCAAGCTGCTGGTTATTGCGACACTGATGTTTGGTTTTGGCTATGCGCTGGTGCCGCTTTACAGGAAAATTTGCGAGTTGACCGGCGTCAACGTCCTGACGCAGAAAGACGCCGCGGTGGGCCGGGTCGGCAATTCGCAGATCGACAAGACCCGCACCATCACGGTCGAGTTCGATGCGAATTCACAAGGCCCGTGGCGTTTTCGCCCGACTGTGAACAGTCTGCAAGTGCATCCCGGCGAGATGACGCAAGTGCTCTATGAAGTGGTCAATATGCAAGCGCGCAGTGTCGTTGCGCAGGCGATACCCAGCTACGCGCCGCAACAGGCAGCGGAGTATTTCAAGAAGGTCGAATGCTTCTGCTTCAAGCAGCAAACGCTGGGGCCGAATGAGGCGAGACAAATGCCGGTCGTGTTCTACATCGAACCGACCTTGCCGAAAAATGTGACGGTGATTACCTTGTCGTACACTTTTTTTGAAATCGCCGGAGCGGCCAAGCAGGCCGGCTGAAGGGTGCGGTCATGGACCAACTGAAACACGCAGGAAAGCGCAAGACATCTTTTTTTGTCACGATGAAGGCGGTGTTTTGGTCGTTCTTCGGGGTCAGGAAGAAAAGCGATCATGAGGCCGCGCAGCTCAACCCGGTGCATGTATTGATTGCCGGCGTACTTGGCGCCTTGATTTTTATTGCGACGCTGGTGGTCATCGTTAAATTGGTTGTTGCAAAGTGACAAGAATTATTTAAAATTTGGAGATCGGAATGAGTTCTCAACACGCTAATGCGCCTTACTACTTCGTGCCTGGCCCATCGCAATGGCCGGTGCTGGGAGGGGCTTCGCTCCTCCTGACGATGGCAGGCGCCGCCGCCTGGGTCAACGATCTGGCATGGGGTCCGTATGCCAATATCGCGGGCATCCTCTCCTTCCTGGTCGTTTTGTATAACTGGTTCGGCAATGCGATCGGGGAGTCCGAGGCCGGCAAATACAATGCGCGTGTCGATACCTCTTTCCGATGGAGCATGAGCTGGTTCATTTTTTCGGAAGTCATGTTCTTTGCCGGCTTCTTCGGCGCCTTGTTTTATGCTCGCAGCATCACGATGCCGTGGCTGGGCGACCTGGACCACAAGCTGCTCTGGCCGGACTTCAGCGCCGTCTGGGGTAATGCCGGTCCGGCCGGCACCATCGAGGCGTTCAAGACGATGACGCCGTTCCCGATTCCGACCATCAATACAGCGCTGTTGCTGACTTCCGGCGTGACGCTGACGGTTGCGCACCACGCCTTGCGTCTGGGCCATCGTGGCAAGACCGCATTCTGGCTGCTCGCGACCATCTTGCTGGGCGTCACGTTCATTGGGCTTCAGGCTTATGAATACATCCATGCTTACCAAGAACTGAACCTCAAACTGACCTCAGGCATTTACGGTTCCACTTTCTTCATGTTGACCGGTTTTCACGGCTTCCACGTGACGCTCGGTGCGATCATGCTGTCGGTAGTCTTGTACCGCGTCATGAAAGGCCACTTTACGCCGGAACATCACTTCGCCTTTGAAGGCGCGGCATGGTACTGGCACTTCGTGGACGTGGTATGGCTTGGACTGTACGTGGTGGTGTACTGGCTGTAAGCCGCGGCGAGCGATCAGAAAAGCCGCACCTCGGTGCGGCTTTTTGGCTTTAGCGATGGCGGGTCGGAGTCCGGTGCAGCGGTACGCTGTCCCCGAGCCAACCCCGGGACGCGGATCAGCGAATTCCGGTCGGCTGTATCCAGCCTAGTTTGTAGGCGACCATCAACAGTACAAACAAGGTGATCGAAAATCCGACGCGAAATGCGAGTGCCGTCACGGTGCGATTGCTTTTGCCTTTGTCCCGCATCAAAAAGACCAGCGCGGAACCGAGGCTGGCAAGTATCAGGATGAAGGCGACCGCGACAATGATTTTCATGTTGAAAGCGCAGGCGGACACGGGACTGGGTGGCGCTCGGCGACGAAGAGGACATCGAGTAAGGTGATATTGTAATGCTAATCAGGTTCCGATTTCGATGGATTCCGTTTGCCGCCGCGGTACTGGCGATGGCGCTCGGCGTCTCGCTGGGCCAGTGGCAGATGCGGCGTGCGGCGGGCAAGCAGGCGATCGAGCGCAAGTTGACCGCGCGCGAATCCGCCGCTCCCTTGCTGCTGGGGGAAGCCCCGGTCGCGATCGATGAAGCCGAATACCGGCGCGTGAAGGTCGTCGGCGAATTCGTGCGCGATTGGCCGGTCTATCTGGAAAATCGCCCGCATGATGGTGTCCCGGGATTCTATGTACTGATGCCGTTCAAGATCGCGGGCTCGGATATGCATGTGCTGGTCGCCCGCGGCTGGGCGCCGCGCGATGCGGCCGACCGGACCAAGCTGCCCGCCATTCCCACGCCGGCGTCGCCGCTCGAGATCGAGGGTGTGGCAAGGCGCAATCCCGGTCGCTTATTGCAGCTGGGACGCGCCGAACCCTTGCGGCCCGGCGTCATCGCGCAGAATCTCGAGATCGCCGAATTCGCGCAGGTCAGCGGCCTGCGCATGCAGCCGCTGCTGATCGAGCAGACGAGCGCCATGCAGGATGGGCTGCTGCGCGATTGGCCTCGCCCCTCGAACGGCATCGACATGCATCTCGGCTATGCGTTCCAGTGGTATGCATTGGCGGCAATGGCTTTCTTATTTTTTCTGGTGACGGGATTTCGACGTGGAACAAGATAAACAAAGGCAACAAGGGCGCTGGAAACTGCTGGCGATCATCGCAATCTGTGCGGCGCCGGTGGTCTTCTCGTATCTGACTTATTACGTGATCAAGCCGACCGGACGCACCAATTACGGCACCCTGCTCGACCCCCGTCTTTATCCAATGCCGCCGCTCGGCAGTGCGACACTGGACGGCAAGCCGCGCGGCCTCGACGCGTACAAAGGCAAGTGGATCATGCTGCAAGTCGATAGCGCCGATTGCCGGGATAAATGCAAACAAAAACTGTTTGAAATGCGGCAATTGCGCCTGATGCAAGGCAAGGAAATGGAGCGCATCGAACGCGTCTGGCTGATTACCGACGAGCAGCCGCTCGAGACCATCGTGATGCGCGAATACGATGGCACGCGCATGCTGCGGGTCAAGCCGGAAGCGCTCAGGGCGTGGCTGCCGGCCGATCCGGGGACGGCAATAGCGGATCACATCTACATGATTGATCCGCTTGGCAATCTGATGATGCGTTTTCCAAAAGACGCGGACCCAAACAAGATGAAGAAAGACATCGACAGGCTGTTGAAGGCCTCCAGCATAGGATGATCGCCTGATGCCGATCCCGATGCTGATGCAACTTGCAGTCACCGGCTTGCTCGTGGCGCTGCTGCCTCTAGCCGTGGTCTGGGTGTCAGGCGATGCCGACAAATACCGCAAGCTGGCTTGGGTCACGCTATTCCTGACGTTCGATTTGATCATGTTCGGCGCTTATACGCGCCTGACCGATTCCGGACTGGGCTGTCCGGATTGGCCCGGTTGCTACGGCCGCGCCAATCCGCTGCAGGCCCATGCCGACATCAGCGCCGCGCAAGCCGCAATGCCGACCGGACCCGTGACATCAGCGAAAGCCTGGATCGAAATGATTCATCGCTATCTGGCGATGACGATCGGCATCCTGATCGTGGCGCTAATGGTGATTGCCTGGTGGAGATGGCTGCAATCGAGACACCGGCAAAAGAAATTTTCGCCCTGGTTTCCGACCGTATTGCTGGCGTTCGTTTGCCTGCAAGGGGCATTCGGCGCATGGACCGTCACCATGAAACTGCAGCCGGTAATCGTCACGACGCATTTGCTGCTCGGGCTTGGCTTGCTGGCTTTGCTGACATGGTTCGGCGCGCGCCAGGTCGAGCACGCGCCG
>DHXL01000298.1:0-629 GCA_002415335.1 Oxalobacteraceae bacterium UBA5157
TGATAGGTCTTGCCGAAACTGGACACGACAAAGGCGCGTGCGGCCAGTTCAGGGTAGCGGCAAATCGATTCGTGGCGCACGCCGTCATACACCATGTGTTCATATACTTCGTCGGCCAGGATCAGAATGGCGGTGCCGCGCACGATGTCCGCGAGCGCCCGCATGTCGGCCTCGCGCAGCACCGATCCGGTCGGATTGTGCGGCGAATTGATCATCAGCAGCCGTGTCCGTGCAGTCACCGCGGCAGCCACTTTATGCCACGGCACCGCATATCCCTGCGGTCCGAGATCCATTGGGACAAATACCGGCTTGCCGCCCGCCAGTTCGATCGCGGGCACGTAGCTGTCATAGGCCGGCTCGATCACGATGACTTCATCGCCCGGACGCACGCTGCAGAGTACGGCCGTTAGCAGCGCTTGCGTCGCGCCCGCGGTGACCGTAATTTCTGCCGCACTATCATAGGTGCGGCCGTAGATGGTTGCGATCTTGGTGGCGATTGCGGATCGCAGCGATGGAATGCCGGACATCGGCGGATACTGGTTGAATCCCCCTTTCATCGCGGCGGTGACCAGCTCGATCAACGCTGGATCACAGTCGAAGTCTGGAAATCCCTGCCCCAGATTTACGGC
>DHXL01000298.1:882-23500 GCA_002415335.1 Oxalobacteraceae bacterium UBA5157
GCGTCCGGAGTAACAATCGCAAACAGACCCGCTTGCGCGGTTTTCCTGGCTAATTTCAATAGCGCCTTGTCCTTGGTGATCAGGACGGACGCATTTGCATCGCGTGCCAGCTCAAGAAATTTTTGATCGTCCGTGTCGCTGCAGATCGGCAACGGCGCTAGCGCACGCGTCGGATTGGCGTCTGCGAGACAGGTGATCAGCGCATCGAACTCGGCCGCGCTGCGCGCCTTGGACTCGCGGTCCAGCGGTAGGTGCGGATAGCCCAGAACGATCTGCCATTCCATGCGGCAGTCGCCACGTGTTACCGCCTGCAACTGGCCTCGCTTAAGCGCCACGAGTAACGAATCCCAGCGCGGATCGTGGAAGACGAACAGGTCGAGACATACATTTGTGTCCAACACGACGCGCGGCTTGTTGCCCAGTGTCGTCGCAGTGCGCCCGCTTACCAGAGCTTCCACCACGGTGCTTTGCTGCGGCGCCCGCCCTTGAAGAAGACGCTGTCCGGATAATTCTTCTTGAGCACGCGTTGCGCATCGTCCCGCAAGTCAGTCAGATCCAACGCATCATAAGAGCGCACCATGACATACAGCGCTTCTTCGACAGCGGGCGCACCGCTATAATCCTTGATCGCCGACTGCGCCCGATTGGCAGCGGCGAGGTAGGCGCCGCGACGATAATAATAATTGGCGACGTGGACGTCATGCTGCGCCAGCGCATCGACCAGGTATTTCATGCGAGCGATCGCATCTTTCGTATAGATGCTATTGGGAAAGCGTTCGGCCAGCAGCTTGAACGAGTCGAACGCTTCGCGCGCGGCCTTGGGATCGCGTTCGGTTTGATCCTGGCGCGCCAGAAAATCGAACAGGCCCAGCTGATCGTTAAAGTTGATCAGGCCACGCAGGTAATACATGTAATCGACGTTGGGATGGTTCGGGTGCAGCTTGATGAAGCGTTCAACGGCCGCCAATGCCTGCGGCTGGTCGCCCTGGCGATAGTAGGCGTAGGCGATTTCCATCTGCGCCTGTTGCGCGTAGGTGCCGAACGGATAGCGCGATTCCAGCTTCTCAAAGTACTTGATCGCATTATCGTAACCACCACCTGATAGTTCGTCGCGGGCCTCCGAGTATAATTTGGCGGCCGACCAGTCTTTGGTCTCATCGACTTTTTCGGGCAACAGACTGCATGCCGATAGCCAGAACACGAAAGCGAGAGCAGTGAATTTCAATAATTTTTTTTGCATGAATTTTTTTTGCAGGAATGTACCTAAACAATCGATGATTATAGCTGATGGGACTTGCCGCGATGCCAACTGAAATACCGATTCCGGATAAAACCTTGCTGGAAGCCGATATCGAGGATGTGGACGAGGCCGAAGCTGCCTTGTCGAATATGCCCCTCATCATACTGAAACTGACGCCGGATGTCTGTGGCGTGCGGTTGGACAAGGTGTTGTCAACACTGGTTCCGCAATATTCACGCAGCCGCATGCAGCAGTGGATAGAAGCGGGCCATGTCACGATAGACGGCCTGCCGGCGCGCAACAAAATGACCGCCCTGGGCGATGAGGATATCATCATCCGGCCGCAAGCCGCTGCCGAAGATCAGGCCTTCAAACCGGAGCCGATGCCCTTGTCGATCGCGTATGAAGATGAATCGATATTGGTCATCAACAAGCCGGCCGGGCTGGTGGTGCATCCGGCTGCAGGCAATTGGTCGGGCACGTTGCTCAATGGCTTGCTGCATCATTTTTCGCCGATCGCAGGAGTGCCGCGTGCGGGTATCGTTCATCGCCTCGACAAGGACACCAGCGGCTTGATGGTCGTGGCGAAATCGCTGGAGGCGCATACCGATCTGGTGCGCCAATTGCAGGCGCGCACCGTCAAGCGCGAATACCTGGCCCTAGTGTGGGGCACCCCGCGCGCGGCCGGCAAGATTGACGGCGCGATGGGCCGACATCCGCGCGACCGGATCAAGATGGCCGTGCTGGAAAATGCGACCGCCAAACCGGCGGTTACGCACTACGAACGTCTTGCGAGCGGATTGCTGGATGGCCGCGCAGTCAGTTTGATGCGCTGCAAGCTGGAAACCGGACGCACCCACCAAATCCGCGTGCATATGCAATCGCTCGGTTTTCCGCTGGTCGGCGACGCGTTGTACGGCAAGCCGCATTTGGCGCCGGTGTTTGCGCGCCAGGCGCTGCATGCGTATCGGCTCGGCCTGATTCACCCGGCATCCGGTGACGAATGTGAATGGGGCGCGCCCCTGCCGCAGGATTTTGCCGGCTTGATTGCACGTGCCGGCATCGCTCAGCCGGATTGAAACATGGATCTGATTGTTCCTGACTGGCCGGATGCACCGGCGAATATCGGTGCCCTGACGACGATGCGGCGAGGCGGCATCAGTTGCGGCCCCTATGATGATGGTCGTGGTGGTGGTGGACTCAATCTCGGCGATCATGTCGGCGACCGTGCCGAAGACGTCGCTCAAAACCGACTATTGCTGCATGCATTGCTGCCGGCGCAACCGGCCTGGCTAACGCAAGTACACGGCAATCGGGTGCTCGATGCCGGAATGGTGGTCGCCGCACCACAGGCAGATGCCAGCATCGCCACTCAGCCCGGAATCGTCTGCGCAATCTTGACCGCGGATTGCCTGCCGGTATTGCTTTGCGACGTGGCGGGCCGCGTGGTCGGCGCCGCTCACGCAGGCTGGCGCGGCTTGGCACGTGGCGTGCTCGAAAATACGGTCGCGCGCATGCAGGATGCCGGTGCCCGCGAACTGCTGGCTTGGCTGGGACCGGCGATCGGACCCGCGGAGTTCGAGGTAGGGCCGGATGTCCGCGATGCTTTCGTCGGACCGGATGCGGATGCGCGCTCCGCATTCATGGCGATACCCGGCAAACCAGGAAAATACCTGGCCGACATCTATCAATTGGCGCACAAAATATTGTTCAAGGCCGGCGTGCGAACGGTCTATGGCGGCAAATTTTGCACGGTTAGCGATACCCAGCGTTTTTATTCTTACCGCCGTGACGGGGTTACCGGGCGCATGGCATCGTTAATCTGGATCAAGTCTTAGGGGCTTCCGATTGGCTATTCGCTGACACGGCTGCGTCGCGCTTCCTTTTTTCTGCATTGATGCGGTCCCGTTTGCGCTGCGGCGTCCCCATTACGTATAAAATAATTGACAATGGAATCACGCCATACATCAGAAAGGTCATGATGCCGGCGACGATCGACGGTTCGGTGATGGACATCATGAGCGCAACATAGATCCACGCAATGGCGACGATATACATGAGTTTTCCGATAGATGCGAGAAGAGCCGGGGACGCGACGAAACAGCCGAATGCGCACAGTGTAGTCCACGCACCGATTTGCTTGACGAAGACGATCGCAACAATACGCCAAATAAGAGATCCAGCATGAATGCACCGAATCCTCTGCCGAAGTTTGAAGACCTGGTTCCGGCCTGGATATCTCAACTTTCCGAGCAGAAAACCTGGCCTTCCTTGCTCCAGCAGTCGCCAATGGCGCAGTTTCCACCATTGAATATGGCACCACTCGCGAACGGTATCAACGAACTGGGCGCCGTGATCGATCCCGTCCTTCTGGCTCAATTGCAGACCGAATATATGCAAGAATTTTCGGTTTTGTGGCAGGATTTCATGGTGTCGAAAGCGCGGCCGATTGCGGATAAGCGGTTCGCCGCGCCGGTGTGGCAATCGGGTACGTTGCATGCATTCAATGCGGCCGTGTATTTGCTTAATACTCGGTTCCTGATGACGCTGGCCGAAAATGTGCAAGCGCCGCCACGCGCCAAACAGAAACTGCGCTTCGCGGTGCAGCAGATGGTCGATGCCGCATCGCCGGCCAATTTCCTCGTAACCAATCCTGAAGCGCAGCAAAAAATCCTCGAGACCAAGGGCGAAAGTCTTACGCAAGGTGTGCTCCAGATGCTGAACGACATGCGCAAGGGCCGCATTTCGCAAAGCGACGAATCGGCGTTCGAGGTGGGCAAGAATGTTGCCACGACAGAGGGCGCGGTAGTATTCGAGAATTCACTGTTTCAGCTGCTCCAATACAAGCCGTTGACCGAAACGGTCCACGCGAGGCCGCTGCTATTGATTCCGCCTTGCATCAACAAGTATTACATCCTCGACTTGCAGCCGGATAATTCGCTGGTGCGTTATGCAGTGGAGCAGGGCCATACGGTGTTTCTCGTGTCATGGAACAACCCGACTGCGTCCCTGGGGCATCTCACTTGGGATGCCTATATTGAAGACGGCGCGATCAAGTCGATCCACGTCGTACAAGAAATCACCAAACAAAAGCAGATCAACGCACTGGGATTTTGCGTGGGCGGCACCATCCTTTCCACTGCGCTGTCGGTGTTGTCTGCGCGCGGCGAAAAGCCGGTTGCCAGCATCACCCTGCTCACCTCATTGCTCGACTTTTCCGATGCCGGCATCATCGAGGTTTATATCGACGAAGCCCAAGTCGCGATGCGCGAGAAGGCCATCGGGCAGGGCGGCCTGATGCCGGGAGCCGATTTCGCTTCCGCTTTTTCCAGCTTGCGTGCCAACGACCTGGTATGGAACTACGTCAAGGCGAATTACCTGAAAGGCGAACGCCCGCCGGCATTCGACTTGTTGTACTGGAATGCGGATAGCACCAACCTGCCTGGCCCGATGTTTTGCTGGTATCTGCGCAATGCCTACCTCGAGAACAATCTCAAGCTTCCCGGCAAGTTGACCGTCGCCGGTGAGCGGCTCGATTTCAGCAAAATCGCTGCGCCGACCTTTATCTATGCCTCGCGCGAGGATCATATCGTGCCATGGACATCGGCTTATGCTTCCACCGGCCTTCTGAACCCCGAGAAACCGGATCTGAATCGCTTCGTGCTGGGCGCTTCCGGGCACATTGCAGGTGTCATTAACCCGCCGAAAAAAAATAAGCGCAGTTATTGGAGCAATGACCAGCTCGAGCGCGACGCACAGGCGTGGTTCGACGGCGCGACGGAGCACCCTGGCAGCTGGTGGACCGAGTGGGCCGGCTTCCTGGCCAGCCACGCCGGTCAAAAGATCAAGGCGCCGCGCAAGTTCGGAAATGCCGCGTTCCGCGCGATCGAGCCGGCGCCCGGGCGTTATGTGAAAGTCAAGGCAGAGTAAGTGTGCGGATTACAGGTGCCGGCAAGTTGCGCTGCAATAGGAGACGGGATGCAGTGACAAATCCCGCAAGAGTTGCCTAACCCTATGTATTTCGGCACTATAATGAGCACAGTGAAGGTGAATGCGGGTTCATCTTCTTGTAAATTGGTGGAGACGCGTTGCGACGCAATAAATTGGAATTACAGATGAACAGTGCAAAAAAGCTTGCCGAGCGCTTGATTAAGAAATATCCGAATCGCCGCCTGTACGATACCCAGACTAGTTCTTACATCACGCTCACCGACGTCAAGCAACTGGTGCTGGACAACGAAGATTTTACGGTGGTGGATGCCAAGACCGCGGAAGATTTGACTCGCAGCATTCTGCTTCAAATCATTCTGGATGAGGAATCCAATGGCTCACCGATGTTTTCCAGCGGCGCCTTATCGCAGATCATCCGCTACTACGGCCACGCGATGCAGGGCATGATGGGTTCCTACCTGGAGAAAAACATCCAGGCTTTCATCGACATCCAAAACAAGTTGACGGAGAACTCCAAGGGCCTGTACGAAGGCAAGCCTTTTAGCCCGGAGATGTGGGCGCAGTTCATGAATGTCCAGGGTCCGATGATGCAAGGCATGATGGGCAACTACATCGAGCAAAGCAAGAGCCTGTTCATACAAATGCAGGAGCAGATGCAGAGTCAGACAAAGAACATGTTTGGCGCCACTTTCCCGTTTCCGGGGATCGATCCGGACAAGAAATAGACCGATGATCCAATCGGTGGGATGCGATCCGGCATCCCGGTTCAGCTGATATCGGGTCGCGTTAGCCAGGCGCGACGGTGGGGGCCCCGGCCAAAAAGAGTACAATAGCGGCTTCGTTTTGAGGTCTCTTTTTTCATGTCCAACGCGTCCCCGGTAACACCCAAAGTCGGTTTTGTTTCGCTTGGTTGCCCCAAGGCGCTCGTCGATTCCGAACAAATCCTGACGCAGCTGCGTGCCGAGGGTTATGACACCGCCAAGTCCTACGACGGCGCCGACCTGGTGATCGTCAATACCTGCGGCTTCATCGATGCGGCGGTCCAGGAATCGCTCGATGCGATCGGCGAAGCACTCCATGAAAACGGCAAGGTCATCGTGACCGGTTGCCTGGGCGCGAAGAAGGATGCGGCCGGAGACGACATTATTCAAAAAGTCCATCCGAAGGTGCTGGCCGTGACCGGCCCGCACGCGCTGGCAGAAGTAATGGATGCGGTCCACCTGCATTTACCCAAACCGCATGCACCCTTCCTCGATCTGGTGCCGCCTCAGGGTGTCAAGCTGACTCCCAGGCATTATGCCTATCTCAAGATTTCCGAAGGCTGCAACCATCGCTGCAGCTTTTGCATCATCCCGTCGATGCGCGGCGACCTCGTGTCGCGCCCGATTGCCGACGTGATGATGGAAGCCGAAAATCTGTTCAAGGCCGGCGTCAAGGAATTGCTGGTCATTTCGCAGGACACCAGCGCCTATGGCGTCGACGTCAAGTTCCGCATGGGTTTCTGGAACGGCAAGCCGGTCAAGACGCACATGACGCAATTGGTGACCGCGCTCGGCGAACTGGCTGCGCAACATGGGGCGTGGGTCCGTCTGCACTACGTCTATCCTTACCCGCATGTCGACGCGATCATCCCGTTGATGGCTGAGGGCAGGGTGTTGCCTTACCTCGATGTGCCGCTGCAGCACGCGCACCCGGACGTGCTGAAACGGATGAAGCGCCCCGCCAACGGCGAGAAGAACATGGAACGGATTCAGGCCTGGCGCGCGATGTGCCCGGATATCACGATCCGCTCGACGTTTATCGCTGGTTTTCCCGGCGAGACGGAAACCGAATTCGAATACCTGCTGGATTTCTTGAGAGAGGCGGAAATCGACCGCCTCGGCTGCTTCGCCTATTCTCCGGTCGAGGGCGCAAGCGCCAACGAATTGCCGAATGCGGTGCCGGAAGAAGTGCGCGAAGAGCGCCGCGGCCGCGTGATGCAACTGCAGGAAGGCATTTCCAAAAAGCGCCTGCAATCCAAGGTTGGCAAGACGATCCGCGTGCTGATCGACGAAGTGAACCGCAATGGCGGCGTCGCGCGCTCGGTTGCCGATGCACCGGAAATCGATGGCGTGGTCTATGTGAAAGCGCCGTACGAACCGCACATCAAATTGAAAGTCGGCGAATTTTTCGACGTCAAGGTGACCGCATCGGACGCCCACGATCTGTGGGCCGAAGCATAATTTCAAACTGACTGGAGCGCAGGTGACCGACAAGAAAGCACTGCAGACGGCGCTGATCCATAGCGACTACAAGGCGCCGTCCGGATTCGCCGCGTTCCCGACCGCGATTCATCACGCCTCCACGGTCTTGTTCAAGAACGTCGCCGCCATGCGCGCGCGCGACTGGAAGGAAAAGACCGCCTACACGTACGGCTTGCACGGTACGCCCACCACCTTCACGCTGGAAGCGCGGCTGGCCGCGATCGAGGGCGGCAAGTATTGCCTGCTGGCGCCGAGCGGCCTGGCGGCCATCGCGATGCTCGATTTTGCGTTGCTGAAAAGCGGCGACGACGTGCTGCTCCCGGATAATGTATATAACCCGAATCGCGACCTCGGCAACTGGCTGGCCCAGGATTTCGGCATCACGGCGCGTTATTACGACCCGATGATCGGCGCCGGCATTGCGCAATTGATCCGCCCCGACACGCAGCTGGTCTGGACCGAAGCGCCGGGCTCGGTGTCGATGGAAGTCCCCGATATCCCGGCGATCTGCAAGGCGGCACACGCGCGCGGCGTGCTGGTCGCAATCGACAATACATGGTCGGGCGGCATCGCCTTGCGTGCATTCGAGCTTGGCGTGGACGTCGTGATGCAGGCGCTCACCAAGTACCAGTCGGGCGGCTCGGACGTCTTGATGGGTGCGCTCATCACGCGCGACAAGGCGCTGCATCATCGTCTCGAACTGGCGCACATGCGACTGGGAATGGGAGTCTCCGCCGACGATACCTATCTCGTCTTGCGCGGCCTGCCGACCCTGAAGTTGCGTTTTGATGCACACGACGCGGCGGCCCGCAAGATCGCGGCCTGGCTCAAGACGCGACCGGAGATTGCCAGGGTGCTGCACCCGGCGCTGCCCGATTGTCCCGGCCATGAAACCTGGAAGCGTGACTTTAGCGGGGCGGGAGGCTTGTTTTCGGTGGTGTTCGATGCGCGTTACAGCGAGACGCAGACCGATCGTTTCGTCGATAGCCTGAATCTCTTCAAGATAGGGTATAGCTGGGGTGGTTCCAACAGCCTGTGCGTGCCCTACCGAATACAGGCAATGCGCAAGGATTGGACCGATCCCGGACAGCTGGTGCGCTTTAATATTGGACTGGAAGATCCCGCTGATTTGATGGCCGATATCGAGCAGGCATTGTCGACGCTCTGACGGCGGCGCACTGCACAACGCAATGTGCCATGCGCTTCATCCGGCCCGGGCCAGCGCCTTCGCCGAGTTGGTCCGCAACAGGTTGGCAAACGCATCGGCCGGTATCGGACGGCTGAAGAAATATCCCTGGATTTCATCACAGCCATGGCTGCGCACGAAATGCAGCTGTTGCGCTGTTTCTACGCCTTCTGCCACCACCTTGATTCTCAGGCTTCTCCCCATCACGATGATCGCTTCGGTAATCGCTTCATCGGCATGATCGCCCGGTATGTCCTTGATGAACGAGCGGTCGATCTTGATGATATCGATCGGAAACTGCTTGAGATGCGAAAGCGACGAATAGCCAATTCCGAAGTCATCGATCGCGATCCGAATTCCCTGTTTCCTGAATGCTGCCAGCACCTCGATCGTCCTATCCGTGTTGTACATCATCATGCTCTCGGTAATTTCGAGTTCCAGCAGTGACGGATCCATGCCGATCTCGTGCAAGGTAGCCATCGTGTCCGCGAACAGGTTCTCGTCGGAAAATTGACGCGCCGACAAGTTAACCGCGATGTGTATCGGAGGCAAGCCTTGCCGTTGCCAGGCAAGACTTTGGCGGCAGGCGTCGTTGAGCACCCATTTCGAGAGTGGCACGATGAGGCCGCTTTCTTCAGCGAGCGCAATGAAGTGGATCGGCGACACCAGTCCCAGTTCCGGATGCTGCCAGCGCACCAGCGCTTCGGCGCCGGTGATGCGCCCGGTATTGGCGTCCACCTTGGCTTGGTAATAAATAACGAACTCGTCACGATCCGGCGCGCGCCGCAGGCTCGATTCGAGCGCCAGCAGTTCGGCCGAGTGCACATCCATTTGGGCCGAATAAAACTGGAAATTGTTCTTGCCTCTATCCTTGGCGCGATACATCGCGATGTCGGCGTGCTTCATCAGCGAGAACTCGTTACGTCCGTCTTCCGGGAAGGTGCTGATGCCGATGCTGGCCGTGACGTGAATCAGCTGTCCTTCGAGCGGATATTCCTTGACGAGCGCGCCCAGCAGCTTGCGGGCGACCTGAATGACGTGGCCCGCGTCGGCTACGTCTTCGAGCAAGACCACGAATTCATCACCGCCCAGGCGCGCGACCAGATCGGATCCGCCGTCCATGCGCGCCGCGACTTCGCCGCCTCGCAGGCACGCCTCGATGCGGCGCGCCATCTCTTGCAGCAAACGGTCGCCGGCATCGTGGCCGAGCGTGTCGTTGATGTTCTTGAAGCGGTCGAGGTCGATGAACAACACCGCCAGCCCTTTTTCGTGGCGTTGTGCCTGCAGGATCGCATGGCTTAATTGGCGGTTGAACATTGCGCGGTTCGGCAAGTCGGTCAGGGAATCGTGGTAAGCCAGGTGCTGGATATGGTCCTGCAACTCCTTGCGCTCGGTGACGTCGCGCACTAGCGATAGCAGATGGCGCTGACCGTTGATATCGATCGGTCCCATGCGGATCTCAACCGGGAAAATCGAGCCATCCTTGCGTTTGTGACGGCTTTCGAGTGCCACCGGCGCCTTCGATGAGACTTGATTCCGCAGGTACTTCAGTTCTGAAATCGATAAGTCGATATCGATTTCCGCCATCGACATGGCCAGCAATTCCTGCCTGCGATAGCCAAGGCAGTCGCAGCCATGTTGGTTGACGTCGATGATGCGGCCATCGAGGTCGTGCACGTAGAAACTGTCGGAGGCCTGCTCCACCAGCGAGCGAAAATGCGCTTCGCTTTCCCTCAGCGCATCTTGCGCCTGTTTGCGCTGAAAGAATTGGCCGACATGGCGCCCGATGAAATGGGCACATTGCAGCATTTCCTGATCCGCGCGCTGTGCCTGCTCCGTGAAGAATTCCATGACGCCGAAAACCTTGCCGCCGGCCTGGACCGGGAACGCAAATGCTGCGCACAATCCGGATTCATGCGCGGCAGCCGCTCGCCCGAAGTCGGCGGCGCGCGCGACATCCTGATTCCATACCGGCGCGCCGGCGTCCAGCGCGCGCGCAATCAAACTGCCCGGCGCCGGCGCCTGGATGAACGGCTTCGAGGTGTGGAAAAACTCCTCGATGCGCGGATACGGCACCGACCACGTCACGCTGCGCTGCAGCGAGCCACTTTGCTTGTCCAGTTTCCAGAGCGCACCGCAGACCCAGCCCAAGGTTTCACAGATGGTTTGAATTACCTCGGGCATGACTTCCGCCGGCGAATCGGATTCCGCAAGCAGGCGAGTGACCGTGTGCTCCATGGACTGGCGAAGCTCGACCACTTTGCGGGACGTTACATCCATCACGGTTCCCTGCAAACGCTCCACAATGCCGTCGGCGTCCTTGACTGTCTGGCCGATGGCGCGGACCCATCGTGTTTCGCCGCCAATGAGCAGCAGGCGAAATTCGATTTCAAAATCCTTGCCGTCGTGCAGTGCGGCCTGGGCTCGGTCTCTTAGCAGTATGCGATCTTCCTTATGCAACAGTCGCGACAGTTCCGTGTATTTCGGCATCGGCCCGGTCGCCACCAGGCCGAAAATACGCAGGCATTCTTTCGACCAATGGCCTCTGCCTTCACGGCGCTCGAATGACCAGTTTCCAAGGCCGGCGATGCGCTGTGCCTCTTCCAGGCTGGTGTACAGCCCCTGCATCTCACGAGACGAAATTTCCTGCGAGCGTTCCAGCAGATAACGCTCCTGATCCGCTTCGGTGTAGGCACGATTGACGCGGTCGAGAATTTGTTGCCATTGCGGACCGGAGGGAGGCGATCCGGCCGGATCGACACCGAGCCGTTTGAGTTGACGCACCAGGAGATTATGGAAGATAGGCACGTGCTTATGATTCTGAAAAGGTGGTCAGCGTCATGGTTTGATTGTGCAGGTCGCAGGAACCGGTTGCGTACGGTGAAATCTCTCCATATGAATAAAAGCCGACCTGCCTGGCGCCGGCCGGCAAGTGTTCCAGTGTGATCTCGGTTTCTTCTTCGATGCGTTCGCCAAGTACCAGTCTGCGGCCGACACAGCTGATCGCCACGGCCAGAAGCGGGCCGCTGGCTGCCGTGTTGCACGCCGCCTGATCAGCCGCGAGACTGGCGCCGCTGACCAGTCGATCGAAATTGGCGCGCATTAGTTGCGCCATGTATCCGACCGGAATGTCGCCGGCAAATATCATCGACTGCTTGGCTTCGTCCACCGACAGAATGGTGCGGACCAATTGACGTGCGTCCGCAACGTCCTGGCGGATCGAGAGCGGAAACAGCAGGCCGGTCGCCGGCAGCCCAGAGGCGCGTTCGCCGAGGTATTCCTTGTACAGCTCCAACGCCGGTTTGCCATCGAGTTCGTACAGGACATTTCCTTCAGAGCGCGTGACGCGCCGCTCCGGGCCGAAGGTGTCCCATCCTCCGCGTGAGCCATGGGTAATTCGCAGCCGGTCGCCATACAGACCGACCGCCGTAATCACACCGGTTTCGGGCAGTCCGTTGCGTATCACCCAAGTGCGCTTGAACCGATCGCCGTCTGCGGCTAAGCCGCCGGTGACGACGACATTGGCCGGCAGCGCCGAATTCAGCCCCTTTATCAGTTCGCTGCCATTGACGTTGAGGCCATCGGACAACACGAACACAGCACGCAGATCTTCGTGATTCAACTGTCTCGCCAGCGTTTCGCCGGCGGCCAGCGACGCGGCGACTTGTTTGATTTCGGCCGAGACGACGGCCACCGCGCTGTATTCGAACTGGACCAGCGCCACGGACAGGCTGGCGTCGTTGACGAATGGCCCGGAAATTTCGCCCGCGGTGGAGCAACCAATCAGTTTCGAGGTCGGATACGCGTCGCGCAAAGCTGCGAGGGCGTGCGGGCGATCCATATACTCGGGTGCAGCAAACACCAGCACCAAGGTCCGCGGCGAATCCAGTGCGGGAAATTCAGCTACCGACCAGCCGCCGATTGGCTCGTAGCAAAAAGTTTCCAATTTCATGGCCGTCCTCTCGGTGTGGCGGAGACCCCGCGGGGACTTCGACCTTCTGTACGCCGAAGCGAATCCAGGATCGTATCCGGTAAGGGTGCCGGACGATCTGCATCCGTTCTTTTGAACATAGAGCAATGTTTCCTTCAGATTACACGCAATCGAGGGGAATCGGAACAGCGGCTCGCGCAAATTCGCTCCATGGTGATTGCGGACGCCATCCAGGGCTCGATGCAGTACTCAACATGCCTAGAGCAACAATGCCAAAATGCCATCGAGCCCGACGAAATTTAATGCGATGTGCGCCTGGGCGCGTACAACCGGTTTGGCGCGATAAGCCACCGATAGTCCGGCGACAGCCATCATCTTGAGATCGTTGGCGCCGTCGCCCATCACGATGGCCTCGCGGGTCGAAATTCCCAAATCGGTGCAGACGCGCTCGACGGTATACTGCTTTTCGTCAGCATCGACAATGCCGTCGGCCATGCGCCCGGTTAATTTTCCGTTGGCTATTTCCAGCACGTTGGCATGCGTGTAATCCAGCCCTAGCCGAGTCTTCATGCGGTCGGTAAAGAAGGTAAAACCGCCAGACACCAGCAGCGTCTTCAGTCCCGCGGCCTGGATCGCCGCCAGCATCGTCTCGGCTCCCGGCGAAAGATGCAGGCGCTCGTCGTACACCCGCTGCAAGGCAGAGGCATCCAATCCTTTGAGCAACGACACGCGCCGCGTCAGGCTCTCGCGAAACTCGATTTCGCCGCGCATCGCGGCTTCGGTGATCTTTGCAACCTGCGGCTTCAAGCCGGCCATGTCGGCGATTTCATCGATGCATTCGATCGTGATCAGCGTCGAATCCATATCCATCGCGACCAGTTTGAAATCGGACAGTTTGCGGTCGTCTTCGATGAATGTGGCGTCGAGCCGCGCCGCCAGACATTCGACCTCGATCCGCGCCTTGAGCGCTGCCGACGGGTGCACGCCTTCACAGCGATACACGTTGGGTTTTGTTGCGGTTACGCGTTGCGCGTCCGCGATCGCGGCAATGCGGTCGATGGTGGCACGTTCGGTCGTCATACCTTGCAGGATCAAGTTCATGGTTGTGTCGTAAGAGAGCAGGATGAAATGTGGTCCGGCTATGCCACCAGTGAACGGATCGTCGCCCTCACTTGCGCCACGCGCGCCGCCAGGTCCGGCATCTTCGCGGTGATGCGCAATTTGTCCTGGCCGTTCAGTCTGATATGCCGATTTTTTTGAATCAGGTCGATGATGCGCATCGCATCGATCGGCGGATTCGGCTCGAACTGCAGCAGCGCCGCCTCGCCGTGTGCGTCGATCTTGATGATACCGACTGACTTGGCGGCCACTCGCAAGCGGTGCGTTTCGATTAGCGCCTTGACCGGGTCCGGCAGCTTGCCGAAGCGGTCGATCAATTCTTCCTGCAGATCGTCGATCTTCTCTTGCGTGCCGCCGTTGGCCAGCCGCTTATAGAGAGATAGCCGTTCATGCACGTCTCCGCAGAAGTCGCTCGGCAGCAGCGCCGGCACGTGCAGATTGATTTCGGTGGTGCTGGACAAGGGCGCGGCCAGATCCGGTTCCTTGCCGTTCTTCAGCGACCGCACCGCTTCGTTGAGCATGTCGGAGTAGAGCTGGAAACCGATCTCGACCATTTCGCCGGATTGATTCTCGCCGAGTACCTCGCCGGCGCCACGGATCTCCAGATCGTGCATCGCCAGGTAAAAGCCGCTGCCGAGTTCTTCCATTTGCTGGATCGCGTCCAGCCGCCGCTGTGCGAGTTTGGTCAAGCCGTGCACATCGTTCACCAGCAGGTAGGCGTACGCCTGATGATGCGAGCGGCCGACGCGTCCGCGCAGCTGATGCAATTGCGCCAGGCCGAACTTGTCGGCGCGATGCATGACGATGGTGTTGGCGGTCGGCACGTCGATGCCGGTTTCGATGATGGTGGTGCAGAGCAGGATATTGAAGCGCTGCGCGACGAAATCGCGCATCACTTTTTCCAGGTCGCGCTCGTGCATCTGGCCGTGCGCGACCGCGATGCGCGCCTCGGGCAGCAGCGCTTCCAGCATCGCCCTGCGGTTCTGGATGGTCTCGACTTCGTTGTGCAGGAAATAGACTTGGCCGCCGCGCTTCAACTCGCGCAGGCAGGCTTCGCGGATCACCGATTCACCTTCGCTGCGCACGAAAGTCTTGATCGCCAGCCGCTTCTGCGGCGCGGTGGCAATGATGGAAAAATCGCGCAAGCCTTCCAGCGCCATGCCGAGCGTGCGCGGGATCGGCGTCGCGGTCAGCGTCAATACGTCGACTTCGGCGCGCAAGGCCTTCAACGCTTCCTTCTGGCGGACGCCGAAGCGATGCTCTTCGTCGATGATGACCAGACCCAGCCGCGAGAACTTGATATCGGCCGACAGCAGTTTGTGGGTGCCGATCACGATATCGAGCGTGCCGTCGGCCATGCCCTTGATCGCTTGCGTGATTTCCTTGCCGGAGCGGAAGCGCGACAACTCGGCGATCCTGACCGGCCAATCGGCGAAGCGGTCGGCGAAGGTCTGCGCGTGCTGCTCGGCCAACAGCGTGGTCGGCGCCAGGATCGCAACCTGCTTGCCGCCCAATACCGCAACGAACGCGGCGCGCAGCGCGACCTCGGTCTTGCCAAAGCCGACGTCGCCGCAAATCAGGCGATCCATCGGCTTGCCGCCGGTCATGTCCTTGATTACGGCGTCGATCGCGGCCGCCTGGTCGGGCGTTTCTTCGAAGCCGAAGCTGGCGGCGAAGGCTTCATAGTCATGCGCCGAGTATTCGAAGCTGTGGCCCTGGCGCAGCGCGCGGCGCGCGTACAGGTTGAGCAATTCGGCCGCCGTATCGCGCACTTGCAGCGCCGCCTTGCGTTTGGCCTTTTCCCATTGGCCGGAGCCGAGCGTATGCAACGGTGCGTCTTCGGGCGACGCGCCGGAATAGCGCGAGATGACATGCAACTGCGATACCGGCACGTACAGCTTGGTGTCTTTCGCGTATTCCAGATGCAGGAACTCGGTTTCGCCTTCGCCGAGGTCCATGCTGATCAAGCCCATGTAGCGGCCGATGCCGTGATTGATATGCACCACCGGATCACCGATCTTCAGCTCCGACAGATCGCGCACCATCGACTCGACCTGCGTCACGCCTTCCTGCTTCTTCTTGCCGATGCGGCGCCCGGTGCCGGCGTACAGTTCAGTCTCGGTGATGAACGCCAGGTTGCCGAGGCTTGCACCGAATTCGAAACCGGCATACAGCGGCGCGACGCCCAGCATCAGCTTGGCCGAGGCTGTTTCAAAATCGGCGTAGCTCTCGCATGGAACCAGCGGCAACTGGTATTCGTTGAAGTACTGCTGCAGCGTTTCGCGCCGCCCATGCGATTCGGCGCAGATCATGACGCGCTTGTCGCTCTGCAGCAGATACGCGCGAAGATTGACCAGCGGATCGTCGACGCGCCGGTTCACGGCGATGTTGGGGATCGGCGCCGACAGTTCGGAGGCAGCATCGCCGGACTGAATCACCCAGCGTCCGTGCGGTTTCGCAAGCGTGAAAAAATCCTCGCCGGTCAGGAACAGCGTTTCGGGCGCCAGCAACGGCCGTTCGCGATCCGCTTTCAAGAACTTGTAGCGCGATTGCGTATCGCTCCAGAAACGCTTGATCGCTTCGTCGATATCGCCGATCAGCGCGAATGTGGTGTCTGCCGGCAGGTATTGAAACAGGGTCGCGGTCTCTTCGAAGAACAGCGGCAGGTAATATTCGATCCCGGCCGAGGCGATGCCGTGGCTGATATCCTTGTAGATGGGCGACTTGGACGGATCGCCTTCGAATGTTTCGCGCCAGCGATTGCGAAACGCGGTGCGCGCCGCCTCATCCATCGGGAATTCGCGGCCCGGCAGCATGCGCACTTCCTTGACCGGGTACAGCGAGCGCTGGGTATCGGCATCGAAGGTGCGTATCGTCTCGATCGTGTCGCCGAACAAATCAAGCCGATATGGCAACGCCGAGCCCATCGGGAACAGGTCGATCAAGCCGCCGCGCACCGAGTATTCGCCGGGCGACATGACTTGCGTGACATGCGTGTAGCCGGCCAGCGTGAGCTGCGACTTGAGACGCGCCTCGTCCAGCGTCTCGCCTTGCTTGAAGAAAAACGTGTAGGCCGCCAGGAAAGAGGGCGGTGCCATGCGAACCAGCGCGGTCGTCGCCGGCACGATCAACACATCGCATTGGCCATTCTGGATTTCGTACAACGTCGCGAGCCGTTCCGATACCAAGTCCTGATGTGGAGAAAAGGCATCGTACGGCAAGGTTTCCCAGTCCGGCAACAAATGGCAGCGTAGCGCAGTGCCTAGGGCAGCGTCTCCCTGGCCGGCAAACCACGGAATTTCGGATAACAGGCGCTGCGCATCGGTTGCATTGGCGACAACCAGCGCCAGCATGCGTTGCCGGGCCTTGAGTGCGATCGCCGCTTGTGCAATCACGCAGGCGTCGGCTGAGCCGTGCAATGCCGGCAGCACGAAACGAGTCCCCGGCTTGGGGAGGAATTTTAGTGGGTCAAATGACATCTAGTAGCGATATCGAGCGCGGCAGTGTATCGCGCAAGCTGCATTGTTGGTCAATAAACGCGTCTTATCGCTTGGTTTTTGAGTAAGAAATTATGTTGCGATTATAAACGAACCGGTCAGCATGCAGGCGGTCAAACGAACGTGGAGGCTATCGCGTGTGTCACAGACGAGTGGTCACCCGCTACGCGCACGGCACGCACTTGCTCCGCGACCCGGTAGAATGCTGGTAATCGCGACGCACCAGGCAGTATTGAGAAACCGCATCCAAACTTTATCGACATCAAGAATGAGCTTGCCACGATACTTCGCCCTGATCCCCGCTGCCGGCTCCGGTGCGCGCATGGGGTCCAATCGCCCCAAGCAATATGTACTGATCGGCGGTAAGCCGATGCTGCTGCACGTATTGGACACGTTTGCGGAGTCGCGCACGATAGAGCACACCTACGTCGTGGTGAATGCCAACGACGCTTACATCAAGGACATGCTGGCCGCCGCGCCTTATCTGGCAGAACGCGTGACTGTCATCTACAACGGCGGCACCACACGCCATGTTTCGGTATTGAAAGGCTTGCGCGCAATCGGCGATCGTGCCGACAAGGACGACTGGGTGCTGGTGCATGACGCCGCGCGCCCGGGGCTGACGACGGCATTGATCGACAAACTGGTGGACGCGCTGCGCGACGATTCGGTGGGCGGACTGCTGGCGCTGCCGATCGTCGATACGCTCAAACGCGGCGGCATCGACAAGCGGGTGCAGGCAACCGTACCGCGCAGCGGATTGTGGGCGGCGCAGACTCCTCAAATGTTCAGGTATGCGGTGTTGCTCCGTGCGCTGGAACAAGTCGACGATGTCACCGACGAAGCCAGCGCGGTCGAGGCACTGGGACTGTATCCGAAGCTGGTCGAGGGCAGCCAGCGCAACTTCAAGGTGACCTTGCCGCAGGATATCGCGCTGCTCGAGCTGTATCTGAAGGGCATGGCATGACACCCACACCGTTTCGCA
This sequence comes from Oxalobacteraceae bacterium UBA5157, assembly GCA_002415335.1. Lineage (GTDB taxonomy): Bacteria > Pseudomonadota > Gammaproteobacteria > Burkholderiales > Burkholderiaceae_D > UBA5157. Next base: position 19,035 of record DHXL01000298.1, read on the forward strand.
TCGGCCAGGGTTACGACTGCCACGCATTAGTGCCGGGGCGCGCGTTGATTATCGGCGGCGTGACGATTCCGCATAGCCGCGGCTTGCTGGGACATTCGGATGCCGACGTTCTGCTGCATGCGATCACCGATGCGCTGTTCGGCGCTGCCGGCTTGGGGGATATTGGCCGCCATTTTCCCGACACCGACGCGCAGTTCGCGGGCGCCGACTCGCGTGTGCTGTTGCGCGAAGCGGTCAGGCGCGTCGCAGCGGCCGGCTATGTGATCGGCAACATCGACGCCACCATCATTGCGCAGGCGCCGAAAATGGCACCGCACATTATGAACATGGTGGCCAACTTGGCGTCCGACCTGGACGTGGCGCCGAGCCAAGTGAATGTCAAAGCGAAAACAAACGAGAGACTTGGCTATCTCGGCCGCGAGGAAGGGATCGCTGCCGAAGCGGTGGCGTTGATCCTTCGCAAATAGCGCTGACTTTGTATTATGGGACGATTTGCACCAGCCGTTTACCGACATGCTGGCCATGCAGCATCTCGATGAAAGCCTTGGGGGCGTTCTCCAGCCCGCGCACGATGTCTTCGCGGTAATGCAGCTTGTCTTCGCGTATCCACTGACTCATTTGCTGCATTCCTTGCGGCCAGCGTTCGGCAAACTGGAACGCCAGGAATCCTTCGGCGCGTGCCTGCTTGACGATCAACAGTCCCAGCATGCGCGGCCCGGTCGGTGGCGTTTCGGCATTGTACAGAGAGCTTTGACCGCACACGACGATGCGGGCGCGGGTGTTGATCAGCTGCAGCACGCGGTCGGATAGTTCACCGCCGACATTGTCGAAATACACGTCGACGCCATCCGGACATGCGGTTGCCAGCGTTTGTGCCGACGGTAGCCCCGCTTCATAGTCGACCACCGCGTCGAAACCCAGCTTGCGCAGGTATTGCGCCTTGTCGGCGCCGCGCACGATGCCGACCACGCGGCAGCCGGCGATCTTTGCGATCTGGCCGACCAGCGTGCCGACCGCACCTGCCGCGCCCGATACCACGACCGTTTCACCGGCCTTCGGCTGGCCGATTTCGAGCAAGCCGAAGTAGGCAGTCATGCCCGGCATACCGAGTACTCCCAAGGCGGTCGAGATCGGCGCAAGTTCGGGATCGATTTTGCGTAGCGCGGAGCCCTCGGCCATCGCGTAGGCTTGCCAGCCCAGCATGCCTTCGACGAAATCGCCCGGCCGGAAATCGGGATGGCGGCTTTCAATCACCTTGCCGACCGCGCCGCCGGTCATGACCTCGCCGATTGCGACGGGCGCGGCGTAGGACGGGCGGTCGCTCATGCGGCCTCGCATGTACGGATCGAGCGACAACACGTGCACCTGCACCAGTACCTGATTATCGCTGGGCGTCGGAATCGGCGTGTGCGCGATTGAAAAATCGCTTTCGCGCGGATGGCCGACCGGCCTCGCGGCCAGCAGGATGCGGATATTTTCTTGAGTCATGTCTATTCTCGCTTGCTTCAGAGGGGGAATTGCGGCCGGTTACAGGCTTAGCTCGAGCACCTTGCGGCTCACGTCCAGGGTCACGTCGAGCCGCTCGCCGAGGGTGACCATGTGATGGCTTTCCAGCTGCTTTAGAACGGTGTCGATGTTGTCGATACCGAGTTCATAGTCAGTTAGACGCGTCTTGACGCCCATCTGTTCAAAGAAGTCTTGCGTTTTTGCGATTGCGGCCTCGATACGGATATCTTCGCTGCCTTGCGTCAAATTCCAAACCCGTTGCGCATATTGCAACAGCTTTTCGCGTTTGCTCTCCTTGCGGACGCGCAGCATGCTGGGCAGCACGATCGCCAGAGTTTGCGCGTGGTCGAGTCCATACAGTGCGGTCAATTCGTGGCCGACCATATGGGTCGCCCAGTCGTGCGGTACGCCGGCGCCGATCAAACCATTCAACGCCAGCGTCGCGCACCACATTACATTCGCGCGTACGTCATAGTCGTCCGGTTCGGCGAGCGCCTTCGGGCCTTCTTCGATCAGGGTCAACAGGATGCCTTCGGCGAAGCGATCCTGCACCGGCGCGTTGACCGGATAAGTCAGGTACTGTTCCATCACGTGCGCAAATGCGTCGACCACGCCGTTGCCGATCTGGCGCACCGGCAGCGTGAAAGTCGTGGCAGGATCGAGGATGGAAAATTTTGGAAATACGTGAGGGCTGGAAAACGGGACTTTGGCTTTCAGCGATTTGCGTGTGACGACTGAACCGTTGTTCATTTCCGAGCCGGTGGCAGGCAAAGTCAGGATCGATCCGAATGGCAGGGCTTGCGTGATGTTGGCGCCGCGTTTTTTCAGGATCTGCCACGGGTCGCCTTCAAAGTCGACTGCCGCGGCAACGAATTTGGTGCCATCGATGACGGAGCCGCCGCCGACCGCCAGCAAGAAGTCGAGCTTCTCCTTGCGCACCAGTTCTACCGCTTGCATCAGCGTTTCAAAACTCGGATTGGGTTCGATCCCGGAAAACTCCTGCACCGTATATCCGCTCAGCGCGGCGCGCACCTGATCGAGCACGCCGTTGCTCTTGATACTGCCACCGCCGTACAGCATCAGCACGCGCGCTTCGGGCGGGATCAGCGTGGGCAGCTCAGCGATGCGGCCTTTGCCGAAGACGATTTTGGTCGGGTTGTAAAAGTCAAAGTTCAGCATGAAAAATCCTCTCGGTGAATGGGTTGGCGATCAGCGGCCATCTCGGAAGCGGGCAGTGATCGGCAGGAATCGGCAGAAATCGGGCAAGAAGTTAGTCTGGTAAAGGTCAGGCTTTAAAGAAATGCTCAAACATCAGGTCCATGCAACGACGTACAGGCGTCGCCGAATTTTCTATTTTCATCCGCAACAAGCTGCCTTCCCATGCGTTCCAGAAGAAATCGGCCATCTCTTCGGCGCTCAGGTCGGTACGCGCTTCCCCCGTGGCTTGCGCCTGCTTCAGATAGTGTACGAAACGCGCGCGCGGCGCATCCATCACGGCGCACAGCGTATCGCGGCATAGCTCGCTTGACTCGCTGATTTCCGCTGCCAGATTGCCGATCAGACAGCCGCTTCTTGTTGTGTTTTTTTCGTAATTGGCGATCCCGGTTTCGTAGTGGTGGCGCAAGGTGGCCAGCGGCGAGTCCGGCGCGCTGCGCAGATTTTCGTTCCATCGCTGCGTGGCCTGATCGCCATAGTGACGAATAATCTCGGCCATATAGCCTTCCTTGCTCTCGAAATAATTGTAGAACGAGCCTTTCGGAACACCGGCGGAATCCGTGATGTCCTTGATCCCCGTTCCATGATAGCCCTGACGGGAAAACAGGCTCAATCCGACTGCCAGCAGGCGGTCGCGGGTATCGTCGGTACGTTTCGGTCTGGACATTTCGATATAATATGACCGGTCGTCTTTTAATTCAAGTGGCGCTTGGCAAAAAGAATGGATGGACGGGCGGCATGACCGGCGTCCCGTGCCGACCAGTCACCGCGCGACCGGCGCCAGCCCTATGACGAACAACCCGGCATCCCCGCCGCATATTCCCCGGAGCGTGTGACAGCCGGGTTCCAAATCGCGACCGCAACGACCTGAACGTTTCTGGCAGCTCTCCAGTAAGGGAGGGCGGGCGCGGCACGTTGCGGTACCGAACGACCCTGGGGCTTCGTACTACTTTACTGCGGTGACCACATAACCCGATCCCTGCTTCATCAATTCGACATCGACTTTCTTGCCGACGGCGAGCTTGTCGAACAGGACTTTGTCCTTGACGGCAAAATCCATGGTCATGGCCGGCCAGTTCAGGCTCTTGATAGCCTGATGCGCCAGGGTTACGCGACCGTTGGCCGGATCAATTGCCTTCACCACGCCGGTGGCTTGATGGCGCGTCGCACTCGCGGGCGCAACCGGCGCCGGGCCGCTCGCATGCATGGCTTGCAGGTTCACATGATCGGGATTCATGGCGCCGGACTGGGCGATGGCGTACGACGACGCAAGCATGATGGCAATGGTGGGAAAGATTGAGGTAAGTTTCATGGCAGTCACTTTCTTTGGTTACGATTCATAAAAAAATAAAACTGAGTATCGACCGGCAACGACGGAATGCCCCCGCGCCGCCGCGCATTCAATGTTCGAGGCCGCGTTTGAGCCGCCACTGGATCACCAGCGCGTAGAGCGCCGGAATGACGCCCAGCGTGAGGATGGTCGAGGAAATCATCCCGCCGACCATCGGCGCGGCAATCCGGCTCATCACTTCGGAGCCGGTGCCGCTGCTCCACAGGATCGGCAGCAAGCCGGCCATGATCGCGACCACGGTCATCATCTTCGGACGCACGCGCTCGACCGCGCCTTCCATGACCGCCTGATACAAGTCGTTCGCGTTCGGCGTTCTGCCGGACACCCGGCACCCGATTTTTACCTCCTGCCAAGCATGGTCGAGGTAAATCAGCATCACCACGCCGGTTTCCGC
>DHXL01000233.1 GCA_002415335.1 Oxalobacteraceae bacterium UBA5157
CGTGGGCTCGGAGATTGGTATAAGAGACAGGGTCATCGCCAATCGGGGGGCGTTTCAGAGACTTGCGCACAATATATCTTTCCCCGTCGAAGCTCTCAAGCTTCGCTTTTCTGATATTGTTACGAAGTAATTTTTAGATCCCCCCCTATTCTCACCGCGGAGTGAACACGATGTCGGGGAAATACCCTCCCGACTCCCCCTCACAACTCCGCAAAATTGTCCGCCAATGAGCGACCAATAGATTTTCTGATCCCATAAAAATTGAACCTCCAGCAATGAAACTTCTTGACGCGCCCTCCTCCGAATACCTAACCACGTCAACACATCCAAAGTACCGTCCAGATATTGATGGTTTACGTGCCATTGCCGTACTTTCTGTAGTTGCCTATCATGCTTTCCCTGATTGGGTTAAAGGAGGCTTTGTCGGCGTTGATATTTTTTTCGTCATTTCTGGATTTTTGATCTCTAGCATCATTCTTAGCGGCCTGAAGCTGGGGGGCTTCAGTTTCAGTGAATTCTATTCGCGGCGTGTCATGCGGATCTTTCCCGCCTTGCTTCTTGTTATGTGCGCCAGCTTTGTATTCGGCTGGTTTACCCTGCTGCCGAAGGAATATGCCGAACTCGGCAAACACATCGCAGGCGGGGCAGGCTTCATTTCCAATTTCCTGCTTTGGAGCGAGTCCGGGTATTTCGATTCGCCGACGCAATTGAAGCCGTTGCTGCATCTATGGTCGCTTGGCGTCGAGGAACAGTTCTATATTGTCTGGCCGCCGCTTCTATTTATAGCCTGGAAAAAGAGATACAACCTGCTGTCCATCACGCTACTCGTTCTCTTTGCTTCCCTTTATCTAAATGTGAGCACAGTGCACCAGGACGCAACCGGTACTTTTTATTCCCCAATTACCAGATTCTGGGAGTTGCTGATTGGCAGCACTCTCGCCTATATCACCCTTTATAAAAACAAAATTCTGACCAATCTCGAATCAAAGCTGGATTCGGTATTAGGCGCGATCATTTACGCCGATATTCCCGTTCAAGCAGGAAAGGCTCTGGCCGACTCCAAATCATTTGCCGGCTTGGCGCTGATCGCTTTCGCCATTTATAAAATAAATACCGGATTCTCGTTCCCTGGATGGTGGGCGATTTTTCCCGTCGTAGGTGCGTTTTTACTGATTTCAGCTGGACCGACCGCATTTATCAACCGAACTGTCCTATCAAATCGAATACTCGTATTCTTTGGCCTGATCAGCTATCCGCTTTATCTTTGGCACTGGCCCATTCTTGTTTTCACCCGATTTGCCACCTCCGGGAAGCCGCCTATCGAAGCCCTGGGCGCGGCGGTCAGTCTCAGCATCGTTCTTGCATTGGTAACATATCGCTTCATTGAAAAGCCCATTCGTAACGGCAAGCGGCCAACTGAAAAAACGGTCGGACTTGTAGTCCTGATGATCGCGGTCGGATATATCGGGCTTGATTCTTACCAGCGCGAAGGTCTTCCATTCCGGTTTGGTAAAACGATTCGTCGGTACGCAAATTTTACCTATGATCCCCTTAGTGACTCCCGGCGCGACTCCTGCTGGCTATCTAACAACGCGGCCCCAGGCGGATATTCCGACACGTGTGTAGACAAGCCGGTGGGAAATCTCCCCCTGGTGTTCCTGTGGGGTGATTCACACGCAGCTAGGTTGTATCCTGGTTTGGTGCTGTCCAATAAAAACCAGTTCAGACTCGCGCAGTTCACACGCGACTCATGCCCCCCAATATCTGATTTTAGCTATGAAAACTGCATCAAATCCTTTCCGATCGTATTGGACAAAGTGAGAGAGATGAGGCCGGATGTGGTGGTTCTCTTCGCTGTCTGGAACGACTACACAGAGACCAGTAAGATCGACATCCGGAGGCTAAATGGAACAATTCAGCAATTGAACGAAATCGGGATTCCAAAAATCGTTGTGATGGGCCCGGCGCCGAAGTGGGACATTTCATTGCCGTACAACCTAGCCAAGATATATCAACAGGATTTTTCCCACAAAATACCTGCTCGCACTACCATTGGTCTTGACCCTTCTTCTGAAAAGATTGACGGGGTACTGCAGAGGCAGTTGGAAGGGCAGAAAAATGTCAAGTACTTCTCTTCATTCAAGGCGTTTTGCGATCAACAGGGGTGCTTGACGCGCACAAGTGATGATCCTGAAAGTCTCACCACATATGACTACGGTCACTTGACAACTGCAGGGGCTAAGTACCTATCTCAGAAGCTCATGGCGGAAACGAACAATTTCGGCACCGCAAAGTAGTGTCAATGAGCATTTGCATCACTATTTAGGCAGCACGAAGAGCCGATAGCCGGTCCGGCAGCTTTACCTTGAGCAAAATGGTTCGCAGTAAGGCATGTTCGGGGAGCCAAGGTTGTATGAAAGTGGGCACCATCACGGTGCCCATTTTCTTTTGTAGTACCGCATGCATCAAAGCGGCCTTACTGCCGGTCATTCTGACCTCATTCCCGGATACTCGAATTTCGTTTACCAGCAAGCGCAGGTATTGCTTCGAGAAGCCATTTTCCCGATCAAGCAACTTTGTTCGCATGGCAGTACCAAACGCGGAAATCTGAGCCGGATTGATCTTGTCGAGTGGTACCCTGCGGCCATGTCCGCCATCCGATTTACTATGGCGCGCTCGACGCTTCAGTCTTGAACGCATTTTGACCCCGCATCGGAATTTGATTTCAGTGCCGCCAGCTAATAGCAGTAAGTGGCAATTTCCGACCAGAAAACCATTCGAATCTAACGCCAGACAAAGCAACATTGATCAGAAATAAGGAATTCATTCAGAAAGCAATTCGCTTCTTGTCCCGGCCAGTCGCCATTTCGTGAGTCCGATGGTCGGGTGGGTGTTTAATCGTCCTGATCAAATTGAAGAACCGCCGCGTAGTCCTGCCCACCATAAAACACGCCAATGATGGATACCTGCTCGGCGTCCACATCGAAAGCAATCACGGTTCGTTTTTTGTAGTTCGTGACGCGCAGGCCCGAGCGAATGTCATCGCGCCGATTACCCCTAATCGGGAAGGTCGCCAAGCTTTCGCAATAGGTGACGATTGCGCTGGCGTAGCGCTCCGCTATCTCTGGTGAAGCGGCATCCGCGATGTAATGATAGAACGCCGCGAGTTGTTCCAGCGCTTCCGGCGTGAAAATGACGGTGTACTGCATTACGCTTTTGCGGTTGCCTTCTTGTGTTCCGCCGCGAGTCGTGCTCGCACCTTGTCCACGGTGACGGCCCGTTTCGAATCAGCCTTCAGCGCATCGTAGGCCGGTGCCACTTGTTGCACTAGCCAATTTTCCATAGCGCGGTCACGTGCCATCAGGACGCGCAACCCGTCGCGGATCACTTCGCTTTCGGTGGCGTACTCGCCCGCCGCGACTTTGGTTTTCACGATGTCTGCCATCTCGTTTGGCAGGGTGATGCTGAATTGCTGAGTTGAACGCATGATGGCCTCCATTGATGCAGTAGGATTTAATCCTATCAAACCGAGTGCATTGCGTCAAGAAGCGCAGATGAATGGTGAAACGCAAAATGGTCGGCCCGCCGTCACTGTGACGTATTTGTGACGCAAATTCAAAGAGCCATCATTTGATGCCCTTGGATGAAATTGGGAACGGCACATGGCAAGCGCTGTAAGTAACTGATTTATAAAACAATTTTAGAACATATTTCCGTCTGTTAATCCGCAGATCCCTGGTTCGAGTCCAGGTCGGAGAGCCAAGAATTCATAAGGGTTTACGTGCGAACGTAGACCTTTTTCTATTTCTGTATTTGTGACGTTGAGCAGAGCGCCAACAATTTCTGCATGCTTCTTCTAGCCTTTGTATAGGCTTGACCGATTGGCTTTCCCGCATCAGTAAACACATGTTGCTCATGCTTACCCAACTACCCCTGCAACAGTTCAACAGATAGCTGACTAGGCGACACACGAATATCTTCTTTGCGCTTCGCCTTGTCGCCCGGAATCCACGCTGTCTTGCGCTGCAAGTCCACTTGATCCCAATATCGCCGCCAGATTGGAAACGTGCCGTGCGCCATAGTCTGCCCGCGCAATGGGCAATTTTTTCGATCCAAAAAAGTTTAATCCATAGCCCCTTTAATCCCCTTTAACTCCAGCCCCGGCGCAAGCGTGCACCCAGTAACGGCGAATCCTGCTATTTCGCCC
>DHXL01000210.1 GCA_002415335.1 Oxalobacteraceae bacterium UBA5157
CGCCTGCTTTACACCATGCTCCCCTGGTACCTGCTGCTTGCGCTCAGCATGACCGGCGTGCAGCTTGCGATTCAGTATTTCACCGTGGGGCACGCAATCGGCAAGGATCTGGCATCGTTGGGCCGCACGGTCGAGCCGGGTATCACGCAAGCGATGTGGGAACTCGACACGACGCGGCTTGCCGCGATGGCGCGCGGGATCCGGCAAAACGCGATCGTCACGGGCGTGCAGATCAGGACCGAAAAAGGCGCCATCATCGTCGCCGATGGCCAACTCCCGGCTGCGCCGGCAGAGTCGGTCTCTGTATTTTCCGGCCAATACAAGCAGGATGTGGTGCCGCTGTTCCATCAGTCTATCGATGGCAAGCGCGAGTCGATCGGCGTGCTGAACCTGTACGCCAGTCGCGCCGTGCTCTGGGACCGCATCAAATACCATCTCCTGATGGTCTTGCTGAATTCAATCATTATGACCACCGGCCTGTGGCTGATCTTTTCCTGGACCATCCGTTACCGTCTGTCCGATAGCGTAACCGGGATGGCCAAGGCAGTCGCCGGCTGGCGACATCGATCCGTTGAGGATGGGAAGGTGGAACGAATTGAATACCCCTATCACGATGAACTCGGTGGCTTGGTGAGTGCGCTCAATGAGAGCCAGGCGCGGCTCTTCGAGTCGATGCAAAGACTCACCGAAGTCAACGCGAACCTGGAGGCCATCGTCGCGGAGCGGACCCGCGAGCTGCAGCAGGCGAAAGACGCGGCCGAGGCAGCCAATCTCGCCAAGGGCCAGTTCCTCGCCAACATGAGCCACGAGATTCGCACCCCGATGAATGCGATTCTCGGCATGCTGTATCTCGCACTCAAGCGCGATGTGCCGCCGTCGCTGCACAACTACCTGATCAAGGCGCAGAGTGCGGCGCACTCGCTGCTGGGCATCATCAACGATATCCTCGATTTCTCGAAGATCGAGGCGGGGAAGCTGGAGATCGAGAACGTCGAATTCGGCCTCGATGCGGTACTCGAGCAGCTGACCGATGCAGTCGGCTATCAGGCCGAACACAAGGGAATCGAGTTCCTCATCCGCTACGATCCGTCGATTCCGCCGACCCTGATCGGCGACCCGTTACGCATGGGCCAAGTCCTGCTGAACCTCTGCAACAATGCGGTTAAATTCACCGAACAGGGCGAAGTCGAGTTGGCTTTTCGCGCGCTTTCATCGACAGACGACGATCTCACCGTACAGGTGTACGTGCGCGATTCCGGAATCGGCATGACGCCGGCGGTCCAGCAAAAACTGTTCGAAAAATTCACGCAGGCAGACCAGACGACCACGCGGCGCTTTGGCGGCACCGGCCTGGGTCTCGCGATCAGCAGGCAGCTGGTGGAGCTGATGGGCGGCCGTATCTGGGTGGAAGACTCGCAGCCCGGCCGCGGCACGACGATCTGCTTCACGGTGCAACTCAAGATCGCCCGCCAGGCTCAGGTCCGTCAGCGCGAACTCGTCGAGCAAGTTGGGCCGATGCTGGCGGGCATCCGGGTGCTGGTCGTGGACGACAACGAAGCCTCGCGCGAGATCATGGCCGAGATGCTGCGTTTTTTCCATCTCGATGTCGCGGAGGCCGCCAACGGTGCTGCGGCGCTGGCGGCGCTCAGGGCGGCCAGGGCACAGCCGTTCGATCTGGTGCTGATGGACTGGCGCATGCCGGGCATGCATGGCGATGAGGTGACGCAACGCCTTCATTGCGACCCTGCCATCGAGCCGCAGCCCAAGGTCGTGATGGTCACCGCGTATGGCCGCGAGGACGTGATCCGCCTCGCGGAACAGGCCGGCGTGAACGGATTTCTGGTCAAGCCGGTGTCGCCCTCCACCTTGCTCGACACGATTCTCTCGGTGCTGGGCCGCGGGCGAATTCTCGGCAAGGACGAGCGGCAGCGCGCGAGCCTGCCCGGGCCGGCGATTTCGGGCCGCTTGTGCGGCGCGCGCGTGCTGCTGGTCGAGGACAACGAGATCAATCGCGAATTCGCCTGTGAGCTGCTGCGCAGCGAGGGCATGGAGGTCGACGAGGCGCGCGATGGACGCGAAGCGGTCGAGATGGTGCAGCGGCAATCGTACGACGCCGTGCTGATGGACATCCAGATGCCGGTGATGGACGGTCTCGAAGCTGCACGCAAGATCCGCATGCTGGCTGGTGCACCCGGCGGAGAGCGCTTCGGCACGCTGCCGATCATTGCCATGACGGCGCTGGCGATGGCCCAGGATGCGGACAAGAGCCAGGCGGCCGGCATGAACGACCACGTGACCAAACCCATCGCGCCCGAAAGACTGATGGCCGCGCTCGCGAGATGGGTGCACCTGCCAAAGAAACGACCCGGCGCCAGCGCGGCGAACGTGACCGCGCAATCGACAGCGGAATTCCCGCCCGCCATGTCAGCGCTTGAAAGTCTTGACGCGGGCGAAGGCATACGCCGTATCGGCGGCAAGGTGGAAGCCTATTGCAAGCAGCTGCGCCGCTTCCGCGAGCACTATTTCGACGCGGGCGCCAGGCTGCCGCGCATGTTGCAGGAGCAGGGTCTCGAACCTGCGCGGGAATACTGCCACGCCCTGATCGGGGTCACCGGTAACATCGGCGCCACAGCCTTGTATCGCCGGTTGGTCGAGATCGACGCCCGGCTCAAATACGGCCGCGTGCCGGACGATGGAGAACTGGACGACATGCGCTTCCTGCTGCAGCGCGTGATCGCCGATATCGACAGCCTGGACCTGACGGCATCGCCTGCTGCGGGGACCGCAAGCAGCGCGTTGCAGCGCGCCGAATTGATTGACCGGCTGGACCGTCTGGCGCCTGCGCTGGAATCCGATCTGGGCGCAGCCGAACGGCTGCTGGCCGAGCTGCATGCCGGCGTGGTCGGTGATGTCGGCCAGCGCGCCATCAGCGAGATCGCCGCCAAGATCGATGTATTTGCCGTCGATGAGGCGCTGGCGCTGATCGCGCACCTGCGCGAGCGCCTGAATTCCACACCCTGACTGAAGCATGATCATGACCGACACAGCCAAACAGCGTCCGCACATTCTGATCGTCGACGACGTGCACGAGAATCTGCATGCGTTGATGAATATTTTGCGCGACGATTACGCGATCGCCGCCGCCACCACCGGCGAGAAGGCGCTGCAGCTCGCGCGAAGGGAGCCTCAGCCCGAGCTGATCCTGCTCGATATCAGGATGCCGGGGATGGATGGCTATGCGATCCTGGCCGAGCTTAAATCCGACTGCGCGACCGCAGAGATTCCCGTGATTTTTGTCACTGCCCTGTCCGAGGCGGAGGATGAAGCGCGCGGACTTGCGCTCGGCGTCGCCGATTACATTGCCAAACCGGCCAATCCCGAGCTGTTGCGCGCGCGGCTACGCACGCAACTCGAATTGCGGCGCCATCGAAGCAGCGCGCGCATCGCCGCCGCTGCCGGTCTGGCTGAAGCGCTTCATCCCCCCACGCTGCTGGTGGTCGACGACGTTCCGGAAAACATCCATGAGTTGCTCGAGGCGCTGAAGGAAGATTACCGCATCATGGTGGCCAACTCCGGCTCGAAGGCAATCGAACTGATACAGGGGCCGTGCCCGCCCGACCTGGTGCTGCTGGACGTGGTGATGCCGCAGATGGACGGCTATGAAGTCTGTCGCCGCATCAAGGCAATGCCGGCCGGCAATCGCATTCCGGTCATCTTCATCACGGTGGCCGATGCCACCCGGGAGAAGGTGAAGGGATTCAGTCTTGGCGGTGCCGACTACATCACCAAACCGTTCGACATCGAGGAGGTGCGCGCGCGCGTCCGCACGCACGTCGAACTGGCCAGGCTGCAGCGGGTTCTCGAGCAGCAAGTGGTCAGGCGCACCGCCATGCTGGAAAAGAGCGAGGAAAAATACCGCATTCTTGTCGAGTATTCGCCAAACTGGGAGTACTGGCTGGCGGCGGACGGCGGCTATCTGTATGTGTCGCCGGCATGCACCGAGGTATCGGGCTACGCGCCAACCGACTTCTTCGCCGATCCGACGCTGATGGAAAAGATCATTCATCCGGACGACTTGGGCGCCTGGAAGACCTACGGCCCGGGCGCCGCTCATGCCGATGCGGTGCCGTCCATCCTGCGCATCCTGGCGAAGGACGGCAGAGAGCGCTGGCTGGAGCATGTCGCGAAACCGGTTTTCAATGACGCCGGCCAGTCGCTGGGGTTGCGCGGCTCGTATTGCGACATCACGCAGCGTCGGCACGCCGAGCAAGAGCTCGATTTCTTCACGCATCGCGACCCCTTGACCGGACTGCCGAACCGCGCCCTGTTTGCCGAGTTTCTAGCGCGGGCGATCCAGCAGGCGGAGCACGCCGATGCCGAATTCTCGCTGCTGTTCATCGATCTCGATAACTTCAAGACGATCAATGAAAGCCTCGGGCATAGCGCGGGCGATCGGCTGCTGATCGAAGTGGCCAAACGGCTGCGCGACCTGCTGCCCGGTGTCGACGCGATCGCACGCATCGGCGGCGATGAATTCAACATCATTGTCGAGCGCGATCCGAAAGGCCCCGGCGTGGACCTGGTCGCGCAGCGCATGATCGATGCGTTGTCCGAGCCCTACACGCTCGATGCCAACAACGTGTATGTCGGTGCCAGCGTCGGCATTGCGCTGTATCCGGCCGACGGACGGGATGCGGAGACGCTGCAGAGCAATGCCGATGCGGCGCTGCATCGGGCCAAGGTGCATGGCCGCGGGATTTTGCGCTTCTTTTCGCCGGAAATGACGACCCGCGCCAAGGCGCGTCTATCGCTCGAGGCGGATCTGCGGCGGGCCCTGGATCAGGGGGAATTCGACCTTCACTATCAGCCGCAGGTCGACCTGGTCAGCGGCGAAATCGTTGGCCTCGAGGCGCTGGTTCGCTGGAACCATTCGCTGCAGGGGATGATCCCGCCCGCCGCATTCATTCCGCTGGCCGAGGAATGCGGCCTCATCATCGGCCTGGGCGATTGGGTGCTGCAGACCGCCTGCCGCCAGATCAGGCAGTGGACCGATGCCGGGTTGTCGCCGCGTCAGACGGCGGTGAATATTTCTGCCGTTCAGCTCAGCCGCGGCAACCTGCTCCAGTCGGTCCGCTATGCGCTGGAGCAGGCCGCCATTCTGCCCGGGCAGCTTGAACTGGAGATCACCGAAAGCTTCGTCATGCTGGACCGCGACCGCTCGTTCCAGTCGCTGGCCGACCTGAAGGCGCTCGGCGTGCGTCTGTCGATAGACGATTTCGGTACCGGCTATTCGTCGCTGGCGTACTTGCAGCAGCTCGACGTGGACAAGCTGAAGGTGGACATGTCGTTTGTCCGCGACATGACCACCAACAGCGGCAACGCGTC
>DHXL01000205.1:0-1578 GCA_002415335.1 Oxalobacteraceae bacterium UBA5157
ACCGGCGCGCCGCTCGGTGGCGAAATGAGCGGCCATGTCTTTATCAAGGACCGCTGGTACGGCTTCGACGACGGCTTGTATGCCGGCGCGCGCATGCTGGAATTGCTCAGTCGCATGGCCGACCCATCGGCGGTACTGAACGCGCTGCCGCAATCGAGCAGCACGCCCGAGCTGCAACTGGCGCTGGCCGAAGGCGAGAATTTCACGCTGATTGCCCAGCTGCAGCGCGAGGCGCAATTCCCCGGCGCCGATCAGGTCATCACGATCGACGGCTTGCGGGTCGAGTATCCGGACGGCTTCGGCCTGGCGCGCTCGTCGAATACCACGCCGGTGGTCGTGATGCGCTTCGAGGGCGAATCGGCGCCGGCGCTGGCGCGCATCCAGGGCGAATTCAGGCGCGTGATCCTGGCCGCCAAACCGGATGCCGTGTTGCCGTTCTGATGAAGATCCTGATCGTCCGGGTTTCTTCGCTCGGCGACGTGGTGCACAACATGCCCATGGTGGCGGACATCCGGCGCAACTACCCGGACGCGCAGATCGATTGGGTGGTGGAAGAGGCCTACACCAGCCTGGTGCGCCTGAACGACGGCGTGCGCGCCGTGATCCCGTTTGCGTTGCGGCGCTGGCGCAAGAGCCTGCTCGCGGCGGCGACCAGGGCCGAGATGGCCGCGTTCTATCGGGCCTTGCGCGCCGACGCGTACGATCTGGTATTCGACACGCAAGGCTTGTTCAAGACCGGAGTGGTGATGCGGCTGGCGCGGCTGGCGCCCGGCGGCAAGCGCGTCGGCCTCGGCAATGGGACCGAAGGGTCCGGCTACGAAGCGGTGTCGCGGATTTTTCATGCGATGAGCGTGCCGGTCGGGCGGCATACGCATGCGGTGTTGCGCGCGCGGCTGGTGGCGGCCGCGGCCCTGGATTATTCGATCGATAGCCCGGCGGACTTCAATTTGCGCGCGCCGGAGGGCGCCCCGGCCTGGCTGCCGCACGTGCCGTTTGCGGTATTTTTCCACGGCACGGCGCGCGCTGCGAAACAATGGGATGCGACGCATTGGGTTAAGCTGGCGCAAGGCCTGGCGGCACGCGGCATGCCGGTGTTGCTGGCATGGGGCAACGAGGAGGAACGGCAAGCCGCCGCGCAGCTCGCGGCGCAAATGACGAACGCCGAGGTGCTGCCGCGCTTGACGCTGATGGAAGCGGTGACGCTGGCGCAGCGCGCGGCGCTGGTGATCGGCGTCGATACCGGCCTGACCCACATCGCCGCCGCGTTCATGCGCCCGACCATCGAGCTGTACTGCGACTCGCCGCGCTGGAAGACGCAGGGCGACTGGTCGCCGAATATCATCAACCTGGGCGACTTGGGATGTCCGCCCGGCTTGGCCGAGGTGGAGGCTGCCGTCACGCGTTTGCTGGGTTCTAGCGATCTGGCAACGCACTTGTATTGTAGTCGCAACGCGACTACAATGGAGGCTCTGAAACCGATTCAAGGGAAGTCACCATGAGCACCGCCGATACCTATGTTCGCGCTCGAATCGACACCAAAACCAAGGAGCGCGCCGCTGATGCGCTCGAAGCAATGGG
>DHXL01000205.1:1627-1834 GCA_002415335.1 Oxalobacteraceae bacterium UBA5157
ACGACAGGCAGGATGGAACAGCAAATTCTTGAACTCGACAATACGGACTGGCACGTCGGCGACGCCGATCGCGCCTGCATCGCCGCGCTCGAAGCCGGCAAGGTCTTGTATTTTCCGCGTCTGGCATTTGCGCTGACAGCCGATGAGCGGCGCTTCCTGACGCCGGCCATTCGCGATCCGAAAACGCGCAATATCAGCCTCGATGCC
>DHXL01000205.1:1997-3918 GCA_002415335.1 Oxalobacteraceae bacterium UBA5157
AATATCAGTCTCAATGCCGCCGGCCGCTTGAAAGGCGCAGTCGGCGACGAGGCGACGCAAGCCGCGCTGGCGGCGATGATCGGACGCTTCCGCGGCCAGGCGCAGGCGCTGATTGATCGCTTGCTGCCACGCTACGCCTCGCAGGAAGTCCCCCTCCCCGAAGGAAGTGCCCGCGGGGCATTGGGGGACGCCGATGCGCTGCGGCTGGCGCCAACGAGTTACCGGCCGGCCCAGGTCGAAGGGCGGACGCAGTCGTGGCGCGCAGATGACCGCCGCCTGCACGTCGATGCTTTCCCGTCGCGGCCGAATGACGGCGAACGCATCTTGCGCGTATTTACCAACGTCAACCCGGACGGCGTGCCGCGCGTGTGGCGCGTCGGCGAGCCGTTCGAAACCGTGGCCAAGCAATTCCTGGCGCGTGCCAAACCGTATTCGCGCTGGCAGGCCCACGTGCTCAAGACTTTGCATGTGACCAAGTCGCTGCGCAGCGAATACGACCACTTGATGCTGCAGCTGCACGATGGCATGAAGGCGGATCTCGACTATCAGCGCACCGCGGGCCAGGTGACGATGCCGTTTCCGGCCGGGTCTGTCTGGATTTGTTTTTCCGACCAGGCGTCGCATGCGGTGATGTCCGGTCAATACATGCTGGAGCAGACTTTGCATTTGCCTGTTGCGCGCCAATACGATCCCGATGCCAGTCCGTTGGCGATTCTTACGCGGCTGATGGGCCGCAAGCTGATTTGATACGCCTTCTCTATTCCGCCGCGTGGTGGCTGGTGCTGCCCCTTGTGCTGGCACGCCTGTGGTGGCGCGGCCGCAAGGAGCCAGGCTACCGGCAGCATATGGCGGAACGCTTCGGATTTTATTTGGACAAAGCGAACGATCGGCGCCGTCAGTCCGTGATCTGGGTGCATGCGGTATCGGTCGGC
The DNA here is from genome assembly GCA_002415335.1 of Oxalobacteraceae bacterium UBA5157. Classification (GTDB taxonomy): domain Bacteria; phylum Pseudomonadota; class Gammaproteobacteria; order Burkholderiales; family Burkholderiaceae_D; genus UBA5157. Next base: position 2,930 of record DHXL01000205.1, read on the forward strand.
GAAACCCGTGCCGCTGAACCGCTGATCGACGCGCTGCTGGCCGCCTATCCCGATTACGCGATCCTGCTCACCTGCATGACGCCGACCGGGCGCGCCACCGGCCAGATCCTGTTCGGCGGACGTGTCCGGCAAAGCTATCTGCCGTATGACATCGGCTGGCTGGTGGGGCGCTTCATCAGGCGCTTTACGCCGTCGATCTGCGTGCTGATGGAAACCGAAGTGTGGCCGAACGTGATGGCTGCCTGTGAACGGTATCGGGTGCCGGTGGTGCTGGTCAATGCCCGCCTGTCGCCGCGCTCGCTGGCCAAGGGACAGCGCTTGTCGGGGCTGATCCGCGATGCGGCCGGGCGTCTGACCTGTGTCGCGGCGCAGACCGAGGCCGACGCGGCACGCCTGCGCCAGCTCGGCGCGCCCGACGTGTGCGTCACCGGCAGCATCAAGTTTGACGTCACGCCGCCGCCGGCCATGCTGGACAAGGGCGCCTGGCTGCGCGACCGGATCGGCGCGCGTCCGGTGCTGCTGTGCGCGATCACGCGCGATGGCGAGGAGGCCTTGATACTCGATGCGCTGGTCAAGGCCGAGATGGGGAATACGCTGTTGATGATCGTGCCGCGCCATCCGCAACGTTTCGATGAGGTCGCGCGCCTGATTGCCGCGCACGGCCTGATCATGCGCCGCCGCTCGGAACTGGAAGAAGATGCGCCGCTGCCGGCCGATGTGCAAGTGCTGCTGGGCGACTCGATGGGCGAGATGTTCGCCTACCACGTTGCGTGCGACGTGGCCTTCATCGGCGGCAGCCTGTTGCCGCTCGGCGGGCATAATCTGATTGAAGCCTGCGCGGTCGGCAAGCCGGTGTTGATCGGACCGTCCACGTTCAACTTCAGTGCGGCCAGCGAAGATGCGATCGCGGCCGGTGCAGCCCTATGCGTGGCAGATGCCTCCATGCTGTTGCGCGAGGCGCTGCGCCTGCTGCAGGCGGATGGCGAGCG
>DHXL01000205.1:4188-9364 GCA_002415335.1 Oxalobacteraceae bacterium UBA5157
GCGCAACAGGTGCAGAGAAGACAAATCGTATCGGAAAGAATCACAAGACGCTCACCGACTTGAGTACACAGTATGACGTGCGAGCCGAGTCACCGAAATTTTGGACAAGGCGGCGGAAAGGTAGAAAACTGCAGATGGCGTCGTTCGAAGTCGGTCGCCGCAAGTTACCCATATCGGCGCTCGCACCGTTAGCGCGGGCATTGACGGTGACGCTGGAGGAATTGGTGGAGCAGGTCGCCGAGAAGCCGAAAGGCAAACGCGGTTCAGTGCCGAAACTGCAGCAGCAATTGGATACGATCAGCGCATTGCCCAAGCCGCAACAGCGATTTGTGATGCAGGTGCTGGATACCGTGCTGGCGCAGGCCAGCAGGTAGCAGCCACTTTTTTAAGGAGGTCATGATGTTAGCGAATGCCGAAATATTGATTGAAAAGATTCAAGCGCTGCCGCCTGAACGGCTGGCGGAGGTGGATGATTTTGTGGACTTCTTGCGGCTAAGAGAGCGGGAGCGCTCTTTAACCAGCATGGCCGCACAAGCGAGCGTGCCTGCTTTCGCGCAAGTGTGGGATAACCCCGATGATGAGGCTTACGATGCCCTTTGAGTTTGGTGATGTGGTGCTAGTGCCGTTTCCCTTTACCAACCAGATGACATCGAAGCAGCGTCCTGCCGTGATCGTCTCGCAACGTGCTTATGCCCGCTCGCGCCCGGATGTCGTGCTGATGGCGATCACCAGCCAGATACGATCATCACTCGGCTTTGCCGATACCTTGCTGACCGATTGGCAGAGCGCAAATCTGCTCAAGCCTTCTGTCGTCAAGCCAGTGTTGGCAACCTTGGAACAAGGATTGGTGATCAAACAATTGGGCCAGTTGAGTGCGAACGATCAAGCCGCGCTTAGGCTGGCTATCAGGCAAGCTATCGGGTAGCGGAGAAACCGAACAAGCCGTAAGCAGCTGAGCGTAAAAAATAACAGACCGTCGCCATCTTTTTTGGGTATCCGGATTTTGGTGTGTTTCCAGCAGTCCGACGCCTGCTTGTCATCTTGGAGTAAAACCGGATTTTGATGTTGCATTCGACGTCGCGTTCGCGTATCATTAAACCGGATTTCATTGTGGGAGAAGAGTTTGAAACCTTCAGAAGCATAGCACTTGAACCGCGCCGCGATTCGCTTGGTGGTCGAGGCTCACCATGCCCGGAATGCTCGGGTGTTCGGCTCCGTTCTGCACGGCCAGGACACGGAAAGCAGCGACTTGGACATCCTGATCGACCCGACGCCAGAGACGACGCTATTCGACATTGGCGCGATCCGTCACAAACTTGGCAAACTGCTTGGCGTCCCGGTGGACGTGTTGACGCCCAACGCTTTGCCGGACAGGTTTCGGGCATTGGTGATCGCCGAGGCCCTTCCCGTATGAGCCGCGACCAGTAGCGCCTTGCCGACTATCTTGCGCACATTCTCGAAGCCATCGAGCGTATTGAACGCTACACCGAGGACATGGCCGAACCGGCGTTCTTGGAGAGCCAGTTGGTTCAGGACGCCGTGATCCGCAACTTCGAGATTATTGGAGAGGCCAGCAACAACATCGAGAAGCACTACCCTGAATTCGCAGTGGAGCATCCCGAATTGCCACTGGCGTTTGCCTACCAGATGCGCAACGCTGTCGCTCACGGATACTTCAAGGTGGACTTTGAAATCGTCTGGAAGACGATTCACAGTGACCTTCCCGGCCTGCATGCTCAAGTCACGGAAGTACAAGCCAATTTGCCAACCGACCATGACCACGAAGGGATGAAACCATGAACGGCAAGGCACCGCTCTGTGTCCTCTCTGCCGTTTTTGACCCGGCTACCCATGAACCACGTTTCGGCAACTTGGCAGTAGTGCTGTAAGGGCGAAATCTCGCTAAGCGATGACCACGAACCTCCTGAATCTGCCAGGTTACAAGGTGGTTGGCGTCGAGGAATCAGCTCACGACTACCATATAAATGCCGAAATATCGAACCCGCCTTTTACCTGCGAGGGCTGTGGTTCCGACCGGCTGATCGGACACGGTCGCAATGCTCAAGTCATCCGGGATATGCCTACCCATGGCAAGCGCGTAGCGATCTACCTGGAGAACCGGCGCTGGCGCTGTCTGGACTGCAAAAAGACGTTCATGGAGCCGCTGCCAGCGGTCAACGCCAAGCGGGAAATGACCGAACGTCTCACCAGATGGATCGGCCAACAAAGCTTGAAGCGCACGTTCGCCAGCATTGCCGACGATACCGGCTTAGATGAAAAGACCATCCGCAACATCTTCCGTGATTATGTCAACGAATTGGAGGCGGAATTCAGGTTCGAAACGCCGCGCTGGATGGGAATTGATGAAATCCACCTAATCAAGTATAGGGGCGTCATCACGAATATTCAGAACAATTCCATTGTCGAACTACTTCCAAACCGGAATAAAGAAACGATCATCAAGTATTTTGCGCGGTTGGAGGGACGTGAAACAATAAAATACGTTTCGACCGATATGTGGATGCCTTATAGAGAAGCGGTTGAATTAATGCTGCCGAATGCCACGATCATTGTGGACAAATTCCATGTCGTCAAAATGGCGAATGAAGCGATGGAGAAAGTTCGCAAGAGCTTTCGTGAATCATTAACGCCAAAGCAGCGCCGAGGATTGAGGCATGACCGGTTTGTGTTGCTGAAGCGGGAGCATACTTTAACTGACGAGGAAGTCCTGCTCTTGTCTGGATGGGTAAGAAATTATCCTGAGCTTGGATTGGCCCACAAATTGAAGGAAAATTTCTTCAAAATCTATGATTCATGTTCGTCGGATGAGGCGCTGGAGCGCTTCGCGGCATGGGAGATATCGGTGACCCACGAAGTCCGCGATGCATTCTCTGACCTGATAAGGGCGTGGCGTAATTGGCAACCCTACATCGTTTCCTACTTCGATCATCCGCTGACCAATGCCTATACTGAGAGTTTGAACAGCCTGATACGGGTAATGGACCGTCTTGGACGCGGTTACAGTTTTGAAGCGCTGCGGGCCAAGATTCTCTTTACCGAAGGGGCGCACGCCCACAAGAATAGAAGGCCGAAGTTTGAACGTAACGCCATGCAGCAACCGAAAGAGCGATTCCTAGACGATCTGAATGATGGTGCGATTGAGTACGGCGTGCCGGATGAAGGTTTTGGACGTGTTTTGATGCGTTCGCCAAAGCCTCCGAAGGATGACTACCCACACGGAGCGAACGAACTGCCAAAGAACTATGGAGCCGACATAAACACACTGATTGCGTTACTCGAAGCAGGTAAATTATGAGACCCAAACACACTAAAATCCGGATACCCTTTTAATCAAAAAAATCAGGTAGACCGGTGCGTGCAACGTGCACCCTGTGCGGCCTATCGCGCTATCGTATTCTCGCTCGCCTTGACCGAACTGCGCTCATCAAGCAATTTGTAAACCGCAATGATTAATTGTCTGACCTAGTCCGAAATAACTGTGCCAGAAAAATGCGAGAGGGTAATCCGGAATGAAGGAAGGCCTACCACCGATGTTTCAAGAAGCCGCAGCGAAGTTCGAAGCGATTGGACCGACCGAACGGCTAAGCTGTGCTCAGCGTTGGTTCGCGAGATGAATGAAACGTCATGAAGCGCGGTAGGGCGGAAAAGCGTAGCGCTTTCCATCGCATGGATTATTTCCGATATTTGCTACCCCTGATTCCGCATTAGGCGGAAGGTGCTGCGCTTTTCCGCCCAACGGCGTTATACCACATGCACCAATTCTGAATAATTTCCCAATATGCCGTCAGCCGTAAGAAACCGAAGCGGCTCGGACAGCGTTTGTGCAATTAAAAGACGGTCAAACGGGTCACGATGCACTTCGGGTAGCTGGCGCACCATCGCCGCGTGTCTTGCCGTGACCGGCAGTTCCTTAAATCCGCTCAAGGCAATCGCCTCCACCAATTCATTCACGTCCACGTCCAATTTGCCGAGACCGGCTTTGATCGACGCCTCCCAAATCGAGGCGCTGCTGACGTAGACCTCGGTTGCGGAAACGATGATGGCGCGTGCCGCTTTCGACAGCTTCCGGTCATCGTTCACGCACCAGAGATAGATATGCGTATCCAGTAAAATGCGCATCAGGATCCTTCAAAGGCGGCAAGCACTTCCTCCGGGAGAGGCGCATCAAAGTCTTTTGCGATCTTGATTTTCCCCTTTAGTACGCCAAACCGGAGCACAGGCTTCTGCGCCTGTATCGGGACCAGCCTGGCCGCCGGTTTTCCTGCCTTGGCAATGATGATTTCCTCGCCCTGCGACACGGCATCGATCAGCCGCGAAAATTGCGTTTTCGCTTCGTGTATGTTGATTATCTGCATATATCCTCCAAAAATTGGACTAAGCTTAGTCTAGTCTTATTTGGATTCAGATGCCAGGAAAATAGCGTGCCGCGCTGTCGCGACACGATCTTGCAAGACGCACGATTTTGAGTGACAATACACCGATAGTATGAATTTATCATACTACTGGTGCTTATTTTGGAGGTTACACCATGGGAACCGTGCGCAAGACCATCACTTTGACCGACAAGCAAGACGGCTGGATTAAAGCGCAGATTGCCGCTGGGCACTACACCAATGACAGCGAATACATCCGCGACCTTATTCGGCGCGAACAGGAACGTAGTGCCGAAATTGAGGCCGTCCGCGCAGCGCTGATTGAAGGTGAGGCCAGCGGGGAACCAAGACCTTTCGATGCTGGCGCATTCAAGCAGCGCTGAATGCATGACCGTATGGATGCTCCACACCGCCTGTGATTCGCGTCGCCGGCCAATGCATAAGGTGCGGTCGCTAAAATTGACGGTTCGCGAGTTCAGTCAAACCAACCTATGTAGCGAAATCAGGGATGTTACTCATTTACGTAGGACTTACGGTACCCCGGACAGGGGCATTGTCACATGCGAGGTTCCGCCGTTTCGCGCAACCCGCCACCCAGCGACCGGTACAAATCAATCGCATTCGTCAGCCGTAGCAAGCGCGCCTGGACCAGGTCCTGCTGGGCCGAAAACAACTCACGCTGCGCATCCAGCACTTCGAGCGAACTGGCGACGCCGTTCTTGAAGCGCAAATCGGCCAGCCGCAGACGATCCGCTTGCGCGTCGAGGAAGGCGCTTTGCGCG
>DHXL01000021.1:0-158 GCA_002415335.1 Oxalobacteraceae bacterium UBA5157
CGCAGCGTCGGGATCGCCTTGTCCGGGTTGAGCAGGAACGCCGTATCGAATGCGCGCTTGACCGCGAAAAACGCCTCGATCTCTTGCGCCGAAAACTGCAGGCACATCGAATTGATTTTTTCGATGCCGACGCCATGCTCGCCGGTGATGGTGCCGCC
>DHXL01000021.1:357-790 GCA_002415335.1 Oxalobacteraceae bacterium UBA5157
GCCGAAAGCCGTACCTGATTTCCATCTCTGCGATGCCGAGCAAGACCTGCGCCAGCTTCTTGCGCGGGATCGTGCCGTCCATGCAATAGTAATCGGGCGAAATGCGGCCCGCCGCAGGAAACGCATTCTTGCGGCCCGACCAGAACTTCAGCCGCTCCGCCTCGTCTTGCGACACCGCGATCGCGGTTGCGCCGGAATTTTTCAGCACCGCGCTCATGCGTGAAATCTCGTCTTCCACTTCTTCCGGCATGCCGTCCGATTCGCACAGCAGGATTGCCGCCGCATCGGTGTCGTAACCGGCCTTGACGAACGGCTCGACCATGCGTGACGAGGTGCGATCCATCATCTCGAGGCCGGCCGGAATGATGCCGGCGGCGATGACGCTGGTCACGGCATTGCCGCAGGTCACGACATCGTCGAACGACGCCATGAT
>DHXL01000021.1:1047-4476 GCA_002415335.1 Oxalobacteraceae bacterium UBA5157
TGCACGCCGCCGGAATTCTCCGCCACGTTGCCGCCGATGGTGCAGGCGATCTGCGAAGACGGATCGGGCGCGTAGTACAGGCCGTGCGGCGCGGCGGCATCGGAAATCGCCAAATTGCGTACGCCCGGCTGCACCACGGCGGTGCGGGAATTTGCGTCGAGCCTGACGATCTTGTTGAGCCGGGCGGTCGACAACACCACGCCATCGGCGATCGGCATCGCCCCGCCGGACAAGCCGGTGCCGGCGCCGCGCGGCACGATTTGCACCTTGAGCGCGCAGCAGGTTTTGAGGATGGCGACAACCTGCGCTTCGCTGTCGGGCAATACGACCACCATCGGCAATTGACGGTAGGCGGCCAGGCCGTCGCATTCGTAGGGGCGGGTGTCTTCCTCGTTAAACAAGACGCAATGCTCGGGCAACAGCGCGCGCAATGCGGCCACGACTTCGCGCTGGCGGGCGATGCTGAACTGGCGGTCTGGTGCAGTCATGATTGCTTCTGATTTGTTGGGGACGAGCGTTGTTCGGTATCGGACATTTCTCGGCGCGCCGGGAAGTTCCGAGCAGCAGCGTAATGCCAAGTATCGGCGTAAACGCAGTGTAACGAAAATACGCCTGCTTTAGGCCGCACGCTCGGCTCCCTCGCGTGAAAAGCATTTGTCGCAGGCATGAAATGTTTTCAAGTCGGCTGCATCTGGTTGAAAGTGGCGCGCAGCCAGTCGATGAACAGGCCGACTTCCGGCCGCTCGCTCACCTGCTTCTCATACGAGATGTAGTAGGCGTGCGGCGGTGAGCGCAACACCACATCGAACAATTGCAGCACCTCGCCTTTGGCGACCAACTGCTGCGCGAAATGCTGGCGCGTCAGCCCGACGCCGTGACCGTGTCGCACCGCCTCCAGCAGCAGTCCGAGATCGTCGACCCGCAGACCGAGCGCCGGTTCCGGCCAGTCGAGTCCGGCCGCCTCGAACCAGGGCTGCCACGGCTCCAGCGCCGAACGCACCAGCGTCGCCTTGCGCAAATCGGCCGGCGTGCTCAGGCCGCCGATTTGTCTTAGATACTGCGGACTGGCGACCGCGAATGCGGGTTCTTCAAACAATTTTTCAGTCACCAGATTCGGATATTTTCCGATGCCGAAACGCACTTCGACGTCGCTCTCCGACAGACTCAAATCGTACAGCGGCACCGACAAGAAAAGCTCGACCACGATGTCGGGATGGCGATTGCAGAATGCGGAGAGGCGCGGCACCAGCAGAAACCGCGCGAAGGTGGGCGGCACCGTGATCTTGACGCGCGCCTGAGCCGGTGTGCCACGGTTTGGCAATGGAAAGTCGGACAACGCCGCCAGTGCGGCGCGCACCACATCCAGGTAGCGCCGCCCGAATTCCGACAAGGCGACGGCGCGCGCTTCGCGGATGAACAGGCGTTCGCCGACGAACTCTTCCAGCAGCCGGATTCGATGCGACAAGGCGGAAGGTGTGATGCACAATTCGTCGGCCGCCAGCGCAAACGAGGCGTGGCGCGCCGCCGCCTCGAAGGCGGCCAACGCATGCACCGGGGGAAGTCGTGACGCCATTAGCCTGAATCCTCGCACTACCAGTGGATGATCTTGCCGGGGTTCATGATGTTCTTCGGATCGAGCGCATGTTTGATCGCGCGCATCGCATCGATCGCGTTTTCGCCGTGCTCCTGAACCAGGAAATCCATCTTGTGCATCCCGACGCCGTGCTCGCCTGTGCAGGTGCCGTCCATCGCGATCGCGCGCGCGACCATGCGCTGGTTGATGCCTTCGGCGGTCGCGACCTCGTCGGGATTGTGCGGGTCGACCAGCATCAGCACGTGGAAATTGCCGTCGCCGACATGGCCGATGATCGAATAGATCACGCCATGCTTTTCGCAATCGATCTTGGTGTCGAGAATGCATTCGGCCAGGCGCGAAATCGGCACGCAGCAATCGGTCGAAATCGAGCGGCTGCCCGGCCGCATCTGCAGCAACGCGAAGTAGGCGTTGTGCCGCGCAGCCCACAGCCGTGAGCGGTCCTCTGGCCGCGTCGCCCACTCGAAGCCGCTCGCATTGTGTTCGGCAGTGATCTGCTGCACCAGTTCCGCCTGCTCTTGCACGCCGTGCTGGCTGCCGTGGAACTCGAACAGCAGCAGCGGTTGCTCCGGCAAGCCGAGCTTGTCGTGCGCATTAATCGCCTTGACGCCGTTCTCGTCGAGGAATTCGACGCGCGCGACCGGCACGCCCATCTGGATCGTCTGGATCACCGCATTGACCGCATCGGCGGTGGAAGGAAACGAACACACTGCAGCCGAAATCGCCTCCGGCTGCGGATACAGCTTGACCGTCACTTCCGTGATGATACCGAGCGTGCCTTCGCTGCCGACATAGACGCGTGTCAAATCATATCCGGCCGATGATTTCCTGGCGCGCGTGCCGGTGCGCAGGATGCGTCCGTCGGCGCCGACCACGGTCAGCGCCAGCGTGTTCTCGCGCATGGTGCCGTAACGCACGGCGTTCGTGCCCGATGCGCGTGTCGCCGCCATGCCGCCCAACGACGCATCGGCACCCGGATCAATCGGGAAAAACAAGCCGCTGTCCTTGATCTCCATATTCAATTGCTTGCGCGTCACGCCGGCTTGGACGGTCGCGGTCAAGTCCTCCGCATGGATCGCCACCACCTTGTCCATCTGCGAGACATCGATCGTGATTCCGCCATGCAGTGCCAGCACGTGACCTTCGAGCGAGGTGCCGGTACCGTACGGAATGATGGGAATCTCGTAGCGGCTGCACAACGTGACGGCCGCGGCAACTTCGTCGGTCGAGTGCGCAAACACCACCGCATCGGGCAGCATCGGATCGTACGACGATTCGTCACGCCCATGATGCTCGCGCATCGCTTGCGTGGTCGACAGGCGCTCCCCGAAGATGGCGCCGAGCGCGGCGAGCAGCGCGGCGGGCAGCGGTTTTTTCAGGGCCGACGGTTGAGCTGCATGATTCATTGTGATCTCCGATTATGTTGCGATTCTACTCCTCACCGGGGATTCGTTTTTCGCATGGGCAAACGGGGCGATTTTGCCGTATCCTCGCTTTATTATTCACTTCCAAACCTATCTATTATCATGGGCAATCGACTTTCAAAAATCGCCACCCGCACCGGCGACAAAGGCACCACCGGACTGGGCGACGGCAGCCGCACTGAAAAAGACAGCTTGCGCATACACGCGATTGGCGACGTCGATGAATTGAATTCTCAGGTCGGCGTGTTGCTGTGCGAGGACTTGCCGGACGCGCTGCGGCAGGAACTGCTCTCCATCCAACATGACTTGTTCGATGTTGGCGGCGAGCTGTGCATTCCTGGCTACACGATGATCACCGATGCACAAGTCGCGCGGCTCGATGCATTGCTGGAAAAATACAATGCGGACCTG
>DHXL01000081.1 GCA_002415335.1 Oxalobacteraceae bacterium UBA5157
ATGCCGATGCTGGCAGTACTGTGATGCGCGTAACCGGCGAGCTCAAAAGTCGGCGTGAGCGTAGCGAGAATCTTCTCGCCGACCGACTCGGCTTGCTTGGCGGCTTCCTGTTCATTTTCGCTCAGATCCTCCAGCATCACCACGAACTCGTCACCGCCAAGGCGGGCCACCGTGTCGCCCTCGCGCACGCCGGTGACCAACCGCTGGGCGACCTGTTGCAACAGCAGATCACCCTTGCCATGCCCGAGCGTGTCGTTGAGGGTCTTGAAGTTATCGAGGTCGATAAACAGCAGCGCACCTTTGCGCTGGATACGGGAAGTGTTGGCCAGCGTTTGCTTTAGCCGGTCGAGCAGCAGACGCCGGTTGGGCAAGCGCGTCAGCGGGTCGTAGAATTCCAGATTCTTGATCTCGTCTTCTGTCGCCTTGCGCGTCGAGATATCGGATAACGTGGCAACGTAGTTGGTGATCTCTCCGGCATCATCCTTGACGGCGCTAATCGTTAACCACTCGGGATACACATCGCCGTTTTTTCGCCGGTTCCAGACTTCGTTTTTCCACGTGCCGTTGCGCCGAAGGCTATCCGTCATTTCTGCATAAAAAGCGGCGTCATGGCGCCCGGAACTGAGCAGCGTCGGCGTCTGGCCAACGGCTTCTTCTGCGCTGTAGCCGGTAATCGCGGAAAAGGCCCGGTTGACGCGCAGGATCACTTTGTCGGCATCGGTGATGAACATGCCTTCCTGCGACTCGAAAGCAATCGCGGAAATACGCAGGTTCTTCTCCGCAAGCTTACGCTCGGTGATGTCCTCAAAGATGGCGAGGACATGGCCCGCGGCCAACACGCCAAAGATGCCCACGACCTTGATGTTGCCATTTTTGCACATGACCTGGTATTCCCGCCTCTTGATCTCGCTGTTGTGTGCGAGTGCGTCGCCGACCAGACTCGTCCATTGCGCGATGACTTTGGCACGGTAGGTTTCATTCGGATACGCACACACCCACCACCGCTCCATGTCAGGTATGTCCTGCAGCGTATAACCGAACGTCTCGATAGCCTTGCGATTGATGTACTCGATCGTCCCGTCCATCCTTACCAGGGCCATGGACACTGGACTTTGTTCAACTATTTTCCTGCACCGGTTATCGCTCTCCTGCAATGCCCTCTCGGCTTGCTTCCGCTCGGTAATGTCGCGGGAAATGCCGAATAGACCGATCACAAGTCCGTCATCGTTGCGCAATGGCCCCTTGATCGCCAGGTAGGTGCGATCCCCGTCCGCAGTGGAAAGCGTCTCCTCGTAGGTGCTGGTCTGCTCTTGTGTGATTACGCGGAGATCGTTAGCGCGAATTTTCTCGGCCTGCTCCGGCGGAAAAAAGGCGGTGTCATCACAACCGAGAGCTTGCTTGGCGCTCTTGCCTATTACACGTGCAGCTTCTCGATTGATCAGCAAGTAGCGGCCCTCCAGGTCCTTGGCAAAAATGACGTCTGGGGAACTGTCGGCGATGTTGTAGAGCAGCCGCTTGGCGCGTGCCTTATCCATCTGCGCGTTGAGCGCACTCAGCGAGGCGGCCCGAGCGTTGCCAAGCTGGCGCCGTATCAAACCAAAGAGCAAAAGAGATGTCACCGCGACCAACGACCACCCCTTGATCACATTGACCAAAATAATCTTGGCCGGATCGTCGAGTAGCCACGCCGCTGCTTTGTCGGAGAGCAGTATCCAAAGGCATGCAAAGACGCCGTAGATCAGAACGAGTCTCAGTGCAACACGCGTCGGCTCAATGTCGCTCGTCGCCGCTGCCGGAGTATTTTTCAGTTGGGTCACAGCATGCAGCCCTGGACAAAAATCGGCATCCTCAGCCGCGGCCCAATCCCGTCCCACCGCCCGGAAAAGACAGGCATTATCAAATACTCCAAAGAAGGTAGATGGGTTCAGAAACGCAAGCTGCTGAACTGACTTTTAGGCTGTGCAAAAAATGGAAAACAATTACGCCAAGGATTCATGAACGACAAGAAGATTGACATACAGAATGCTGAAAGCACCTGAGATAGATCAAACTGTTGGTAACGACCACCAGCCTGGGGCGAGATAACAACAGACCCAATAGTCGCTGGCTTATCGCCGGCGCCAAGCTAGATCAACAAAACGTTCGCGGCTCGTTACGATCGCTTGACGCGACATTTCAACCGCTGAGGTTCTCTGCCTGCACATCATCTGGTTGGGCGCGAAGGCCCTCGAACTGAGATGTGAGAAAGTTGGCAATCTTATCCTGCGTGGTGACGAGGTGCGGAATGTTGCTGTGGTCCGAATCCGAAATGGTTTCGTCCAGACTTAAATGGGTCAGCGTGGCCACCAGAACGTCGGTATGCGAATGCGGTACGACGACATCCGTCGCCGCACGCAAGACATAGGTCGGTATTTTCAGTAGAGACGCGTACTTTATCGTTTCAAAACGCTGTCGCAGGACGAAGCTGATCGGTACTGCCCGAAGCCGCCTCCTGGCAAGCGCCAGTACCGAATCATAGGGAGTAATGAGCACCAAGGAGTGCACTGGCCGTTTAGTGGCTACCTGAACCGCTATCCCAGAACCAAGACTGCGCCCGACCACTGCCACTTTAGCCGGGTCAATATGCCGGCGCTCGACCAACCAGTCAAACAAGACCGCGCCATCGTCCACCATGTTGGGCTCAGTCGGAACGCCATGCGACTCGCCGTAACCCCTGTAGTTAACGGCGAGCACTGCCATTCCCGGGAACATGCGCCCGGCGTCACGCGCAACCCACGACACATTTTCCGAGCGACCGCCGAAATAGATGACGGCGCGATGCGGACCTGGAAACTCCGGAGTCATCAACCAGCCAGACAACCGCGTTCCGTCGCTCGCGCGCAAGACGACGGACCGGGTTCGGTGGCCACTACTGCGCGGCCCAATGCCCCCCTGCCCGACCGCCGGATCAAAGACAAGCTTGCGCTGGCTCGCGGCAATGGCAGCGGTAATGCCTAGCCACAGAAAGCCGACAAAACCAAAACCGGTCAGCCCTGCCGTTTTTGTCGTGATTTTCATACGCGTTCATTTTCCAACGGTTTTAAACTACGCTGCTTTCACTTTACAACTACTTACGCTTGCTACAGCTTGCGAACTAGCAAGGGCGGGGCAAAATGCACCGGCGCCGTAACAAAAAAACGACAGAAGTTTCAACAAAGTGCGCAAAGCATTGCGTGATGTGGTTCGCGATAACCGTGCGTTTGTCGAGCTTCGGCAATTTTGAAGAATTGGCCACACCGGATATCGAACGCGAGGTCGCAACGAACCTCTATGGCGTGATGTATGTCATGCGACCCGCACGCCGGTCATGCGCAAACAGCAATCCGGCCACATCATCAACATCAACTCCAACGCCGGGTGATGGGATTCAAGCATTGCGGTGCCTATGCAGTCTCCAAGTTCGGCGTCGAGGACCTTTCGCTGTCGGTGGCACGGGAGGTCGAGCAGTTCGGTATCAAGGTCGCGATCGTCGTAACTGGTGGTGACCCGCTTGGAGGAATGCCTGCGTGAGTCGGACACGGTGGCGCGAGTGGGTGGTGACGAGTTTGTCGTGCTCTTGCCGCGCATCGAAGTGGAACAAGACGCGATGGTGGTTGCGCAGAAAACCTTGCATACGCTTCTCCAGCCATTTGTGCTGGAGGAGCACATCCTTCATGTCTCCGCAAGCTTTGATGTTGCGACCTATCCTGAACATGGCGCCGACTACGAGCAACTGATCAAGAGCGCCGATCGCGCCATGTATCGCGCCAAGGAAGGCCGGGGGCGCTGCAATGGTCTCGTATGCAGAATTGGAATCCGGATCATCCTGACTATCACTTCCTGAGCCGCACGCAATAGCAGTCACTTTATATTGCGCGTCATCCAGCTGACGCAGCAAGGCTACGTGCAAATCCAGCCGTAAGGAATCGCTGCGCCAGCTATGGCGGATGTCTCTACATCAAGGGCTTTGATGAGACTATGTCAAAGCCCTCGCTATTTTGCGTTTTTCTCATACGGCTGGGCAGGTCATGCTGGCCTGCCTCGAATCCTCGGCAGCGTCAATTTCGTCTCTAGCCCGCCCTCAAGACGCTGGAGCAGTTCGAGCGATCCACCGAAGCGCTCGGTAATGGCGACAACGATAGATAAACCGAGTCCGCTGCCTCGACCCGATCCGCGCCGCCAGAAACGTTGCGTGACCAGAACCAGCTCGTCATCGCTGAGCCCCGGCCCGCTATCGCACACGCTGAAACGGATCGTGTCCGGCGAACACCGCAACTCCAGTCTGACGCTACTTGCGGCAAGGGTGTGACGCAAGGCATTATCAAGCAGGTTACGCAGTGCGGTGACGGCCAGAGCTTGGGGCAGGGCCAGTGCGGCACCGTTGCCGTCGTCATCCAGCACGATGCGCTCGGGAGCATCGGGGGCCGCGTCGCGCATCGCGAGGCGAGCTACTTCGCTGGCATCTGCGATACGCCCGTCATCCCAGGAGAAGGCGCCTTCCACTTGTGACAGCGTCAGCAGCTGCGAGAGGGAGTGCTGAAGCCGCGCCACGCCCTCTTCGGCGTAATCCATGGCCACTTGGGCTTCCTTGCCGTCGGTGATGCGTACAACTTGAAGATGGGTCTTGATCGCTGTCAGCGGCGTGCGCAATTCATGGGCAGCGTCGCTGGTGAATCGACGTTCCCGGCTGATGGTCACGCTCATCCGCTCCAGGAGATGGTTCAGAGTATTGACTAGCGGCAGCAAGTCGCGCGACATGGGGACGCAAAAAATCGGGGTCAATGCATCCGGCGCCCGGCTAGCCAGTATCTGCCGCAAGCGTTCCAGGGGCAGTAAACCGCTTCCGACGCCGATCCACAGCACTATCAGGCTGCCAATCAGCGCGACTACAAAGGGTACTACGGCTGCAACGATCACATTGCGCAGCAGCGTGTCCCGCTCGGTCAGACGATCGGCCGCGGTCACACGCAAACCGTGTGCCTCCAAGGTGTAGCTGCGCCACTGTTCACCGTTGATTTTGCGGCCGGAAAAGCCGAGAGTCGCCGTCCCCATGTCATCGGGTGCAGCGCCTGGCGTGCGCGCGATCACCTCACCACGTAGCGATACCTGGCACGCCAAACCTTTCGCCGTCGCCGGCATGCTCAACGTTGATGCGCCCGTTTTTCCGGTGCGGCCATCCCATGCGGCAGGGTTCTGCGACATCAATCCGGCCACCATATGTGCCGACATGGCAAGGCGCTGATCCAGGGTACGGTGCATTTCATTATCCAGATCGTGCAGCATCCAGATCGCCGCCCCACCCCATAGCAGAACCATCGATACGCCGATCATCAGCAACAATCGTAGGCGAAGAGTCACGCGTTCACCACGCTGAATCGATAGCCCACGCCACGTACCGTCTCGATAATACCCGCACCCAGTTTGCGCCGCAGATGATGGATGTGCACATTGAGGGCATTGCTTTCGATCTCTTCGCTGAAATCGTAAAGACTGTCTTTAAGCTGATCGGGGCTCAGGATGCGTCCGCGAGCATGCAGCAAGGCGGCCAGCAGAGCCAATTCGCGTCGAGACAAAATGACAACCTGTCCGTTCAGTGAAACTTCACCGCTTACCGGATCAAGGCGCAAGGGGCCATGCTCGATGATATCCACGCTGCGTCCAGCGGCGCGGCGCAACAAGGCCTGCAAACGGGCAACCAGTTCGTTGAGGTCGAAAGGCTTGAGCAGATAGTCGTCCGCACCGGCACGCAGACCGGCAACGCGATCTTCGACTGCGTCGCGGGCGGTCAGCACCAGCACGGGCAGCGCCATGCCGCCCCTCCGCAAGCGCCGCAGCAGGCTCATGCCATCCTCATCGGGCAGCCCGAGATCCAGTATCACGACGTCACAATGCACGGACGATAACGTGGCCTCGGCCTGCGCCGCAGTGGTCACACCATCTACTGTTAAGCCATGCGCGCGCAGACCGGCCAGGATGCCGTGGGCAATTAGTTCATCATCTTCAATCAGCAACACACGCATTATCTGTTTTCCATGCCGGGTAGTATTTACGTCCTGGATTATCTCATCGTTAACGCAGCCTTAATCCGGCCACGCCATGATGCGTGATTCACCTGATTTAAAGGCGCTTATGCTGCGTTTGTTATGGCCGATCGTAGTGGTGACAATGTTGTGGGCGTTGCCGGCCCATGCAAAGCAGGATTTTTTGCCGCCGGAACAGGCTTTTCGCCTGAATATCATCAAGCAGGCCGACGGTCAGGTGCGTCTGAACTGGAAGATCAGCAAAGGATATTACCTGTATCGCAAGCAGATGAAGGTCGAAGGGAGCCCTTCCGGCAGTGCGCAACAAGTAGAGTGGCCTGCCGGCACGCGCAAGACCGATGAGACCTTCGGCGAAAGCGAGGTCTATCGCGATAATGTAGACGTACCGGTCAAGGCTCCTGATGCACAGACGCTTGCTATCGGCTGGCAGGGCTGCGCCGATGCGGGTCTTTGCTACCCGCCGCAAACCCAGCGAGTCAATTTGGTCGATGTCGCCGCGGCGCCGTCCGCCAGCTCGGGCGTGGCCACTGCCGCCGTGAGTCGGGCCGCGTTGGGCGCGCTCGGCGAAGATCAGGACCTGGCCGATCGCCTGTCACGCAGCAATCTGGGCTGGATGCTGATGGTGTTCTTCGGACTTGGGCTGTTGATGACGTTCACGCCCTGCGTACTGCCGATGGTACCGATTCTCTCCAGCCTGATTGCGGGTAGTGGGGCCAGC
>DHXL01000273.1:0-3118 GCA_002415335.1 Oxalobacteraceae bacterium UBA5157
CGCCTTCGCCATCGCACTCAAATCGTGCCCGTAGTTCTTTGCCGGTACCACGATCGCGCGCCCGCCGACTGCTTGCGTCGCCAGCGGATAGACCGCGAAGGAATACTGCGCATACACCACCGCGTGCCCCGGCTGCACGAATGCGTGCGCGGCCAGTTCGAGGATGTCGTTGCTGCCGTTGCCAAGCGTGACCCAGTCCTGCGGGACATCATATTTCGCGGTGATCGCCGCCTTCAAATCGAAGCCGTTGGCATCCGGATAGCGGGCGATATCGGCGACCGCTTTCAGCATCGCCTGTTTGGCCGACTCCGGCATACCGAGCGGATTTTCGTTGGACGCAAGCTTGATGATCTTTGCCTCGTCGAGGCCGAACTCGCGCGCGACCTCCGCGATCGGTTTTCCGCCCTGGTAAGGAGCGATGGCGCGCACGTAATCTGGGCCGAATTGAATGGACATAGTGAGCTCTATAATGTTGAGGACAGAGTAGCGCTGCGCTTAACTCTTTCCCGCAAGTCAAAAAAATGTTGGGGACAGAGTAGCGCTGCGCTTAGCTCTTTCCCGCAAGTCAAAAAATGTTGTTACAGAATACCGCTGCGCTCGACTCTTCCCGCATTTCAAAAAAATGTGACACCTACTATGCGCCGTGCAATTACAGGGGATACGAGCCCAGCAACTTGAAGAATGCTGCATTCTGTTTTAACTCGGCGAGCGCGTTGGCCACTTTGTCGTCCTGCGCATGGCCTTCGACGTCAACGTAGAAGTAATATTCCCAGGCGCCCATACGCGCCGGCCGCGATTCGAACCGTGTCATCGAGACGCCGTGCTTGGCCAGCGGCGTCAACAGGTTGTATACCGCGCCGGCCTTGTTCGGGACCGACAACACCAGCGACGTCTGATCCTTGCCGCTCGATCCGGTCTGCAAGCGGCCGATCACCGCAAATCGGGTGCGGTTGTGCGGATCATCCTGGATATGCGCCTTGACGATGTGCAAGCCATGCTTTTCTCCGGCGACCTCTCCCGCGATCGCTGCCACGGTCGGGTCTTCGCTGGCAAGACGCGCCGCTTCACCATTGGAAGCAACCGCCTGGCGTTCCATGTTCGGGAAGTTCTGGTTGAGCCAGACCTGGCATTGCGCCAGGGTTTGGTAATGCGAGCAGATGCGCGTGATGCCGTCGAGCGAACCGCTCTTGGTCATCAGGTTATGATGCACCGGGATCGATATTTCGCCGCTGATCAATAGCGAAGTCTGCAACATCAAGTCAAGCGTGCGATTGATCGCGCCTTCGGATGAATTTTCGATCGGCACGACGCCGAACTCCGCCGTCCCGGCTTCGGCCGCACGAAACACTTCATCGATCGTCGCGCACGGGATACTTTCCACCGCATGGCCGAACTGGCGATACACCGCTTGCTCGCTAAAGGTGCCGGGCGGGCCGAGATAGGCGACCGCCACGCGCTTCTCAAGCGCGCGGCAAGCCGACATGATTTCGCGAAAGATCGTTTGCACGTCGGGCCCTGTCAACGGGCCGGGATTGCGATCGGCGACAGTGCGCAATACTTGCGCCTCGCGCTCGGGGCGGAACACCGGGGCATTGGTCTCGGCCTTGACGTGGCCGACCTCCTGCGCGAGGCGCGCGCGTCGACCCAGCAAATCGAGAATTTGCGTGTCGATCGCGTCGATTTGTTCACGCAGGGGTTTTAATTTTTTTTCCATCGTTTCTTGTGGCGTAGGCGCCTCAGCCGTGCTTCTTCGAAAAATCGTCCAGATACGCGACCAGCGCCTGCACGCCCTCGATCGGCATCGCGTTGTAAATCGATGCGCGCATGCCACCGACCGACTTGTGTCCCTTGAGCTGCAACAATCGATTGTCCTTGGCGCCTGCCAAGAACGCCGCGTTCAGGCTCTCGTCGCGCAAGAAGAACGGCACGTTCATGCGCGAGCGGCAATCGCGCGCGATACGGTTGCTGTAGAAATCACTGCAGTCCAGATAATCATACAACAGCGTCGCCTTCTCGATATTGCGCCGCTCCATCGCCGCGACGCCACCTTGCTGTTTCAGCCATTTGAAAACCAGGCCGGCGATGTAAATTGCATACGTCGGCGGCGTGTTGTACATAGAGTCGTGCTGCGCCACCACCGTCCAGTCGAACGCGGACGGACAGATTGGCAGAGCATGGCCGAGCAAGTCTTCGCGCACGATAACCAGCGTCAAACCGGCAGGGCCGATATTCTTTTGCGCGCCGCCGAAAATCACGCCGTATTTCGATACATCGATGACGCGTGACAGGATGTGCGACGACATGTCGGCCACGATCGGCGCATCGCCTGTATCCGCACCGACCTCCGGCGCAAAGTGATATTCGATGCCGTCGATCGTTTCATTGGTACAGATGTGGACGTAGGCGGCGTCCTGCGACAACTTCCAGGTGTCGCGCGGCGGCACGGTCTTGAAGCCACTCGCCTCGCCCGACGCCGCAATGTTTACGCTGGCGTATTTTCTGGCTTCCTTGATCGACTTCGCGGTCCACGAGCCGGTGTGAATGAAATCCACCGTCGCCGGTTGCGGTTTGCGGCCGACCAAGTTCATCGGAACGATCGCGTTTTCGCCCAGTCCTCCGCCTTGCAAAAACAGTATCTTGTAATTCTCGGGCACGGCCAGCAACTCGCGCAAGTCGCTTTGCGCCGCCGCAATGATCGACATGAACTCCGGACCGCGATGGCTCATTTCCATGACGGACATGCCGCAACCGTGCCAGTCAAGCATTTCGGCGGCAGCCTGCGTCAATACTTCCTGCGGCAAGACCGCGGGACCGGCGGAGAAATTATAAACTCGGCTCATTTCTCCTCCTGCTCCTCCGCGCCGCCGAGGTCTTCCTCCACATCGGATTCGACGATACGCTGCAAGCCGGACAGCTTGGTACCATCTTCCACCGCAATCAGGGTCACGCCCTGGGTCGCGCGGCCCATCTCGCGAATTTCCGCGACGCGGGTACGGATCAGCACGCCGCCGGTCGTGATCAGCATGATTTCGTCGCTGCTTTCGACCAGCGTCGCGGCAACCACCTTGCCGTTGCGCTCGCTGGTCTGGATCGCGATCATGCCCTTGGTGCCGCGGCC
>DHXL01000273.1:3222-4568 GCA_002415335.1 Oxalobacteraceae bacterium UBA5157
ATCATGCCCTTGGTGCCGCGGCCGTGACGCGTGTATTCGGTAATCGGCGTGCGCTTGCCGTAGCCATTTTCGGTCGCAGTCAGCACCGATTGCTGTTCGTTTTCCGCCACCAGCAACGCGATGACCTGCTGGCCGTCTTCCAGATTCATGCCGCGCACGCCACGCGCGGTGCGGCCCATCGGACGCACGTCGTTTTCGTCGAAGCGCACCGCCTTGCCGGAGTCGGAAAACAGCATGACGTCATGCTTGCCGTCGGTCAGCGCAGCACCGATCAGGAAGTCGCCCTCATCCAGGTCGACCGCGATGATGCCGGCCTTGCGTGGATTGCTGAAATCGGACAATGGCGTCTTCTTGACGGTGCCGAGGCTGGTCGCCATGAAGATGTAGCGGTCGTCGGGGAAGCTGCGGTTTTCGCCCGAGACCGGCAGCACGACGGTGATTTTTTCGTCGTCTTGCAGCGGGAACATGTTGACGATCGGCTTGCCGCGCGAATTGCGCGAGCCCTGCGGCACTTCCCACACCTTAAGCCAATACAAGCGGCCGCGATCGCTGAAGCACAGGATGTAATCGTGCGTATTGGCAATGAACAGCTGATCGATCCAGTCGTCCTCCTTGGTCGCCATGGCTTGCTTGCCACGCCCGCCGCGCTTTTGCGCGCGGTACTCGGAGACCGGCTGCGACTTCATGTAGCCGGTGTGTGACAGCGTCACCACCATGTCTTGCGGCGTGATCAAATCTTCGGTGCCGAGGTCGGTCGCGTTCAATTCGATGTGCGAACGGCGCACATCCTTGGCGCCGATGCCGTATTCGTTCTTGGCGGCGGTCAGTTCATCGGTAATGATGATGGTCACGCGTTCCGGCTTGGACAAAATATCCAGCAAGTCGGCGATCTGCGTCATCACGTCCTTGTACTCGTTGACGATCTTGTCTTGCTCGAGACCGGTCAAACGCTGCAATCGCATTTGCAGAATCTCTTGTGCCTGGTCGTCCGACAGCTTGTACAAACCGTCACCCTGGATGCCGTAATGCTTGGGCAGATTCTCGGGGCGGAAGGCGTCGATACCGGCGGAATTTTCCGCGCCGGTACGGGCCAGCATCTCGCGCACCATCGATGAATCCCAGGCGCGCGCCATCAATTCCGATTTCGCGATCGGCGGCGTGGGTGCCGCTTTGATGAGTGCGATGAAATCGTCGATGTTGGCGAGTGCGACTGCCAGGCCTTCCAGCACATGGCCGCGTTCGCGCGCCTTGCGCAACTCGAACACGGTGCGGCGCGTGACCACTTCGCGGCGGTGCGACAGGAAGCACTCCAGCATCTGCTTCAGGTTCAGCAGCTTCGGCTGGCC
>DHXL01000273.1:4707-11445 GCA_002415335.1 Oxalobacteraceae bacterium UBA5157
TTGCGCTTCAATTCGATCACGACCCGCATGCCCGATTTGTCGGACTCGTCGCGGATATCGGAAATGCCATCAAGCTTCTTGTCGCGCACCAGTTCCGCGATGCGTTCCAGCAGAGACTTCTTGTTGACCTGATACGGCAACTCGTCGACGATGATGGCGATGCGGTTTTCCTTGCCGTATTCTTCAAAATGCGTCTTGGCGCGCATCACCACCCGGCCGCGGCCGGTACGGTAGCCGTCGCGCACGCCGGACACGCCATAGATGATGCCTGCGGTCGGAAAATCGGGCGCGGGGATGATCTCGATCAATTCGTCGACCGTGCATTGGGCGTTGCGCAGCACGTGCAGTGCGCCGTCGATCACTTCGGTAATATTGTGCGGCGGGATGTTGGTCGCCATGCCGACCGCAATGCCGGATGCGCCATTAATCAGCAAGTTCGGAATACGGGTCGGCAGCACCGAAGGCTCGCGTTCCTTGCCGTCATAGTTGGGCACGAAATCGACCGTGTCTTTTTCAATGTCGGCGAGGATTTCGCTGGCAATCTTGGCCAGTCGACATTCGGTGTAACGCATAGCCGCGGCATTGTCGCCGTCAACCGAGCCGAAGTTACCCTGTCCGTCGACCAGCATATAGCGCATCGAAAAATTCTGCGCCATGCGAACCAGCGTGTCGTAGATCGATTGATCGCCGTGCGGATGATACTTACCCATCACTTCACCGACCACGCGCGCGCATTTCACGTACGGTCGGTTCCACACATTGTTGGTCTCATGCATCGCGAACAGGACCCGGCGATGGACCGGCTTCAGCCCGTCCCGCACGTCCGGCAATGCGCGCCCTACGATCACGCTCATCGCATAATCGAGATAGCTCTTGCGCATCTCTTCTTCGAGGGAAATCGGGATTGTTTCTTTGGCGAATTGATCCATTGGCGGGTCGGCTGATCTTTAACTGGGGTTGACTGGTCATCGATGCACAGCGACGCGAATGCAAGCCGCCCATCGAAGCGTGAGATTTTAGCATGTGCGCACGGGCCGCTGCCCGTTTTCGGGCCGAGCGATCCGGCGTGATGATGTCTGCCGGAAGCGAGGTTATTTCAAAAAAATATGTTTAAATGCAGCTTGAAAAACTCCGGCGCTCTTCGTGATAATGCTAAACAGGAAAGAAAACATGTTCAAAAAACTGGCTCTCGGTCTAGTTATCGGCGCTTCCGCCACCGCCGCTTACGCGCAAACGGAGGTTCACGCCGACAGCAAAGCCAGTGCGTACATGCAGGACGAGCGAGGAATCGTTACCCGCAGTGCGTTCGGCCTATGCTGGCGCACCGGCTACTGGACCGCGGCTGACGGCATTGCCGGCTGCGACGGCGAACTGGTCCCCCCCATCGCCAAACCGATCGCACCGGACATCGTTGCGCCGACCGCGGTCGCAACCGCGCCGGTGTTTGCGGCACCGAAGCGGTGTGATTTTGCGGTCAGCTTCGCCAGCGACCAGAGTTTTGCATTCAATAAGGCCGTGATAACCGAGGCCGCAAAAAAACTCATTCGTAACGAAATTCCAGGCAAGCTCTCCGCGTGCAGCAAGGTGGAGATGGTCATGATTACAGGCCATACCGATCGTCTGGGCTCACAACAATACAACCAGCGACTGTCGCAGAAACGCGCCAATGCGGTCGCCGCTTTTCTGAAGAGCCAGGGTGTTTCCGCCCCAATTGAAACGCTCGGCGCAGGCAAGACGCAGCCGGTCAAGGCCTGCGATGACGCGCTGGGACGCAGCAAGCTAATCAAATGCCTTGCGCCGAACCGGCGTGTCGTGATCGAAGTCCGGGGTATTTCGCAATAAGGGCGGGCTGCCTCGAATAAATGAAATGCATGACAAGATTGCCGTAAAGATATTTTTTAGACGTAAATCCGTTGCGAAAACACTACAATGCATGAAAAACGTTCTTTGAGCGATTTGACAAGCTTCGCTGCATTCCTAAGCGTGTGTCAAAATGGAGTACGTTAGTTAGTTTATTGCACACAGACAATGCACTCCGTGCAATAGCCAAACCAGTGGTAATATCAATTTTTTAATGGCTTCCAGTTAGTTGCGCAGTTAACGCTGCAGATATATCACCCCCGAGAGGAAAAAAATGAATAATTTAGCAAAACTCGTCTTCGCCGCATCCGCACTCTTCAGCATTTCGGCATCTGCGCAAGTAGATATCCAGGCTGCGACGCCAAACAGTGCTTACGTACAAGATAGCCGCGGTGTAATCGCGCGTGACCCGTTCGGCCTGTGCTGGCGTACCGGGTATTGGACACCGGCCGATGCGGTCCCTGGTTGCGACGGCGAAATCGTAAAACCGGCCGCAGTCGCAGAAGCCGCTCCGGCCCCTGCTCCAGCACCTGCTCCGGCCCCGGCACCGGCACCAACCTCTGAAAAAGTCACTTTCGCCGCCGACGCGTTCTTTGATTTTGACAAAGCCGTACTGAAACCAGAAGGCAAAGCCAAGCTCGAAGACATGGCATCCAAGCTCAAAGACATCAACCTGGAAGTCGTCATCGCGGTCGGACACACCGACTCCGTTGGTACTGACGCCTACAACCAGAAGCTGTCGGTACGCCGCGCTGAAGCTGTCAAGGCATTCCTGATTTCCAAAGGAATCGAATCCAACCGCGTCTACACTGAAGGCAAGGGCGAAAAACAACCCGTCGCCTCCAACAAGACCGCTGCCGGCCGCGCCAAGAATCGTCGCGTCGAAATCGAAGTCGTCGGTACTCGCAACCAGTAATCGGCCTTCGCTTCAAGCAGACCCCGCTTCGGCGGGGTTTTTTTATGGGTGGCACCGCGTCAAGCGCTGTGATTCCGTGATCGCTCAGGCCATCAATTCGTACAGCGCAACGCGCGTTTTCCCGCTATGATTCCAACCATGAATGCCGATCCGTTAGAACTGCAAAAATTCAGTGACCTTGCGCACCGCTGGTGGGACCCGACCTCGGAATTCCGCCCGCTGCACGAAATCAATCCGCTTCGACTCGAATGGATCAATGCGCGCGCGCCGCTGGCCGGCAAGAGCGTGCTGGATATCGGATGCGGCGGTGGCATCCTGGCGGAAAGCATGGCCAAGAAAGGCGCCGCCGTCAGCGGGATTGATCTCTCCGAAAAGGCGCTCAAGGTCGCCGACCTGCACAGCCTGGAATCGGGCATACAAGTCCATTATGAAATGATTTCTGCCGAAGATCTGGCGGCACGAGAACCGGCGCGCTATGACATCGTGACCTGCATGGAAATGCTGGAGCATGTGCCGGATCCAGCCTCGATCGTGCGCGCCTGCGCGACCTTGGTGAAACCCGGCGGCCAGGTGTTCTTCTCAACCCTGAACCGCAATCCGAAGTCCTATTTGTTCGCCGTGATCGGCGCCGAATATCTGTTGCGCCTATTGCCTCGGGGGACCCACGACTATGCGAAGTTCATCACGCCGGCCGAGCTGTCGCAATTCATCCGCAATGCCGGCATGACCGTCGGCAGCCTGAAAGGCATGAGCTACAACCCGCTCACGCAAATGTATTCGTTGAACCAGGATACGAGCGTGAATTACTTGATCGCCTGTTCGCGCCCCGCCTGATCGCATTGCCCTGACGCTTCAATCCACGAGCGAACAGCGGCAACCAATCCATCAACCGAGATGAAATCCACATGCCCGTAGCGATGCCGCGCGCCATATTATTCGACCTCGACGGCACCTTGGCCGACACCGCGCCGGACCTGGCAGCTGCTCTGAATCGCTTGCGCACCGAACGCGGCCTTGCGCCGACTCCTTACGCGCTGCTGCGCCCGGTCGCCTCGGCGGGCGCACGCGGCCTGATCGGCGCCGGGTTCTGCCTCATGCCGAGCGAGGTCGGCTACGAAGAGTTGCGCATCGGCTTCCTCGACCATTACGCCGCGGCACTGGCCGTGGAAACCCGCCTTTTCGGCGGCGTCGCGGCATTGCTGCAAAGCCTCGATGAACGCGGCCTAGCCTGGGGAATCGTTACCAACAAGGCCGCCCGTTTTACCGACGCCCTACTGCCGCAAATCGGATTGCAGGCCGCAGGCTGCGTTATTTCCGGCGACACGACCGCCTATGCCAAACCGCATCCCGCGCCGCTGCTGGAAGCCGCCCGACGCTTGCAATTGGCCCCGCAGGACTGCTGGTATGTCGGTGACGACTTGCGCGACATCCAAGCTGGGCAAGCGGCCGGCATGCCGACGGTGGCGGCCGCTTGGGGCTACTGCGGGCAGGTCGAACCGCTCCACTGGGGCGCCGACGCGATGCTCGGCGCGCCGCTGGACCTGTTGAGCTTGCTCGACCGCAACAGATCATGACCACGAGCGATGCCGCTACCGTTCGGGCGCTGAAATGCACTTGAATCCGGCCCACCGGGAACCATCTATTGCAGTACAATAGACTTCTGCTTGGGGGCGACCTGGTTTCGACAGGGGTTGCAAAGCGGCGCAGGGCATACCGAGGGCTGGTCACCTCGTAAATACAACCAGAAAATTAATAACTGCAAACGATAACTCGTACGCACTAGCAGCTTAATTGCTGTCTAGCTCTACACCATCTCGTCTCTGGGGTGGGCTGGCAACAGCAGTAGAGTCATTTACAGAGAATCGCCTTGAATCGGGTCACTTGATTCGAGGTTAAATCCAAGGTGACTCGTCTTGCCACAGCGTGTGCGTCCGCGTTGGCCGGATTAAATCAAATGGCAGCACTAAGTATGTAGAACTGTCCGTAGAGTGCTTCTGGACGCGGGTTCGATTCCCGCCGCCTCCACCATCGATGCGCCAAGCCGTTGATCCGTCAACGGCTTTGTCTTTCTTGTTCCTGTTCCGGCCTGGGTTGATGCTGCATGGATCCGAATCGGGCATGGCAATCCTCGCATCCGCGTCGAAACTACTTCGGCGTATCGCATTTCCGCCACTCCCCTTTAGCGAATTGAATCATGACGACCAAGATTATCGACAATATTTTCTATAGCGAGCGCCTAGTTCGCTTTTCATATTGCGACCCGGCGGGCATCGTTTTCTTCCCGCAGTATTTCATCATGTTCAATGGCCTGGTGGAAGACTGGTTCAATCAGGGGCTGGGGCTCGATTATGCCAACTACATTACCGAGCACCGGCTGGGATTTCCGGTGGTCAGCCTCAACTGCGATTTCGTCGCACCGTCCAGGATCGGCGAACGAATCACGCTTGGACTCCGGCTCGAGCATATGGGTAAAAGCTCATTGAAACTGAGCGTGACTTGCAGCTACAAGGGAGAAGAGCGGGTGCGCGCCAACCTGGTGCTGGTGGCGATGGATCTGGACAAGGCGAAAGCCATACCGGTGCCGGAGGAACTGCGTTTGCTGATGGCCGGCTTTCAGGCCGGGAAACTCGACATCAATCAATTTGATGAATGAATTGCAGTGAGCGCGGCGCCGATCAACTTACCGTCCGGCAGTATCGGGCGGTTTTTTATTTTTAAGGGATCGCCAGCATCTGCTCGTGTCGTGAAGTTCGTTACAGCATCCTACGCGAGCACTGGATCTAATATCCCGAGGACACGATTTTCCATCGCGCTTTCGGTGCCTCGCGGCAGGCCTGCAGACCATCTCGGCATGCCCGAGGGAGCGATGCGAATCTGCTGTCAATCGATTCGATCGGTCGCGCATGGAAAGGGGCTTGAGATACTGATACTGCTGCGCAAGCCTGTTTATAAGCGGTGCCAGTTTTTCTGGAACTCGGACCAACACAGCGAGTCAACTGTGTGCGTTGATTTCATTTCGGCGCGCGCATCATAGTTAAAATGAAGATGCGTTTCTTTTGCTAACCGGTTGTTAATGGAGGAACAAATGTATTTATTAACCCCCTCTCGAACCCCTGCATTGAAATCTTATCTCGACGCACAAATGTCGACCATTACCGATATGTCGAAACGGCTGTTCGGTTCGGCGCAAAAGCTGAATGAATTAAATATCCAAGTCGCGCAAAGCCTGATGGAAGAGACCATAACCGTGGTGCATCAATTAATGGAGGCAGAAGATTCGACAGAGTTCATTTCGATCGCGGCTTCACAGGTGGAACCTGCCGCCGAGAAGGTGCGCGCTTACCAGCAACATTTGACAAATATTGCGGTAGGGACGAACGTCGAACTCAGCAAAGCGGCGGAAGAACATATCTCGGAGACTACCAAGACGGCAAAAGCGGTAGCGGACGAGGTGGCGAAAAAGGCATCCGAGGAAACGGAAAAGGCTACGCAACGCCAAAGAGCGGCGATGGAAAAGCTGACCAACCCGCCCGAAGGGCGCGATCGCGGCGTCTCCCGTAATCCTCCAGTGCAATAAGTAGTGCGGCAGCCCGAATCTGAGGGGCCGGCTTGAACTATTTCAACGTTCGTGTGTGGCTCCCGTGAGCGGTGCGCTGTCTCCATGTTGCGAGACCGTCGCACTTCTCGCGCACACATAGTTTCCTGGCTTGACAAGCGATGGTTGACGGCGGGTAGCCTGGGCGAAAGGCTGCCGCCGCAACCGACGTTTTGCGTCGCTCGACGCCCAATCAAATTTCGGTTCTTCAATCGGAAGCACGGTGCTGCACTCGTGCCGCTTTACCTTTGGCCAGCAATGCGACGGTTCCCATTAGCAGTGCTAGCCGTAGCGCCGGCTTTAACAGCGAGCGTCTCGACAATGCGGAGACACCTCCAACGACCAGCGGCAGCAGCGTCTGCAGTGT
>DHXL01000247.1:0-554 GCA_002415335.1 Oxalobacteraceae bacterium UBA5157
CGAAAAGAAATAGCCCTGGGCGTAGTCGCATCCGGCCGTCGTCAGCCAGTCTCTTTGTTCTGCCGTCTCGACGCCTTCCGCGATGACTTTCAGCCCGAGCTTGTGCGCCATCACGATGATCGTTTCGGCGACGATTCGGCTATCGGAATTCGTCGTCATGTCTTGCACGAACGACTGATCGATTTTCAAGAAATCGACTTTGAATTTCCTCAGGTAGGACATCGACGAGTAGCCGGTGCCAAAGTCATCGATTGCCAATTGAACGCCCGCCTGCTGCAGATTGCTCAGCTTTTCCCTGACGCGCGGCGAGTCATTGAGCAGGACTCCCTCCGTGATCTCGACCGAAATGCTATTCCAGGCCAGGTCAAGGGCGGCCAGTTGCGTGTCCCAATGTTTCAGCGGTGCTTTGCTCATGAATTCCACCGGCGACTTGTTGACGCTGATCTGAAGCGGCGCCCCAAGCAAAGCGCTCCACTCGCGTGCGCGCGCCACGGCTTGCTCGAGCACCCACTCGCCGATTTCGCCGATCAGGCCGGTTTCTTCCGCCAGCGGAA
>DHXL01000247.1:707-11443 GCA_002415335.1 Oxalobacteraceae bacterium UBA5157
ATCCGGGAAGAACCAGTCCGTTTTGTGGATGATGCCATCGCAACAGCGCTTCCGCCTTGACGATCCGCCCGGTCGACAGATCGATGATCGGCTGGTAATACACGGATAGCTGATGCAGGGGCAAAGCATGGCGCAATGCATCGATCACCTTGAGGCGCGCCCAGGCAACATTTCTCATGCCAATCGTGAAGAAGCTGAAGCGGTTCCGCCCCGCTTTTTTTGCCACGTACATGGCCTGATCCGCGTTTCTGATCAGGTGCTCCGGCGTGGTCGCATCCTGCGGGAAGAAGGTGATGCCGATGCTGCCGGAAATATAAACATCCTTCTGGAGGATAGTGAAAGGCTTGGACAATTCATCAAGGATTTGCTGTGCCAGAATTTCAACGTGCGCGGTCTTGTTGACCTCGGTCAGGATCACCGTGAATTCATCGCCACCGACGCGCGCGACCGTATCCGTGCCGCGCACACAGGAACTGATTCGCTGTGCCGTTTCGCGCAACAACTGGTCTCCGGCGTCATGGCCAAGCCGGTCATTGACTTCCTTGAAGCCATCGAGATCAATAAACAGCAGCGCCAACGGCAAGCCGGTGCGGGCAGAGTGTTTGACTTCGCGTTCCAGCCGGTCGCGAAACAGGCCGCGGTTCGGCAAGCCGGTCAGAGAGTCAAAGTTTGCGCTTCTCCTGATTTGCTCTTCAGACGCTTTGCGTTCGGTCACGTCATGCGCGGTTCCGGCAATGGCCTTCACCTTGCCCTCATCGCTCACGACCGGTACGAAAAGATAATCGTAGGTCACCTCTTTTCCAGGCGCTGCCGTGTACGCAATTTCGTCCCGGTGCGTCGCCTTGTCGTCGATAACCTGTTGCAACGCCGGCCGAAGGCTGGCGCCGAGGGCAGGGAAAAGGTCAAAGAAGTTCTTTCCGATGACTTGATTGATCGACATCCCATGCAATTTTGCGAACGATCGGTTTGCATAGATAAGCCTGCCGTCGACGTCAAATATGCAATGCAGATCGGGTGATGAGGACAGCAGCGTGTCGAACAGGCTGGCATAGCGCTCCTTGTCGCTGGAGTGGCGTGCCAACGACTCGGTCATGGCTTGATCGATTGCTTCGCTAAATCGTATCAGCTCATCGCTAAAGCTTTGCGGGGCGATCGGGTTCGCATCAGCCCATAGCCTGAGAACGCTCGCGCGCAGGGCCCGAAACTCGGACACGGCGTCGTTCACGCTGAATCCCTCCGACACGCGCGCAGCACCATGCAGCCCGGCCTGGGTCTGCATCGCATTGCGCGGGGCGCGTCCTTTCGATTTTTGCGCCTGTTCAACGGCGGTTTGCGGCTGTTCGAGGTCGGCGGCGATCGCGCGCAGCATTCCGCCTGCATGATCGCGCAGCGCTGATTGTTTCAGATGGCGCGCCGCAGGAATTTCTTTAGCAAATTTTTCCCATTCATCAAGAATCTGAGCGGTATTTGAGTGAATGAAATCCGATAGTTTTATTGTGGCCACGCTTCCCCCACCCTTGTTTCATGCCATGGGTATTCAGCCATCGACTCGATTGCGAGCGGGGGTCGAAAGGATAGTCGTCTCGAATCAGGCGCGCGGATAGTCTGGAAGACGCTCAGAATGAGCGGCGATGGCTGGACTGCCTATGCCCAACTATGCCAAATCGACCGGTTGTTCTCATTGTCGAAAGTCAAAACGATCTCAGTTAGATGAGACTGTACGGAACAGGCGAGCCATGCCGCCCGCGTTGCATGCCAGCAAGCGGGATTCGACTACTCGATCGGCCAGACCAGGCCGACGCTGAGACCCAATACGTCGATGCCCGGATTCGGGTCGGTCATGCCGAGATTGGAGTGATGGGTGAAGTAGATGCTTCCGGTCATGGCAAGTTTTTTGCTCAATTGGTCACGCACGCCGAGCTGGGTAAACCAGTTAAATGCCAGATCCTGGCCTTGACCGCCCGGGACATGTTTGGAGTTGAGCAGGCCGACGCCTCCGCCGATTTCGTAAAATAGTGCCGTCTTTTGATCGGCCGACCATAGTTCGAACGTGGGTGAGCCGGCAAATGCCAGGTAGTAATCCTCCGGTCCCTTCACGAAGGTTTCGGCCACGATCGACATGCGATTGCGGACGGCCAGGCGCGCGCCATTTGCGCCCTGCCACAGATCGAATAGTGCAGGCGTGCGCCACAGCACCTGGGTCGGGATAATTGCATAATCGAGCGGCGAATTGTGTCGTATTTTTGTCAAATAGCCAGTTGCTACGCCAAACTCCCATTGATCGGCCGGGTGTTGCGCGAGGACCTGTTGCGCATTTGCCAGCAGGCCTATCAGGAGTGCAAAGCGGACGAGTCTTGAAGTATTTGGCATCGAGGAGTTGGCTATAAGAATGGTGGTAAAACACTACTCCCTCGCAGCGGCGTATTGTCGGGATGTTGGGCCGCCCTAATGCTTGACCGAAGATATCGTCTTGGTCAGCAACAGGGTTTCTCCATTCGATGTTCGCTCGACCAGAGGTTGCAGCGTGGGCGCCAGGTACTTGAGCAGTTGCACTGACATTGCGCTTGTGAACCGGTAGTCAGCCGCGTAGGGTTCATGCACGTAGGCCGTCATGGTGCCGAAAAACCGGTCGCCCAGCAAGAACACAAAAGTCGCCGATCGGTTCACCGCTCGCGACGAAATCAAACGGCCGCCTGGCGCGTACGAGGCAAAACGCTGGTCGCCGGTTCCGGTCTTTCCGCCTACCTCGATACTGGTGCCGTTCGCCTGCACGAAGCCATCCTTTAGCCGTCGCGCCGTTCCACCTTGCACCACGTCAATCAATGATCGCCGGACCACCTCGATGATTTCTTCGGGCAGGAGTCGCCGAGCAGGGCGGGAACCGTGCACGAAGTGCGTTTCATAGGGAGTTCCGCGCGCAAAATCCATGCTCTCCAGCTTCCTGACCGGCAGTTGCACGCCCTTGTTGACGATGATTCCCATCAGCGCTGCCAGCGACGCAGGCCGATCCCCCGAGGCGCCCAGTGCGGTCGCATAGGACGGCGTGAGTGCTTCAAACGGATAACCGAGCCGATGCCAATCGCGGGCGATCTCGAGGAATGCTTCAAGCTCCAGCATTTGCTGGATGCGTTTATCCTGTGTCTTCCGGTTGGGTGTCTTGAACAGCCACTCGTACGACGCCTGGCGCTCATCGCGGCTTGCGACGACCGCTTGGCTCAGACTTGCGTTTTGATGGTGGCGCAGGAAACCGACCAACCATAGTTCCAGCGGGTGCACACCGGCGAGGTAGCCGCGGTCGGGCAAGGAGAGTTTTTCGACAGCAACTTTTTCGTATAAAGCCTGCAGCGTCTTGTCCGATTCCTTTGCCTGCGGAAAATGCTGGTGGATAAATCCCGAAAACTGCGCCAGGTCCGCGCTCGGCTCGATGCTGCGATACAGCACCGCCAGCCGCCTCGGCGTCGGGTGGATCGTCTCCAGCAGCAGGTCTTCCGCCTCCTGGCTGGTCTTGCCCGCATATTTCTTGTAGAAGCGCGCCAGAAACTCACGTCCTTCCTTGTCCGCAAAGCGGGACAGCGTCGCCTGCCTTGTGGCAGCGTCCGAATCCGCCAGCTGCTCGACGGCTGCGTCGCTCGTGTTGTACTTGTAATGGCGCACGATGTCACGCATCAGGCGCACGAAAACCAGGTTGACCGAGTGCTGAAAACCTTCGCGCACCGTCATCATCTTGCCGTTTTCCTCCGGGTCGAAGTTTTCGAATTGCTGCAGTCCGCCGCCGGTGAAGAAAACCTCTGCCGGATCGCCGGAATACTTCCTCTCCATGGCCGCGTAGAGCGTTGCACGCAGGCTTTTGTCCGGCGCGCCGGCGAAATATTCGAGGGCCCAGCGGCTCAACGGGTCATGCTGATCCACCTTCACCTGCTTCAGCTCGTCGGGCGTCATGCCGGCATACCGCTGGTGCAGCTGGGTGATGATTTCGAGATAGGTGACCACGGTCCTGAGTTTGGCGGTCGATCCCAGATTCAGCCGCGCGCCATCATTGATGTCGAACGGTTGGTCCAGGTTGTCAGTCTGGACGCGTAACAAATTGGCGTCGGCGCCGCGCTCGAACAGCGTAAAACTGAAGGTCAGCTTTCCGGGATCGTCGCCCGTCTTGAGCATGTTATGACCGTACAGTTCGGCCTTCCTTGCTCCGGCCGCAGTCTTCACCTGGCGCAAAACCTTGGTGACGGCCGATTGTATCTCGCCATTCAGCGTGGTCTTGACCGTGAGATCCAGGCGATCGAGGTCATACAGCCGGGACACGTGCAACAGGCCAGAAAGGTCTGCGCGTAGCGCGGTCACGGCTTTTCTTGTGACAAACGATGCAACCGGCTCGTTAACCGGCCCCCGCTTCAACTCCAGCTTGAGAGGCAAGGCGGCGTTCAGCAATGCCGGCGAAATGATGCCTGCAGCACCCAGCAGCCTCAAATGACTATTGGTCAAGCGTTCCAGCCCTGCAGCGCCTTCGCGCAGATAGTACGACGGCCGGCGCTGCGCGATCATCAGGGAAAGCGCCTGCTTGTAGATTTGGGCTGTGCGCAGCAATTGCGCCTTGCCAAGCGGGACTGCGAGATTTGCCGGGCTGAGCACGCGGTTGACTTCGGTGAAGTCACGTCCGTACCAGGCCCACATGCCGTCTCCCAGTCCGTTGATCTCGCCAAAACCGGATTTGGCCGTGAGCGGCACCGTATTGAGATATTCGACCACCGTTTGTCTGCGGCTCAAGAGCGTATTTTCACCATTCGCATACGCGCGTATGGAGGCCGATTCCATCTGTGACAGTTTTTCCTGCGCCGAACTGGTCCGCCCATCCCGCGAATGACGGTATTTTTCGATTTGCGTGATGAGCGTGCTAGCCCCCGGCGTGTCATGCGATTTAACGAACACATGGACCACCTGGTCGAGCAGCGCCCGGTTGAACCGGCTCCAGTTTACGGCAGGATTGCGGTTCGGATATCGGGCGTCGAGCAATTCCCGGTCCTCGATAAAAAGTAGGCTTTCAACCAACACCTTCGGTATCGTATCGAAACTGTCATACACGCGTCCCGGCGAACGCGCCGAGTATAAGGACTGCTGATTGCAATCAAGCAGCGCCAGCCCCGCCTGATCCTTCTCGCGATAGATGGGCGGCAGCGCCAGAGCGACCAGTTGCGGTGACATTCTTGCTTGCTGGCTTATCTGGTAATCGTGAGCAAGCAGCGACTTCGTGAAATCGGGAATCCTGCTATAGCCGAGACGCTCGTCGTAGGGGCCAAACGTGGGAAACCGTATCGATGGGCTGGCTCCAGGCGCGAGCTTGAATGTGAGCCCGCGGCTCAATTCCGAAAAATAATGCGACTGGAATGTGGATGAGCGCAATTCATCGACGGCGAACCCGCCGGCGACCGATGCGCATCCAACCACGATAATCAACAGCCACAGCTTACGAGAGACAAGTAATGACACAGTATTGGGAGAGCGTTATGGGTTGATTGGCAGCAAGCTGGATAGTCAGTTGCGAAATTGAATTTACCAAGCGAACAATTGCCGGTTTACTTATGGCAATAATGTGCATGAGTATGTTGACCATTCGCAGCAGTGACGCATTTTATTGAAGAATGTCATTAACAGAATCCAACTTATGCATGATAATCGCAAGGCGACTGGTTTCTGCAATTTTTTTGAGAGTCTGTTGGTGAATCGATGGTGGCGGAATCGATCATCGATAGCGGGAGACGTCGATGTGAAACGCAAGTGATCGGCCCTGCACTGTCTCGGTGTGGCTGGTGCTGAAAATAAACTTAATATGTGCGCATTGTCGCCTCACCGGAAAGATTCCACCATGCTCAAGACACTCTTCGCGATACTCTTGCTGGCCTACGCCACCGGCGCCATGGCGCTACCCTTCGGATCGCGCTACGCGATAGTGGTGGACGAAGACACCGGAAAGGTCTTGCTTGAGAAAGATGCCGAGAGCGTCACTCCGATCGCTTCCTTGACCAAGTTGATGACTGCGATGGTCGTCCTCGATTCCAAGCCGAACATGGAAGAGCCGATCCACATCGATCAGCTTGACGTGGATACCATAAAGCACAGCGCCTCGCACGTCCCCGTTGGCGTGACGCTTCCACGGAAAACCGTTCTTCAGCTTGCACTCATGTCGTCCGACAACCGCGCCGCCGCAGCATTGGCGCGCACTTATGTTGGCGGTAGAGCAGCATTTATCGTGGCGCTGCATGCCAAGCTGAATGCATTGGGAATGACCCACACTTCGCTGGAGGAACCGACGGGGCTGTCATCCAACAACACGTCGACTGCCGCCGATCTTGTCAAGATGGCGGTGGCTGCGTCGAAGTACCCGGACATTGCCCGAATCACCACAGACCAGCGGGACATCATCGACATCAAAGGCAGATCGGTCGAGTATCACAATACGAACCGGATGGTCGGTCAAAAAGGCTGGAATATTCTTCTGTCAAAGACCGGTTTTATCAACGAGGCCGGCCGCTGCATCATCATGAGATTCAAGTCGGCCGGGAAGAACATCGTCATGGTGTTGCTGGATGCGAAATCAAGCTCGATCCGCACGCTCGATGCACTCAACATCCGCCATCTCATTGCCGGCGACGCTCCGTCGATCCGACAGGCACGTCGGTACAAGCGGGTTCGGCACTATGCGAAAAATGATCACCGCCAGCGCCGTCATTTCAGCCGCACCCTGGTTGCTTCATCCTGATCCGTTCGCTGGGGGCCGACGGCTCATTTCATCTTTGACGGCAGTTTGATCGTTGCACCCGCCACCATGAAAACGCCTCGTCCCCGGTGATGAATCGTCTGCGGATTCTTGCAGGCTGGCTCAATCCACGCTTTGACTACCTCGAGCACGAAGAAATTGTAGCGGTTCACCAGCCGCGTATCAACCACGCGGCATTCCAGGTTTGCGTAGCATTCGGCGACCAGCGGTACGCTGATCAACGACGCCGGCACCGGCGTCAGGCCGAACGACTGGAACTTGTCCATACGGCGACCGGAGCTGTTTCCGCAGCGCACCACATTCTCCGCCATCTCGGCAGTCGGAATGTTGAGTGCGCATTGGCGCGTCGCCCTGAGCGCCGCGAAGCTGAAGTCGCGGTTGCTGACGACGCAGCCAACCAGCGGCGGCTCGAATTCCATCATCGTGTGCCATGACATCGCCATGACGTTGGGCTTGCCCTTGTGCTCGGTGGTGAGTAGCACAACGGGTCCCGGCTCCAGCAAGCCGTAGACTTTCGACAGGGGGAACGAGCGTTTCGCCATTGGGAATCCTCCGCGGTCATCGAGCTTCCAGGCCGGGCTGCAGCGAAATAATGGGAATGCTGCGGCCGGCATGGCGCCGACAAATCATAGTCTAATTGAATGCGGACGCAAGCCGAAGAGCGAAAACGATGCGTCATCACGTTGTCATAATCGTGCCCTAAAGTTCGGTATATTATTTCTAACGACGGAGAGAAGTGCAAATGAATCAACTATTAAAATCTGCAGCGGTGTTGGCGGGCGCGGTGATGGTGATGTCGTCCTCGTGGGCGGCCGATATGACGGGAGCCGGATCGACGTTTGTCTATCCGATTGCAGCAAAGTGGGCGGAAGTTTACAAGAAGGCGACCGGAAACGGTCTGAATTATCAATCGATTGGTTCCGGCGGCGGTATCAAGCAGATCAAAGCAGGCACGGTGGATTTCGGCGCGTCCGACATGCCCTTGGGCGCTGCGGAACTGGAGAAAGACGGGCTGGTACAGTTTCCCGTCATTATGGGCGGCGTGGTCGCGGTGGTGAATCTTGACGGTGTCAAGCCGGGCCAGATCAAGCTGACCGGGCCCGTGCTCGCGGATATCTATCTGGGCAAGATCGTCAAATGGAGCGATCCGGCTATCACGTTACTGAATCCAGGGGTCAAGTTTCCGGCTGACGACATTACCGTTGTGCATCGCGCCGACGGTTCCGGCACGTCTTTCCTGTTCACCGATTATCTGTCAAAAGTGAGCCCGGAATTCAAGACCAAAGTCGGCGCCGGAACAGCCGTGAAATGGCCTGCTGGCGTGGGCGGCAAAGGGAATGAAGGCGTCGCCGCAAACGTGCAGCGCATCAGGGGCTCGATCGGCTACGTCGAGTTTGCCTACGCCAAGAAGAACAAGATGGAATATACCCAGCTGAAGAGCCACGACGGTCAGTTCGTACAGCCTGAAGACAGCACGTTCAAAGCCGCAGCGGCGGGTGCCGACTGGGCGAAAACACCTGGTTTTGGCGTTGTCTCGACTGATCAACCGGGCAAGACCAGCTGGCCGATCACTGGCGCCACGTTCATCTTGATGCACAAGACGCAAGCCGACGCGTCGAAGGGAAAAGAAGTACTCAAATTCCTGGATTGGGCATACAAGAATGGCGGCGCGATGGCGACCGAGCTTGACTACGTCGCGATTCCCCCATCGGTCGTCAACCTGATTGAAGCTGCATGGAAAAGCCAGTTGAAGGATGCTTCCGGTAAAGCGATCTGGTGAGGTAGTCGGCGGGTAAGCTATCCCGCTACGTCAGGATAGGTCACGGCCAACGGGTGACTTGTTATCGGGATTTTCCCCGCTAACAAGTCACCCGTTTTTCGATTGTCCATGGCTGCGGGCATCAAGCCGGCACGTCTGCCTGCGAGACATGGTTGACGCGGTCACCTTAGAACGTCTGTTGCAGCACGCCGTTCTTGCCGCTGTCCTTGACCCGGTACATGAGTTGGTCGGCACGCATGATGACTTCGTCCAGATTCGGTGGGATCGAGACGAAGATGGCGACCCCCATGCTCAAGGTCGCATCGGGAAATCCCCGTTGCATTGCACTCTGCAGTGCGGCCTTCAGGTGAGGCATGATCGATGCGATATCTGCAGGGTTCGTATCCGGGAAGAAGATTGCGAATTCATCACCGCCGAGCCGGGCCACGACATCTCCATGCCGCACGGACTCCTTCAAGGTATCAGCCAGCAGGCGCAACAATTGGTCGCCGGCATTGTGTCCGAGCGTATCGTTGACTTGTTTGAAATTGTCGCAGTCCAGATACAGAAGCGAAAAGGGCTGGAAATTTCGGATTCGCCTGGCAATTTCAACTTCAATCGATGCATAAAACGCGCGCCGGTTCATTAGCCCGGTCAGTCCATCGGTGCGGGCCAGTCGTTTTTCGCGGTCATAGGCTTGGCGCAGCTTGGACGCCATCGAAATTACCACCAGGTAGGAAGCGAACCGGCCAACCGTTTCGAAATAGAAGTAAATATGGCGGGTTGCGCCGGCCCCCACCAGAGGCTCGATGCCGAGCAAGATCGCGAGGGCTACGAGCGTAAAGAAGTAGCCCCAGATCCGATTGATATTCCAGGTAACCAGCAGAAGCGGGATCAGATACCACGACGATATCCTGATCTCGGCGCCGGACGAAATATCGACCCAGACGATCGCCATCAGCGAGATGACCGCCAGAACCAGCGCTACTTTTGGCCGCAGGTCCATGATGTCCCGCTTTTCCATTTTCAAGATGAGTCGTATCCATTCGAGCGAATTTGCATCAGACTGGTTCCTCTACGACATACCTGCATGGATCAGGCGACATGGATGCGCGATGCCGTCAGGCAGTACAATCCAGTTCGATTATGCGTTCCAGCGCATCCGTGCCGTCGCCTTCCAAACCCGATAGTGCGGAGCGTTCTCGGGTCGCCTCACCGATTTTGTATTGAGGCAAGCCATGCTTGGATATCAATGGACGTCCGCAACATATTGTTAGAAATAAAAGCCCTGCTGCAGCGCCTGACCGGTTTCTCCGACGCGCACTCGATGCTGCTATGGGCCGGGCCGGTTGGCTTCGCAGGTGCGCTGGCGACAATCGCCTTTCGGGATGGTTTGGCGGGAATGCAAGTGCTGCTGATCGGCCACAGTGGCTCGTTCGTCGAGATGGCCAGGACATTGCCATGGCAGATGCGGGTTGTCTTGCCATGCGCCGGCGGCGCCGTTGCCGGTGCATTTCTGGTGTTTGCCAAACGTTACGCGTCCGGCGCAGCACCGGACTATATGGAAGCAATCGCCATCGGGGATGGCCGAATTCCGGTGCGGCAGACGCTCTTGCGGAGCCTGTCGTCGTTATGCACCATCGCCTCCGGCGGCTCGATCGGCCGCGAAGGTTCCATGGTCCAGCTGGCCGCGATGTGCGCTTCGATAATCGGCCGTGCCACGCAATTCGAGTCGACGCGCCTGCGGCTGCTGGTCGCGTGCGGTGCGGCGGCCGGTATTACGTCTGCCTATAATGCGCCAATCGCCAGCGCGTTCTTCGTAACCGAAATTGTCCTGGGCAGCACCATTGTGATGGATAGTTTCGGGCCGATCATGATTGCTTCGGTGGTGGCGAACATCACGATGAGAGCCTTCCCCGGATACAAACCGACGTATGAAATGCCCGCCTTCCCCGCAGTGGCGAACCTGGAAGCCATACTGTTCGTCGGGCTGGGGGTCGTGGCGGGACTCGTGGCGCCGCAATTCCTGCGGCTTCTCGGACTGGCCAAGCAGCAGTTCCAGAAAAGCGGGCTCTCGTTGCCGGTGCGGCTCGCCCTTGGCGGACTGGCGGTCGGCATCATGTCGGTGTGGGTGCCGGAGGTGTGGGGCAACGGCTATAGCGTGGTCAATTCCTTGCTTCACCAGCCATGGCTGTGGTCGACGGT
>DHXL01000247.1:11739-12057 GCA_002415335.1 Oxalobacteraceae bacterium UBA5157
TTGTGGCCCGGCCTGGTATCGGCGCCCTTTGCGTATGCAATAGTCGGCATGGGGGCATTTCTGGCGGCGGCGACCAGCGCGCCGCTGATGGCGATTCTGATGATTTTCGAAATGACCCTGAGCTACCAGGTCATGTTGCCGCTCATGCTGTCATGCGTCGTGGCCTATTTCATCGCGCGCAGCATCGCCGGCACGTCGATGTATGAAATTACCATCAAGCGCAAGCTGGACGAGCAGGCACGCTCGCGCTTGCGCGACACGCAGATGCGGGACCTCATCAAGCCGGCCGACACGGTGCTGCCGATGAATGCGGCGTTC
>DHXL01000247.1:12243-22885 GCA_002415335.1 Oxalobacteraceae bacterium UBA5157
GTTGACGACGCACAGCATTTTCAGGGCGTGGTCGCGCTGCAGGACTTGACGTCGGACCTGATGGACGACCATGCGCGCAATACGAAGAAGGCGCAAGATTTTGTGCGACGCGATTTTCTGCCCGTGATCACGCCGGAAATGTCGCTTGGCGATGCGTTGCAATATTTCCTGGTCCACCAGGGCGAGCGCTTACCGATAGTCCAGAGCACACAAGAGCCGGTACTGCTCGGCGCGGTGTACAAGACCTCGTTATTGGATGCCTATTTTCGCTTGAATCGTGCCGGCTTTTCCGCATAAGCTTTAGCGGTCGCATCGCGAATCGACGATCGCAGCCGGCCATGTCAATGATTTCCGGGCGGTCCTGATTCTGTAGCGCCTCGATCGGAGGCGAGCGGTCCGGATGCCGCCTCTTCCCTGCGCATCATCGTGCGGACGAGGTCGGCAAACCACACCAGCCCTATGCCCGCTGTGATCCAGACCAGCCTTTGGCCCAGCCTTTCCTGATCGTCGAGCAGGTAGGCGTTGCACACGCGCACCGGCGAACTCTCGAACAGATAACCGACCACGGCCGTCATCGGCAGCACGTTTCCCAGGAAGAAGCCCTGCACCAGCAAGCCAGCCGGCTGCCACGAAAGCCGCAGCGCCGCGCCGCAAGAAAGCAGCGCCAGCCATTTGGCAAGTTCGATTCCGGCATCGGCTAGCGCGAGGTCCAGCACGCGGGGAATCATCAGGATGGCGAGCAACAGGGCAACGGCAAACAGGCCGCTGATGCCATAGCCGTTCCATTTGTTCAGGCGCTCGACCCACGCGCGCGGGATGGTCGCAGCCAGGCCAAAACCGGTGAAGGCGAGCAAGGGGAACTGCACCAGCATCTGCCGGGTCATGCTGGCCTCAAGGAAGTGCCGGGCGCCGGGCAAGGCCAGCAGACACAGGACGATTCCCGCGGCGGGCACACGCAACTTGATCCAGGACGGCGGCAACCGGATCATCGGGAAATTCCGCCGGCCAGGTCACGCGCGTAATCGAGTGCGAGCTGCTGCTCGCCATAGTCGAAGATGCGCACCAGACGCCCGTGCTGATCGACTACCAGGATTGCCGCATTGTGCTCAAAGTCGCCACGCCCGTCGGGAACCACCACCACCTGGAAATCCGCCAGCAGGCGCCGGCTCTGCTTCGGGTCCGGCACGCGGACAAAACGCCAAACTGGCGGACTGGCGCCCAGGCGCTTTGCGTATTCCTGAAGAACGAGCGGGTTGTCGTACCGCCCATCGAAGCTGATCGACAGTAATTTCACTCGCGGCGATGGGGCTGATTGGCCTACACCTTGCAGTGTTGCCTGCATCTGCTGGTAGACACTGCCCGCTGCCAGGCATACGGTCTGGCAGCGGGTGTAGATAAAATCAACCAGCGTGACCGACTGCCCATCGGCCAGCAACTGCGACAACGTCAGACCGGTCAAGCCGGGGCCGTCGATCGTCACCGCAGGCACCGCAACCGGTTGCAAGGCAACCTCCAGGCGTCGCGCGCCTTCTGCCGTCCAGACCTGAAAGTCATGCGTCAGCCAGGCTGAACAGGCATATGCAGCAACGGCCAGCACGGCGCTCAGCAATGCAGTGCGAATCATCGGGCCGGCTGGGCGATAGCGTACATGCCGTCTTTGGAGAAATAGGTCAGGGCGCCTTGGCCGTTAATGCCTTGAGTTCGGCGCCGCCGCTAAACGGCGTGCTGCGGGTATTCGCCTTGCGTTCAGCGTCAAACAGTTCGGGCTTGAGGATACCCGCCTTGTTCGACCATCCAGCACGAACGTAACTTGCCACAGCGGCCAGTTCAGCGTTGCCGAGCCGCTGGAAGGACGGCATGGTTCCCTTGTAAGTGTTGCCCGACACCGTGATTTCGCCGGAAATACCATGCAACAGGATGTTGGCCACGATGCGGCCGTCGCTTGCCACCCATTCGGAGCCGTCCAGCGGCGGAAATGCACCGGGCACGCCTTTGCCGGTAGCCTGGTGACAGGCTGCGCAATTGGCGGTAAAAACCTGCTTGCCATCGACTGCGGCACCGGGCGCGCCGGCTGCAGGCGGCCTCAGGTCCGCCAGGGTACGCCGGTCGCCCAGATCGACATCGCCAAACGGTTCCGACAACAGGATGTACGCCGCGCCGGAAATGACCACCGCCAGCGTGATGAGCGCAACGACGGTCGGGATGGGCCGGTTACGCTCGAAAGGGTCTCCTTCTTCTCGTTCCTGGGCAGGCCTGCGTGGCTCTGGTTTGTTCACCATTTTGTCGACCTCGCAATCATCGTTTGGGAGCGGGCGGTAACACCGGATAGGTGTGGTTCAGCCCCAGAAGGTATTTCACCAGATCGAGTGCTTCCGGCGTCGGTACCACCACCTGACCAAGGCTCGGGCTATAAGCGGGCGGCAAGGTCAGAGGCTGTTCGCCTTCATTCTCGGCTTCCTTCGCATCCTTGACATTAAACAGGAAGCGGTAGGACGGCATGATGGAGCCCGGCGTATAAGCACGCGGCTGGTAGAGGTGCCCCAGCTGCCAGTCCTTGCTGGGCTGGCGCGAACCGATGTTGAATAGATCCGGTCCGGTCCGCATGCTGCCCAGCAGGTGCGGCTTGTCGTAGAAGTAATCGCCGGGCACCGAGGCGCGGCCCCATCCGCGCTGAAAGTCGGGGCCGAAATTGCGATCGCGCGGCTGCTGGCTGTGGCAATACATGCAGCCGTTGGAAATGTAAACCGCCCGTCCGCGCAGCTCGGCGCTGGTATAGGGTTTGAGCCCGGACGGCGGCTGGATGTCGCGCACCTGCATATAGGGCATGACGACCAGTGCGGCGGTCGCAACCGCCAGCGCTACCATGGCACCGGAAACCAGCTTGATCTCATTATCCATGAGCCAGCTCCCGTTTGTTGTTTTGCCAGAAAAGTGCGGCGCCGGTGCGCGTCGGGCCGAAGCGCAACGCCATCGCGAGGAAGTGGCCCACGAAGACAACGTGAGCGAGCACCATCAGGCTGCCGCCCACGCTGCGCCATTTAAGGTAAGGCAGGGTCACGGCGACCGAATCCATGAACGGCCTGGCCGGGTCGAGCATGGCGACGCCCTGCAGCCAGCCGCCGATCGACAGGCCAATAAAATAGATGGAAATGCCAATTGTCGAAAGCCAGAAATGCAGTGTGATCAGCCGCGGGTACGGCCATTCCCAGTTCAGGACGCGCGGCATCATGAAATAGATTGCGCCGAACAGAACCATCGTGACAAACGCATACGCGCCGAGGTGGGCATGGGCCACCGTGAAATGCGTGAAATGCGTTATCTGGTTGACGCTTCGCAGCGCCTCCAGCGAGCCTTGTATCGAAGAGGCGAAATACATCAGCCCGCCGAACATCATGAAGCGCAGGGTCGGCGAGTAGCGCGCCAGATGCATCCGCCCCTTGAGCGTGCCGCCCATGTTGATGCTGAAGGCGACCACCGGAATCACCATCATGATGCTTTGCACGATCGACAGCGTGGTCAGCCAGCCTGGCACCGGGCCGCCAATCAGGTGATGGCCGCCGACCTGGCCATAGAAGAACGCCAGCGTCCAGAAGCCCAGAATCGACAGGTTGTACGAACGCACCGGCCGGCCGATAATCTTTGGCAAGAAGTAGTAAATCGCACCGACGCTCACCGGCGTAAACCATAGTCCCAGCACATTGTGGCCATACCACCAATTGGTCGTCGCCTGCTGCACGCCGGTGTGCACGCCCGGCAGCTTGCCGACCAGGAACAGAAGCGAAATCCACAGCAGCGCCGCCACCATGTACCAGACGCTGACATACAGGTGCTCCACCTTGCGGTTCACCAGCGTGAACAGCACCGGCAAAATCACCAGCGCAAAGCCGACGAATATGAATATGGCGATTTGCCATGGAATCTCGAGGTATTCCATGCCGTCGGTCCAGCCTGCCGAGATGGCGCCGATAGCGGCCGCCACGCCC
This sequence comes from Oxalobacteraceae bacterium UBA5157, assembly GCA_002415335.1. Taxonomy (GTDB): domain Bacteria; phylum Pseudomonadota; class Gammaproteobacteria; order Burkholderiales; family Burkholderiaceae_D; genus UBA5157. The sequence goes on from DHXL01000247.1 coordinate 16,227, forward strand.
ATGTTGATGAGCGCGCCACCCAGCATGGCCCAGATCGCACCGTGCAGCCGCGTGCGCAGCAGGCGCGGCAGCAGCCACAGGATCATGCCCAGTGCGGCGTTGGAGATCCATCCGTAAAGCACGGCGGTCAGATGCACCGTGCGGATGCGGCCAAAGGTCAGCCAGGCCTGATCGGTCAGCCAGTCGGGCTGATGCAGTTTGATCGAAGCAGTCAAGCCGGCGATCGAGCCGAGCAGCAGCCAGAAACACGCAAATGCGATGAACATGAAGACCGGAAAGGCGCTCGATTGGTCAGACGCGATGCGGTCTTCCAGCTCGGCGGGATCGGCTGTGTGAAGCGGTGTGCCATGTTCGACCGCTGCCCGCTGCATCGAATCCTGTTCGGCGTCCGGCAGAGCCGGGTCGTCCACGCGCCCGATCTCGCCGCGCGCAAAAATCATCGAGGCGACGGCCGGATTTTCCACCAGCAGACCCTTGCGCGACGACCAGATGAATACGAACAGTCCGATGATCGACAGCAGAAAGGCGCTCAGCAGGCTCAGAATGGCGCTGTCCATTACGCGGCTCCTGCCGGCGTCTGGATCGTTCGCGCGGGATGACTGGTTCTGCGGCCGCCCGAACTGAAAGCGGAGAAGACCGCTTTGGCCTGCGAGGAATGTCTGAGTTTGCGGTTTTGGTTGTTCATGGTCTTCCGGATATGGTGGTGCAGGCGAACGTCTGTGACACTGGACAGTACCCCTCATCGACCTGCCGGGGAGCGGTATTCTTGCGCGTCTGCCGCCAGATGCACTGAATAGGAATCGACGCAGCTTGGGATGTTTCGAGCGCGCGCCAGTTACTCAAAGACGTATACATACTGGTTTTCCCGTAGCATACTAGCTGGAAAATCTTACTAAAGCAATATATAAGATACTGGTTAAGACATGAAATCCGATGAGACTTACCGCCTACACTGACTATACGTTGCGCACGCTGATGTATCTCGGCGTTAATCGCGATCGCCTCGTGACGATTCAGGATATAGCCGACTTGCATGGCATATCGAAGAATCACCTGATGAAGATCGTCTACCAGCTGGGGGTCGCCGGCTTTGTCGAAACGGTGCGGGGCCGTAACGGCGGGATCCGCTTGAAGGTGGAGCCGAAGAGCATCAACATCGGGGACCTGATACGCAGCACGGAGACCGATTTTTTCATGGTCGAGTGTTTTGATCGAATCAATAACAAATGCCCGCTGACATCGTCGTGCCTGCTCAAGACCTTGTTGCGCAGGGCGACCGACGCCTATCTCGCGATACTCGACAGCGCCACGCTGGACGAGCTGATTGTTGAGAGCGGTACCCATACCGATCGGTACAGTTCCGCGCATCCGATCCGGATCCGTCCATCCCCCGGAAAAAGCCCGCGATAGGCAGACGTTAGCCGCTCGTTCGAGCGCCGCAACACGCGGCTATTTTTAAAAACAGGTATTGTATATATTGGTTTATTCGCCCGGACATGCCGGGCCGTTATTCGCGCGTCAAAGCTTCCGGCGTCTGGAGGTCGAACCAGCGTTCGCCTCGCTGTTCAACTACCTGTTCGAACGAGGACGGTGCCGGCAACAATTTTGCCAGGGTCCGGGCAATCCGCAACAATCGCAGATCGTTATCGGGTGCTTCGTCGCACGTGTCGTTGATGCAGAAAAACGGCAGCTTGCCGAACTTGACCAGCAACGAATCAAGTTGCTGTTCCGCCGCCTGATCGCTGGTGCTAATGTACAACGGGTTCAATATTCTCTGACGTGCATAGCCGACGTGGACCATCCACCGTGGCACAAGATCCGGGACGAGGGGTGGAGCGCACCAAGAGCGGAATACAGTCGAACGCACATCATGGAATAATTCGGGTGCAATCTGTTCCAGCTCATGCATTGCACTCTTCAGCATGGGACGCGGTGCATGCGAATAAAGGCGCGGATCGTGACGGTAATCGGGGTACCGTCGCGACATCCAGTTCTTGGACAGGATCGACGCATTGACCAGTGCCGTTTCACCGGATTGCAGAACATCATGGTCCGTAATCGAGGTTGCTTCCGCAAAGACCGTCAGGCGTTCTCCGAACCACGACGCAGTATCCACTCTTGCGCCAAAGAAGACATCGTCGTTCATGTAAATGAAGCGTTCGGACAGGCCAGGGATGTGGTGCAGATAGGACTCTATGTGCCCGGAGTCGAACACCGGTCGCGCAGTCGGCGGAATCAAATCGTGATGATCCACGACCGTGAGGCGAGCGCAGCGCCGCAACCACGCCGGAGCCTGACCGTCGGTGACGATATACACGTGACCGTGATCGGGGAAGAACTTCTCCAGCGCGCGCAAATTGAAAAGAAGCTCTCCGTTGTCGCGATAGCGTCCGGCTGCGTTCCCATAGACCGCAAGCTCATCGGGATGATCTCGTATCCAGGTCGCATAGGCCCGCTGACGCTTCTTGTACCATACCGGATCCGATCCATCTACCCACAGGTAGACGACGTCGATTCGATCCGAATTTGCCTGCACATCCTTCATTGCCGGCCCCGACTCTTTGTTATTGATTGTTAAGAGGGACTTCAAGCGGCACGGAATGATAACCTGCGCTTGTCCGATCAGTATCTGGTTATGGCCGACGGGATTTGAATGGAGCGATCAATCAAATCCTTGCTGGAACGTGTTTGCCATACCGCAGGCGACCGTGTCGAGAGGTTCAGGAGTCGTCGCCAGCGCCGTTTCGCTGCTCCACGCCAAAGCCCTGTGTGCGGCGGCCCAGCCCCACGCGCCGGAAAGTTTCGCGCCGCAGTTCGTCGTCGTACAAATCCAGCGATGGCTTCACCAGGTCGCTGCGGCTGATGATGCCGACCAGACGGCGCGACACCGCATCGGCCACCACCGGCATTCGCTCGAGCTTGTACAGAGCAAGTTTGCTGGCGATGGTGCGGCAACTTTCGTCCGGCAGTGCGATTGCGGCCGACGGCGCACCGCCCAGCAGTTCGCCGACTGTCTGCGGCGTCTCTTGTTGGACGCCGCCAGACAACGCGGCCCGATCGGCCATGCCCACCAGGCTGCCGTCGCGCACCACCGGATAGGCGCGATGCGTTTGTCCGGTGCCAAAAAACTCGCGCAGCGAGTCCGCCACGCCGGCGTCCGCGTCGATGGTCCGGACCTCGTGGCTCATCACCTCGCTGACGCTGTGGCGCTCCAGCGGATCGATGCCGTATTCGCGATAGATGTGGTAGCCGCGCCGCGCAATCTTTTCGGTCAGGATGGAACGACCCATCGTCAGCACGGTGAAGCCATAGGCCACGGACGATGCCGCCAGTAGCGGCAGCAGCGCATTCATGTCGTGAGTCAGTTCGAGACCGAAAATCGCTGCCATGACGGGAGCGCGCATCATGCCGCCCAAGGTTGCGGCCATGAATACCAGCGGCCACATGGCAGGGTCACCGCCGGGCATGATCGGCGCAAACAGGGCGCCTAGGCCGGCGCCGAGCATCAGCAGCGGTGCCAGCACGCCGCCGGAAGTGCCCGAGCCGAGCGCCACCACCCACATCACGGCCTTGCAGGCCAACAGCGCGAGCAACGCGCCGACGGCTAGATGGTTTTGCAGCAAGTCGCCGATCACGTCATAGCCCACGCCAAGCGCACGCGGCTGAATATAGCCGCCGATCCCGACCACCAGGCCGCCCAGCGCCGGCCACCACATCCAGTGAAGCGGCAGCTTGCCGAACATGTCCTCCACCTTATAGAGCGAGGTAGAGAGCAGCCAGGCCAATGCGCCGGCCACCAGCCCGGCCACCACGCAAGAGAACAGCTCCATCGGGCTCAGCGGCAGCGTCTGCAAAGAAAACATCGGGCCGCTGCCCAGCAGCAAGGGGCGCAGGAACCCCGCCACCGCGCAGGCGACGGCCACGGGCAGCAGGCTGCGCGGCCGCAGCTCGAATAGCAGTAGCTCGATCGCGAGCAGCAGCCCCGCGACTGGCGTATTGAACACGGCAGTCATGCCGGCCACGGCGCCGGCGACCAGCAGAGTCTTGCGCTCGGCACCCGTCAAGTGGAAGTGCTGGGCGATCAGGGAGCCGATCGCGCCGCCGGTCATGATGATGGGCCCCTCGGCGCCGAACGGACCACCGCTGCCGATGGCGATCCCGGAGGACAGCGGCTTGAGTACGGCCACCTTGGGCGACATTTTGCTCTTGCCGAACAGGATCGCCTCGATCGCCTCGGGGATACCGTGGCCGCGGATCTGTTCCGAGCCGTAGCGCGCGAGCAGGCCGATGATCAGTCCGCCGATCGCAGGCACCGCGATCACCCACGGTCCCAGCGTATTGACCGCCGGTGAACGCGCTACGATGGACCAGGTCTGGAAGAAAAAGAGATTCGTGAAAAAGCGGATCACGAGCAGCAACAGATAAGCCGTGCCCGTACTGAGCACCCCGACCGCGGCGGCGATTGCGGTAATACGCAGCAGGCGCGAATCGGCCGCGAAGTCTCTTCTCATGTCATTGTGGTGCATATTCAGTTCTGAGGTTTGATAAAAGGAATAGAGAACGCGCCGTCGTCGAGCGAGGCCAGTTCCGCGCGGTGCAACGCCGCCAGACGGTGCAGCACCTCCTCGCCGCGCGCGAGCAGATGCACTTCGATCTGCCGGCGGTCAGTGGCGCTCGGCACGCGCTTCACCAGTTGCGCCTCCTCGCAGCGGGTCACCAGCGCGACCACTCCGTGCGGTTTCGCCTGCAGGCATTCCGCCAGCTCGCGGATGTTGGCCCATTCGCGCCCGGGAAAGCCCTTGATGTGGAGCAGAAGCAGGTACTGCAAGGGGGGAATGCCCTCGGCGTGTGCGGCGTTTTCGGAGAAGCGTTCGAAGCGGCGCATCTGAACGCGAAACCGGGAGAGCACTTCAAAATCGGCCTTCTTCAGGTCGTCGGTCTTGCTCTGTTTCATAGAAATATCGATGCCTTCGGTTTCACGTCAGCCCGGCAATATATCACAATGTGATGTATTTTGATTCGACGGTGATTTTTCGTGCATCGGAGACCGGGATACCGACATGATCGATGGGCTACAATCGACCTCTACCGGTAAGACCTGAAGCTGTGATCAAGCAGTCGTCGGCACGCTAGCGAATTGTTCCAGCACTGTCTTTCCACATTCCGCTGTTCACGCTTAACTCATAAGGGATACGCTCATGGCAAATATCGCTTTTCTCGGTACCGGACTACTCGGCGGCGCTTTCGCGGAGGCGGCAGCAAAAAGAGGCGATTCGGTTACCGCATGGAATCGCTCCATGGAAAAGGTTCTTGCCCTGGCTCCGTTCGGCGTGAAGGCAGCCGCGACGCCTGCCGATGCAGTTCGCGGTGCCTCCAGGGTACATCTGGTGCTGAAAGATGATGCAGTGGTCGAAGAGGTTATTGCGGCGGCACGCGCGGGACTCTCTCCTGACGCGATCCTGATCGATCACACGACGACCTTGCCGAAGCTCACCGGCGAACGGGCCGAACGGATGCATGCTGCCGGATTGAAGTACCTGCACTGTCCCGTCTTCATGGGGCCGCCGGCCGCTCGAGACGCGCAGGGGTCGATGATGGTGGCAGGGCCAAGGGCTCTCTTCGATTCGGTCCAGGCGGAGCTCGCCAAGATGACCGCGCGTCTGACCTACATGGGTGAGCGCACCGATCTTGCTGCGGCAAACAAACTGTTGGGAAATGCCGTGATCATTGGCCTCTCTGCGGTGATAGCCGACGTGCTTACCCTGGCGCAGGCGAGCAGCATTGGCGCTGAGGACGCGATCGGCTTGCTTGGCTCACTCGATTTGAACGCGATGGTGATGGGCCGCGGGATGAACATGGCAAAGGGCAACTTCGCCCCGAGTTTTGAACTGGCGATGGCGCGCAAGGATGTCCGGCTGATGCTGGAAACTTCAGGTGATCGACCCATGGCGGCGCTGCCCGCGATCGCAGCCAGAATGGATCAACTCATTTCTGCAGGACACGGTGCCGCGGACGCCAGCGTCCTTGGGATCGACGCGGTGTCCCGGCCTTGATTACAGAGCGAATGCCTGACTGCCGCGATCGATCATCCACTAGACGCCAGGAAGCACCTTCAGCCACTCCAACGCCTTCGCGTCGTCGGCAAAAGGAAAGTGCCTTATTTCGGCCGACGTAAAGTGCTTGCCAAGTGATTCCGCGACGCCGGCGAAATGACTGTTCGTCACGATAGCCACGCGCTCGACTTTCTCGTGGTGCTCACGGACAAAACGCATATGCGCGGTGAATCCGCCGAAGTCCTCCCATCCGGGAAATCCCTTCGAATGAATCAATACGCCGCGAAGTTTTGCATGGTCGGCGAGATAGGTATCGACGGTGCCGCTGAGATCGCTGAAGTCCGCTTTGCTTAATGGCGCATCCGGTTTGAGCACCAGAATGCCTTCCGGCGTCAGGATTGAATAGTCGAGCATGTGATCCTCCATAAAGTCATAGACAACATCATCCTAGACCTTGAAGCTCGACTATTCTGTTCGATAGCGAACACAACGCAGCGGCCGGTTACGCCGCCAATTCAACCGACTCGACAGCCATCGCTTCTTCATCTTCAATGGAAGACCGGATCAGGTAATCGAATGCGCTCAGCGCCGCCTTCGCACCATCAC
>DHXL01000247.1:23029-23384 GCA_002415335.1 Oxalobacteraceae bacterium UBA5157
TGCCCTTGGCATCGACTTCGATTTCGCCGTGGCGTGACAAAGCCACCGTGCCTTTCAGCCACTCGGTATTGGGTACCAGGCCGATCTGGACGAATACGCCTTCCAGCTCGACCTTCTTGCTGTTACCGGAGATGCGATCGGTAAGAATCAAGCCGTTTACCTTCTTGCCATCGCCAAGAATCTCCGTGGTTTGCGCGGACGTAATGACCGTCACATTGTCCAGGCTGTTGAGCTTGCGTTGCAGCACCGCATCAGCCCGCAACTCCGCGCCGAATTCGATCAAGGTGACATGTGCGACGAGACCGGCCAGGTCGATCGCCGCCTCGACACCAGAGTTGCCGCCGCCGATCACGGC
>DHXL01000247.1:23528-23953 GCA_002415335.1 Oxalobacteraceae bacterium UBA5157
GAGTTGCCGCCGCCGATCACGGCAACGCGTTTGCCTTTAAACAAAGGGCCGTCACAGTGCGGGCAATAAGCGACGCCGTGGTTGCGGTATTCCTTTTCGCCCGGAACATTGATCTCTCTCCAACGCGCACCGGTCGCCAGGATGACGGATCTGCTTTTCAATACGGCGCCGCCGACGGTTTTAATTTCGATCAACCTGCCTGGCATCAGGCTTTCGGCGCGCTGCAGATTCATGATGTCGACGCCGTAGGCCTGTACGTGCTGTTCGAGCGCGACTGCGAAATGCGGTCCATTGGTTTCCTTGACCGAGACGAAGTTTTCGATCGCGAGCGTGTCTAGAACCTGGCCGCCAAATCGCTCGGCCAGCACGCCGGTACGGATGCCCTTGCGTGCCGCGTAAATTGCCGCCGCCGCGCCGGCCGGTCC
>DHXL01000247.1:24049-27105 GCA_002415335.1 Oxalobacteraceae bacterium UBA5157
CCGCCGCCGCGCCGGCCGGTCCGCCGCCGACGATCAACACATCGAATACGTCCTTGGTGCTCAGTTGCGCAGCCTGGCGTGCGTTCGCACCGCCATCGAGCTTGGAGAGAATTTCTTCCACGCCGGAACGGCCCTGGCCGAATACTTCACCGTTCAAATAAGTGCTCGGCACAGCCATGATCTGGCGTGCATCGACTTCCTGCTGGAACAGCGCGCCATCGATCGTCACATGACGGATGCGCGGGTTAATGATCGACATCGCATTCAGTGCCTGTACCACTTCCGGGCAGTTCTGGCAGGACAATGAGATGTAGGTTTCAAACTGGTAATCGCCGTCCAGATTGCGGATCTGTTCGATCACCGCATCGGCAAGCTTGACCGGGTGGCCGCCAACCTGCAACAGCGCCAACACCAGCGAGGTAAATTCGTGACCCATCGGTATCCCGGCGAAGCGCACGCTGATATCGGTACCGGGGCGGTTGATGCTGAACGACGGCTTGCGCTCTGCGTCGTCGTGGCGTGTTACCAGCGTAATGCGGTCGCTCAACAGGACGATTTCCTGGAGCAGGGCCTGCAATTCACGGGATTTTTCGCCATCGTCGAGCGACGCGACGATCTCGATCGGGAGCACGACCTTTTCCAAATAGGTTGTTAACTGGGACTTGAGGTTTGCATCCAACATGATCGGCCTTTCGTTTTGAGGTTGGATGCCGGCGACAATCGGCCGGCATCCGTGCCGCTATCCAGCTATTAGAGCTTGCCAACCAAGTCCAGGGATGGAGTCAAGGTTGCTGCGCCTTCAGTCCATTTCGCCGGGCAGACTTCGCCGGGATGCGATGCGACGTACTGCGCTGCCTTCACTTTGCGCAGCAATTCCGAAGCGTCGCGGCCGATGCCGTTGTCATGCACTTCCATGACCTTGATCTGGCCTTCCGGATTGATGACGAAGGTGCCGCGCAGTGCCAGGCCTTCTTCTTCAATCAGTACTTCGAAGTTGCGCGACAGGGCGGCGGTAGGGTCTCCGACCAGTGGGTATTTCACTTTCTTGATCGAATCAGAAGTGTCATGCCAGGCTTTGTGCGCGAAGTGGGTGTCGGTCGACACACCGTAGATTTCGACGCCCATCTTTTGAAATTCTGCGTAGTTATTCGCCAGATCTTCCAGTTCGGTCGGGCATACGAACGTGAAGTCCGCTGGGTAAAACACGATAACCGACCACTTTCCTTTCAGGGATGTGTCGCTTACTTCGATGAACTGGCCATTGTGGTATGCGGTAGCCTTGAATGGTTTGATGTGCGTGTTGATGAGAGACATAGGGTTTTCCTCGTGTGGTTGTTAATCATTGAGGTGCCAGTTTACGGGTTTTCCGTTTATTTTAAAAATTGATTGATTCAATGAATTGAATTTAGTTTGGCTATCGATGGCAGTCTTGCGCCTTCGCGAAGATTGTCGACTATGCCAAAGTCGACGACAAATGCCCTCTAAATAAAGGCCGTTCCAAATGTGGTTTGCGAAGAGAAAGTGTGTCAGAAGAGGGAATGTCAATTCCTCACCCACTGGGTGGGGAATCTTCCACCGGTTTTCACCCCAATCTCAGCTGGTCGCATTACCGCGCGCTCATGCGAGTGGAAAACATAGCTGCCCGCCAGTTTTACGAAACGGAAGCGGTGCGCGCCAACTGGTCTCGCCGCGATCTGGAGCGGCAAATAAATAGCCTGTTCCACGAGCGTCTGCTGGCCAGCACCGACAGAGCCGCCATGCTCGAAGGCACGCGAGAAAGCATTTCAGCGCTCGTGCCGATGGACATGCTAAAGGATCCCTATGTATTGGAGTTCCTCGACTTGCCGAGCGCCCCCCAGTTGCAAGAAAGCCAGCTCGAACAAGCGATTGTCGACAAGTTGCAAGCTTTCCTGCTGGAACTGGGACGAGGTTTTTCTTTTGTCGCCAGGCAGAAGCGCTTGCGTTTCGATAACAAGGATTTTTATATTGACCTGGTGTTTTACAACTACCTGCTCAAATGCTTCGTGCTGATCGATTTGAAAATCGGTGAATTGACCCATCAAGACATTGGCCAAATGGATGGTTACGTGCGCATGTATGAGGCGCACAGCAAAGTTGAAGGCGACAATCCAACGATCGGGCTGATTCTCTGCTCGGAAAAAAATGAGGCAGTTGCGCGTTACTCGGTACTTAATGAAAGTCAGCAACTTTTTGCCTCCAAATATCGCTTTACGCTGCCTACCGAAGAGGAGCTCAAACGCGAAATAGAACGCGAGCGTGCGCTCATTGAAAACCAGATGGATGTGCTGCAACGCCTTTCCGATGTGTGACGTGCAGTTAAAGGGGTCGTGGTTGAATTGTTTTTTGGTTCGTGAATAATTTCATCACGCCCTTGATCTCAGACGCAATGGTCAACTTTATTTGGAAAAATCGCCGACATGTTTGGAAAAAAAGAATCGCTCATGAGTACTTCAAAATCCGACGCCGTGTCTGTTGCTGATGAGGCTCAGGGTCAGCACCGTTTAATTTTTCCCGGCAGATCAAAATCGACTGACGGAAAAAGGCGTCTTGGTCGAATTGCATCGGGTTCGCGAAAAAGGCGCCTCATTTTTCAAGATGAAACGCCTTTTTTTTCACGACTTATTTTTCTCCCTCCATGCCTCGAATTCAAGCGGCCTCAAGCCGAATCGAATCACATTTCCTGCGTGCATAGCCTTGAATTCTTCCAGGATAAGCGCCACAAAGCGTTCTCGATCGCCATCCGCCACATTTGCCGGCACGACGCTCCTGATGGCTCCTTCTCTGGCCGGCTGCGCACGTTGGACGATCGCACGCACTGCATCAGACATCTCAGTCCGGTAGCGCAGGCGGAAAGTGTCCGGTGGAATGAGTTGCTGGCGCACCGCGACGTATTGCTGGCACGAACGCTCATACGCCCACACGAAAACATCGCGCAGCAACTCGATCCGATTGAGTTCATATACGCCGATCATGCCGTCCACGTAGGCTTGCTGCGGCACGTCGATAAAGGATAGTGGGCAAAGATTGTGGCGGAT
>DHXL01000139.1:0-10322 GCA_002415335.1 Oxalobacteraceae bacterium UBA5157
GCGGCGCGCCTGGATAGCCGACCTCGGCTTCGTATTCGAGCGGCGCGATCGCCGCCTGCAGATGCTCGGCGGTCACCGCCAGCATCAGCTCGCAAGCCGCGGGCGGCACCATGCGGCGCACGATCAGGTAGCCGCTCGTCTTGAATTCTTCTATCTGTGCAGTGGAAAGCGTCATGTCCATGTAACCGGGAGTCGGGTGCAGAATTCTAACGCCGTCCGGCGCCGGGAATATTTCGGTGGAGATTTTCGGTATGCAGGTTGATCGCCGATTGATAGCGGGGTAGCATGAGATCGGCGTATCGCATGGCGCTGCACGCGCAAGCACGATGGGTGAACCGGAGCAATGAAATGTTATTCCTCAGAAGTACGTCGAGCAGCATCGCGCCCGGCATTTTTGCGGTCGATGTCGCCGCCAAACCGCCGGGCAAGACCTTCGGCATCTATATCGCCGTGGATGCCGACTATCCGCCGCAGGACTTGCTCGGCGCGATCGAAGGTTTGGGCTTCAAGAAAACCGTGGTCTCGCCTTACATCCATAATGACGGCAGGAAGGTGATCGACTTCCACTTTCAAAAGGCCGGGACCGATATTTTCCAGGGCTGGAAAGAGAGCGAGCGCGAAGAAAACCTGCGCGCGTTGCAGACCTTATTCACGCCGCTCAAGATCGAATTGAAACCGCGTGTCATGACAACGACCGAAGCTTTTTCATAACGCGATGCGCTGTCGGGCGACCTGGTGAACAACCGAATGCGGCAACCGGATGGTTGCTTGGACGCTTTGCCATGGATTTTCTACACGGACGCTCGCGCGGAGCAATCGACGAGCGCTAAAAAAATGACCCTGCTAGTCAAACCCGATGTCAAGTTGCGCCCGCTGGAACGTAATGACCTGCATTTTGTGCATCAGATCAACAACAACAGCAACATCATGCGTTACTGGTTCGAGGAGCCTTACGAGGCATTCGTCGAACTGGTGCAGTTGTACGATCGGCATATCCACGACCAAAGCGAACGCCGCTTCATCATCGAAAATATTACCGGCGACATGGTCGGGTTAGTCGAGCTGGTGGAAATCAACTACATCCATCGCCGCGCCGAATTCCAGATCATCATCGCGCCCGAATGGCAGGGAAAGAAGTACGCGGAACTTGCGACCCAGCTCGCGATCGACTACGCATTCGGCGTGCTCAACATGTACAAATTGTATTTGGTGGTCGACAAGCAAAACAAGAAGGCGATCCACATCTACGAGAAATGCGGCTTCCACATCGAGGGGGAGTTGATCGGAGAATTTTTCGTGCACGGCGTCTACCGCGACGCCGTCCGCATGTGCACGTTTCAAACCAAGTGGCTGGCCACGCGCACGACTTGAGGCCGGCCGCGCGCCGGTTTAGCCCTATTTCACGATACGCGCAGGTGACTTGTTGCGCTCCAGATAGCCCCAGGCGACGCCGATGAGCAAGCTCGCGCTATGAGCCCAATTCGCGATCGGGCCGAGCAGACCGGTCCAGCAAAGGACGAACCAGGCCAGCATCATGACCACGGTACTCTTGTGCAGCACGTGACCGAAGCGCGGGTTGTACCGTCCCTGCATCCAGATGTAGCCAAGCAATCCGTAGACGACGCCGGACATGCCGCCGAAGAAAGGCGAGCCACCCAAAAGATATTGCGCCAGATTCGACGGGATGCCGACCGCCAGCGTGAAGCCGCCGAGAAACCACGACCCTTTCTTAGCCTCGATCAAGCCGCCGAGATCCCACAGCCACATCATGTTGAACACCAGATGCATGATGCCGAAATGGATAAAGATCGGTGTCAGCAGGCGCCAGACCTGACCATTGCCGACCGCGGCCAGCCCTTCGCTGTGCGGATCGGCTATGTACAGGTACTGCAGCACCTCCTGCGATGCGCCGAGTTGCGACAACAGTGCGACGGCGACGCAAAGCGCGATCAGTGCAACGGTGAGCGGCGGATATTGTTTCACTATTCGGGCCTCATCAACGCGTGATCGGCTTGTACCGGATCCGCTTCGGTTTGGCGCCTTCCTCGCCTAGGCGCTTCTTCTTGTCCGCCTCGTATTCCTGATAATTGCCGTCGAAGAAACTCACCTGCGAATTTCCCTCGAACGCCAGGATATGGGTCGCGATCCGATCCAGGAACCAGCGATCATGCGAGATCACCAGCACGCTGCCGGCGAATTCCAGCAACGCATCTTCCAGCGCGCGCAAGGTTTCCACGTCGAGGTCATTGGACGGTTCATCGAGCAGCAGCACGTTGCCGCCTTGCAGCAGCGTCTTCGCCAGATGCAGGCGGCCGCGCTCTCCACCCGATAAATTGCCGACGATTTTTTGCTGGTCGCCGCCCTTGAAATTGAAGCGTCCGAGATACGCGCGCGACGCCATCTCGAAGCGGCCGACGGTCAGGATGTCGGCGCCGCCGGTCACGTCTTCAAACACGGTCTTGCTGTTTTCCAGCGATTCGCGGGTTTGGTCGACGATCGAGATCCGGGCGGTGCTGCCGAGCACGACTTCGCCGCTGTCCGGTTGCTCCTTGCCGGTGATCATCTTGAACAGCGTCGATTTGCCGGCACCATTGGGACCGATGATGCCGACGATCGCACCGGCCGGAATCCGGAAGCTGAGATTGTCGATCAGCAGGCGGTCGCCGAACGCCTTGTTGACATTCTTGAACTCGATGACTTCGTTGCCGAGACGCCCGGCGACCGGAATGAAGATTTCCTGCGTCTCGTTGCGCTTCTGGTATTCGTGTTCCGACAATTCGTTGAAGCGGGCCAGGCGCGCCTTGCTCTTCGCCTGGCGGCCCTTCGGATTCTGCCGTACCCATTCCAGTTCTTTCGCCATGTTCTTCTGGCGCGCCGATTCGGACGATTCTTCCTGCTTCAGGCGAGTGCTCTTTTGCTCCAGCCACGAACTGTAATTGCCCTTCCATGGAATGCCATGCCCGCGATCCAGCTCCAGGATCCATTCGGCCGCATTGTCGAGGAAGTAGCGATCATGCGTGATGCCGACCACGGTGCCGGGGAAGCGCAGCAGGAATTGTTCGAGCCAGTCGACCGATTCCGCATCCAGATGGTTGGTCGGTTCGTCCAGCAGCAGCATGTCGGGTTTCGACAGCAACAGGCGGCATAGCGCGACGCGGCGCTTCTCGCCGCCCGACAGCACGCCGATCCTGGCGTCCCACGGCGGCAGGCGTAGCGCATCGGCCGCCATTTCGAGTTGCTGTTCCGGGTTGTCGCCGGCGGCGGTCTGGATGATCGCTTCCAGCCGTGCCTGTTCGGCTGCGAGTGCATCGAAGTCGGCGTCCGGTTCGCCGTAAGCGGCATACACCGCATCGAGCTTGGCCTTCGCTTCAAACACTTCACCGAGCCCGCCTTCGACTGCCTGGCGCACGGTCTGCTCGGGATCGAGCAACGGTTCCTGCGGCAGATAGCCGATATTCAAGCCGGGCATCGGCACCGCTTCGCCCTGGATGTCGGTGTCGATGCCGGCCATGATCTTGAGCAGGGTCGACTTGCCGGAACCGTTCAAGCCCAGCACGCCGATCTTGGCGCCGGGGAAGAACGAGAGCGAAATATCCTTGAGGATCTGGCGCTTGGGCGGAACGATCTTGCCCACGCGGTTCATGGTGTATACGTAATTTGCCATAGGTCGGATAAGTAGTTGCCTGCAAAGGGGATAAACGGGTGGCTGCAAGGATAACCGATGCCGGCGTGCCGGGCGTCGTATGCCGCTCGATATTCAAATAATAATTCACCCGTATCTTCTGACGAATCGCCGCAAATCAAGTCGCATGGTTATTTCCCTTGCGTTTCCAAATGGCGTGGCTTATTGTGCAATGCACAATAGCAACCAATGAGCGTTTCCTTGTCATCTCGTCCTGAAAAAAAAAGCAGCATGGCGGCACTAACGGTCGCCGCCATCGGCATCGTTTACGGCGATATCGGCACCAGCCCGCTCTATACGATGAAATCTGTGTTCGCACCAGAACACGGGCTCATGCTCACGCCGGCCAACCTGCTGGGCGTGGTATCGCTGATCGTGTGGGGGTTGATCCTCATCGTCTCGCTCAAGTATGTGACGCTGATCCTGCGCGCGGACAACCGCGGCGAAGGCGGCATCATGGCGCTGATGTCGCTCGCGTTGTTGTCGGTCGGCAGGGCGTCGCGCAAGTATTACCCGCTGATGCTGATGGGTTTGTTCGGCGCCACCCTGTTTTACGGTGATAGCGTGATCACGCCGGCGATTTCGGTGCTATCCGCGATCGAAGGACTGGAAGTCGCGGCGCCCGTCCTGCAGCCCTACGTGGTGCCGCTGACCGTGCTGGTGGTGATCGCGCTGTATGCCTTGCAGTCGCATGGCACGGGAGGCATCGGCAAATGGTTCGGACCGGTCATGCTGGTCTGGTTTCTTGCGCTGGCCGCGATGGGAATCATCAATATTTTGAAGGCGCCGGAAATTCTGGCCGCGCTCAATCCATGGCAGGCATTGATGTTCCTTGACCGCAATCGCCTGATCGCCTTCATCGCGCTCGGTGCGGTGGTGCTGGCCTTCACCGGTGCCGAGGCGTTGTATGCGGATATGGGGCATTTTGGCAAAACCCCGATACGTCTGGCCTGGTCGCTGGTGGTGTTTCCGGCGCTGGCACTCAATTATCTGGGGCAGGGTGGTTTGCTGCTGGCCGATCCGACCGCAATATCCAGCCCGTTTTATCAGCAACTGGGCGCGTGGAGCATTTATCCATTGGTGATCCTGTCGACGATCGCGACCGTGGTTGCATCGCAGGCGACGATATCCGGTACTTTTTCGATGACCAAGCAAGCGATTGCGCTCGGTTTCCTGCCGCGCATGCGCATCGTCCACACTTCGGCCGGCGAAATCGGCCAAATCTACATCCCGCTCGTCAACTACCTGCAGCTCGCGGCCGTGCTGGTGGCAGTCATCGGTTTCGGGTCGTCGTCCCATCTGGCGGCCGCATACGGCATCGCGGTCACCGCGACGATGCTGACGACGACGATACTGACCTTCTTCGTCATTCGCTATGGCTGGAGATACAATCTTCTGCTGGCCTGCGTCGCGACCGGACTTTTCCTGATCATCGATTTCGCATTCTTCTCGGCGAATGTGCTGAAAATATTGCACGGCGGCTGGTTCCCGCTACTGCTGGGTGCCTTTCTGTTTACCGTTATGCTGACCTGGAAGCGTGGCCGCGAAATCGTGTTCCAGAACCTGCAGAAGCATGCAATTCCGCTGGAAGACTTTCTGCCGTCGCTGTTCATCGCGCCGCCGGTGCGGGTGCCCGGCACCGCGGTATTCCTGCGCGGTGAAAGCGATGGCGTGCCGCATGCGATGCTGCATAACCTGTCGCACAACAAGGTGTTGCATGAGCGCGTGGTGTTCCTGACGATTCACATCGAGGAAGTGCCGTACGTGTCGGCCGCCGAGCGCGTGCGGATTCAGGATCTCGGCCATCACTGCTATCAGCTCAATGTGCGCTACGGTTTCAAGGATGAACCGGATATTCCGAAGGTCCTGGAGCTGGCCGCTGATTACGGCCTCGCATTCGAGATGATGGAAACCTCATTCTTCATCGCGCGCCAGACGCTGATATCCACGCCCGGCTCGGGCATGGCGTTGTGGCGCGAGCGCCTGTTCGTTGCGATGTCGCGCAACGCGCGCGGCGCGGCGGACTACTATCAGATTCCGGCCAACCGGGTGATCGAACTGGGCACGCAAATCGAGATTTGATCGCGCCGTGCCGTGGCGCGCGTCACACCGGTTCGGTCACGGCCGGTTTGACCATCCATGCGCGCCACATGCCTTCCAGCGAATACACCGCAAGCGCACTCCAGACCAGCGCGAAGCCGGCCAGGCGCGCGCCGCCGAACGGCTCGTGATACAGCCACACGCCGAGCAGCAATTGCAGCGTCGGGCCGATGTACTGCAACAGCCCGAGCATCGACAAGGGAATGCGGCGCGCACCGGCCGCGAACAGCAGCAGCGGAATCGCGGTGATCGGGCCGGCGGCGACCAGCAGCCATTGGGTCGACGTCGATGCGGCAAGAAAGGTATTCTGACCGTTTAGCGTCAGCACGATCAAATAGCCCAGCGCGAATGGAAACAGCAGCAGCGTTTCCAGCGACAAGCCCTCGAGCGCGCCGAGCGCGGCGGTCTTGCGCAGCAAGCCATAGGTGCCGAAGGTCGCGGCCAGCATCAGGCCGATCCACGGTACCTGCCCGGCTTGCCAGGTGAGCCAGGCGACGCCGCACGCGGCCAGCGCGACCGCAGCCCATTGGATTGGGCGCAGGCGTTCACGCAAAAACAGGAATCCCATCAGCACGCTGACCAGCGGGTTGATGAAATAGCCGAGGCTGGAATCGATGACGCGGCCGTTATTGACGGCCCAAATATAGATGAACCAATTGCTCGACAGGAACAGCGCACTGGCTGCAAAGCCGGCCAGCACCTTGGGCCGCCGCAGCACCTTGCCGATCCACGACCACTGTTTGCGCCATGCCAGCACGGCCAGGATGAACACCAGCGACCAGACCATGCGGTGCACCAGAATCTGGGCCGGCGCAATTTCCTGCAGTGCCTTGAAGTAAATTGGAAACAGGCCCCATATGACAAAGGAGGCGGCGGCGTAGAGCATGCCAAGGCGCATGGTGGGCAATCGAAAGTGACGGGGGCGGAACGCTGCAACAGGCTGCGAATCAAGCCGCGTATCGGTCGCGCAGGCCGCGATGGTTCCTGGCGAGATCGGAGCGGCGTGCAGATTGCAGCGAATCGCAAGCAAGCTGAATTATCGCAGCAATCGGCAAGACAGGTGCGCAGGGGCAAACTTCATGCGAAAAAAGGGACGAAAGAGCGGTCGCGCAAGCGCCGCCTTTCGTCCCAAGCCTGGACAAGCAGGATGGAGGAGGGAACGGTCTAGTGGGAACGGCCTAGCCGCGGCCGAAACCGTGGTGGCGATGGTGATGCATGTGCCTGAACTGGTCGTTGAAGATCGCTTGCTGCTGCGGCGTGAGCACCGCGTAGAATTCCTTGACCGCTGCCAGCCGCTCGGTCATGCGCGCTTCGCGTGCCTTCATCATGCCGAGCATGCGTTCCATGCGCTCCGGCGCCGGCAGTTTGGCGGCTTCGTCGCGGCTGAGCCCGGCCGGTGGCGTGCCGGGCGCGGCTTTCGCGGTAAACGTCTTCCAGGCCGCTTCCTGGGCCGGGGTGATCTTCAAGGCGTCATGCAGCTGTTGTTCGTGCTGTGCGATGCGCGCCGCGAACTTTGCCGCGCACGCCGCGGAGGGCGCGGCGCCATCGTGCCGCCAGTGGCAATCTGCGTCCGCTGCAAAAGCCGCCATGCTGAACCCGGCCGCCGCGATACCGACAGCCAATCGTTTGCCGAAATTAACCATAGTTGAACTCCTTGCATAAAATGAAGTGCGATTGCACAGTGCCTATTTGACCGGCGCCGTGTGTCGCGCGTTTGTCGCAGCGGCCGCGCTTTGTATCGTGCTGTATGCGGCGGGCGGCGGTTTGTATCCTTGTATGTCCCCGCTGCGGCGCGTCATGAAAATATACAATTTAACCCCGCCAACGCCGCGCGACTTGCGATAATCGTCTCCATGGAAACTCCCTCGCACATATTGGTGGTCGACGACGACCGCGAAATCCGGACCTTGCTGGCCGAATATCTGGACGCCAACGGGTTCCGCACGTCGACTGCGAGCAACGGCGCCGAGATGCACAAGGCGCTGGCGGACTCGCGCGTCGACCTGATCGTCCTCGACCTGACGCTGCCGGGGGAAGACGGCTTGACGCTGTGCCGCAACCTGCGCGCGCAATCGACGCTTTCGAACATCCCGGTCATCATGCTGACCGCGCGCGGCGACGCGGTCGATCGCATTCTCGGCCTGGAAATGGGGGCCGACGATTATCTGGCGAAGCCGTTCGAGCCGCGCGAATTGTTTGCGCGCATCCGCAGCGTGTTGCGCCGCACCCATGCGTTGCCGCCCAACCTGGCGTCGTCGGAAGCGAAATTCATGGTGTTTGGCGAATGGACGCTCGATCTGGTGGCCCGTCATCTGGTTAACGCCAACCGTGTGGTCGTGGCGCTATCCGGTGCCGAATTTCGCATGCTCAAGGTTTTCCTCGAACATCCGAATCGGGTCCTGAACCGCGACCAGCTACTGGAGTTGACGCAAGGCCGCGAAGCCGATCCGTTCGATCGTTCGATCGACATCCAGATCAGCCGCCTGCGCCAGAAGCTGGGTGACGATGCGCGCACGCCGCACCTCGTCAAGACGGTCCGCAACGAGGGTTACGTGCTGGCCACCACGGTCAGCATCGAGCGTTAGGCATCGAGCGTGAAGCTGATCCTGGATTTTCTTGGCTCGATGGCGAATCGGGTATTTCTGATCCTGCTGGCCGGCATCATCGTCGCGACGACGGCGACTACCTACCTGGCTGCGCGCGAACGCCACCTGACGATCGCCGAGATGCGCAACCAGCATGCCGCCGAGCGGGTTGAACAACTGGTACAGGCACTGGACGCCGCCGCGCCCGAGACACGCCGGCAGATCCTGCTGGCGAACGGCAATTTCGGCGTGGAAGCCCGCCTGGTCGACACACTCGACGCGGGCGCCGATAACAACTCCGGATTGATCGGCCTGCTCAAGGCGCGGCTCGGCGAGGACAGGCGTATCGTCGTGTCGCACGAAGCCGCATGCACGGCGCGCAGAGCCCGGCGCTTCGGCGCGCCGCCGCACTGGCCCGAAGTCTGCCAGACTATTTTCATCAGCCTGCAAGACGGCGCTTTGCTGCGCATGAAACTGCATAATCCCGACGTCCATCCGCCGTTCGGGCACGGACCGTATTACGGCCCCTATCTCGGCGTGTTCCTGCTGCTGATCGGCTTGCTGGCGTTCGTCGTCGCGCGCATGACGGCGCGGCCGATCAAGCAGCTCGCGATCGCCGCCGGCGAATTGGGGCGCGACATCGATCGCGCGCCGCTGCCGGAGACCGGTCCGCCGGAAATCCGTCAGGCCGCCACCGCATTCAATGCGATGCAGGCGCGCATCCGGCGCCAGATCCAGCATCGCACCCACATGCTGGCGGCGATTACGCACGACTTGCAGACACCGCTGACGCGGCTGCGGCTGCGGATCGAAAAGGTGGCCGACGCCGAACTGCGCAACAAGCTGATCGACGATATGGCGGTGATGCAGAGCATGGTGCGCGAGGGCCTGGAGCTGGCGCGTAGCATGGATTCGGCCGAGCCGATGCAGCGGCTGGATATCGATTCGCTGCTCAACAGCGTGTGCGCCGATGCCAGCGACGCCGGGCAGGACGTGACGCTGGAAGGGCGCGCAGGCGTGCTCGTGATGGCGCAGCCGGGCGCGCTGCGGCGCTGTCTGACGAATGTAATCGACAACGCCGTCAAGTACGGCCGCTACGCGCGCGTGACGGCCGCGCACGAGCACGACAAGATCGCGATTCGCATCCGCGATGGCGGCCAAGGTATTCCGGAGGAACAACTGGAGGCGGTGTTTGAACCCTTCCAGCGACTGGAGAGTTCGCGCTCGCGCGATACCGGCGGTACCGGCCTCGGTCTGACCATCGCACGCAATATCGCGGAAAACCATCGCGGCAGCCTGGCACTCAGGAATCATCCGGGCGGCGGCCTGGAGGCGACCCTGCGATTGCCGGCGCAATAGCATCCGGTGCGCTGTTCCGGCACGCAACCGTCAGCGCGCCGGCGCACCGACGCGCGGTATCTTGCGCACTACCCTGACATACGGAAAATCACGCTTACACATTGTCACCATGGCGCGCTGGCATCGGACCACGCCATCGTGTTAAATGACAGTCAGGCAAGCCGTCTTGCAGGAGTCGGCTCGCTCACAACCGGAATCGATACAAAAAGGATAGACATCATGAAAAAATTTCTCGGCATCATCGCCATTTGCCTGGCCGTCAGCCCGCTCGTCTACGCGGAGGAATCGACGGTGGCCGACAAGGCGATCGAAGTGAAGGACGGAGTGAAGGATGGCGCGCGCGACGCGGCGCACGAAGTCGGTAAGGCGGCGGTCAAGACCGGGCACGCGATCAAGAAAGCAGCCCGCAAGGCGAGGCAGGCAGTAATCGTTCGTTGCGCCGATGGACGTCACGCGCTGAAACGCAAGGGCGACTGCGACGGTCATGGCGGCGTGGACGATCCGGCATAGACTTGCAATCGTCTCGCGGCGCCCGCCGATATGATTCTGCGTAGCGCAAGCGTCGCGGGCGTGCCCGATCCGTTCGCGCCGCTGCT
>DHXL01000139.1:10563-11966 GCA_002415335.1 Oxalobacteraceae bacterium UBA5157
GGCGCCTGTTTCGCATGGCGCGCCTGGAACTCGGCCAAGCGCTTTAGCTGCGACTGCTTCTCCGCGTCGGTCGATCGCGCCAATTCAATCTTCTGCACCGTCCCCGTGCTCTTCGGATTGCGGAAGGTATTGACGCCGACGATCGGCAGCGTGCCGTCATGCTTCTGGTGCTCGTACAGCATCGACTCTTCCTGGATCTTGCCGCGCTGATAGCCGGTTTCCATCGCGCCCAGCACGCCGCCGCGCTCGGCGATGCGCTCGAATTCCCGCAGCACCGCCTCTTCCACCATGTCGGTCAATTCCTCGATGATGAAGCTGCCCTGGTTCGGATTCTCGTTCTTGGCCAGACCCCATTCGCGATTGATGATCAGCTGGATCGCCAGCGCGCGCCGCACCGATTCATCGGTCGGGGTCGTGATCGCTTCGTCGTACGCGTTGGTATGTAGCGAATTGCAGTTGTCGTAAATCGCGATCAGCGCCTGCAAGGTGGTGCGGATGTCGTTGAAGTCGATTTCCTGCGCATGCAGCGAGCGGCCCGAGGTTTGCACGTGGTACTTGAGTTTTTGCGCGCGTTCGTTGGCGCCGTATTTGTCGCGCATCGCGACCGCCCAGATGCGGCGCGCCACGCGGCCCAGCACCGTGTATTCCGGATCCATCCCGTTACTGAAAAAGAACGACAGGTTCGGCGCGAAATCGTCGATATGCATGCCGCGCGCCAGATACGCCTCGACGAACGTGAAGCCGTTCGACAGTGTGAACGCGAGCTGCGAAATCGGATTCGCACCGGCTTCGGCGATGTGATAACCGGAGATCGACACCGAGTAGAAATTGCGCACCTGGTGATGCACGAAATATTCCTGGATGTCGCCCATCACCTTCAACGAAAACTCGGTCGAGAAGATGCAGGTGTTTTGGCCCTGGTCCTCTTTCAGGATATCGGCCTGCACCGTACCGCGCACGTTTTGCAGGACCCAGCTCTTGATCTTGGCCGCTTCGTCAATACTCGGCTCGCGCTTGTTATCGCCGCGGAACTTGGCCAGCTGCTGGTCGATCGCGGTATTCATGAACATCGCGAGGATGGTCGGTGCGGGACCGTTGATCGTCATCGACACGGAGGTGGCCGGATCGCACAGGTTGAAGCCGTCGTACAGCACTTCCATGTCATCGAGTGTCGCGATCGAGACGCCGGAATTGCCGACCTTGCCGTAGATATCGGGCCGGATCGCCGGGTCGGCGCCGTACAGCGTGACCGAATCGAACGCGGTCGACAGCCGCTTGGCATCCATGCCTTCCGACACCAGCTTGAAGCGGCGATTGGTGCGGAACGGATCGCCTTCGCCGGCGAACATGCGGGTCGGATCTTCATTCTCGCGCTTGAAGGCGAATACGCCGGCGGTGTAGGG
>DHXL01000004.1 GCA_002415335.1 Oxalobacteraceae bacterium UBA5157
TTGCTCGATATCGGCTGCGGCTGGGGCGCACTGGTGCTACGCGCGGCCAGCCGGTTCGGCGCAAAATGCGTTGGCGTCACCCTGTCAAAAAACCAGTATGCGTTCGCGACAGAGCAAGTGGCGCGCGCCGGCCTGGCAGATCGCATCGAAATTCGCTTGCAGGATTATCGTGACCTCGGCGGCAAATTCGACCGCATCACGAGCGTTGGGATGTTTGAGCATGTCGGACTGAACAATCTCGGCCAGTACTTCACAAAAATGCATTCGCTGTTGACGGATGATGGCATAGCGCTGAATCACGGCATTACGTCGAGTGATCCGAATAACGGCGAAGCCGCATTTGGAGGCGGCGCCTTTATCGAGAAATATGTGTTCCCGCACGGCGAAGTGCCGCATCTCAATCTGGTCGTGCGAGCCATGCAGGAAGGAGGGCTGGAGGTACTCGATGTCGAAAGCCTGCGCCGTCACTACGCGAAAACCTGCGCGCTCTGGGTAGAGCGATTTGAGCGGTCGGCGCCGGAAATAGAAAAGATCGCCGGGCCCAGACGTTTCCGGATCTGGCGCGTATATCTGGCCGGATGCGCGTATGCGTTCGACCACGATTCCATCTCGATCTATCAGGTCCTCTGCACGAAGTCGGGGCGAGAAGGCGCCTGCCTGCCATGGTCGCGCCGCTATATGTATGCGACGCATTAAGCGGGAACCCGGCTTTTCTATGAGCCGGGTTCCTGTGGCATTGCCTGCTATTTCAAGTGTATGGCATTTTGCACAGATTTCACGCCTTTGACGCTTCGCGCCACTTCAAGCGCCTTCCTCGCGCTCTGTTCGGAGCCGACAAAGCCACTCAATTGCACGACACCCTTGTAGGTTTCCACATTGATTTCGGACGACTTCAACGTCGGCTCCGCAAGAATCGCTGTCTTCACCTTGGTGGTGAGTACAGTGTCGTCGACATACTCGCCAGTGCCTTCCTGCTTTGATATTGACGCACACCCGGAAAGTCCCACAAAAGCTGCCAGCAGCAAGGGGGCAATTCGTTTGGTAAATTTCATGGCGGTTCCTTGTTTTTTTTCGTTTCTGAAAGATGCAGAGATTCATTTCCTTGAAATGCGTCTTCTGCAATCCAAATGACAATATTTTCATTAGAAAGTTTTGCGTAATTTTATGAATTCTCCCATTGTGGCGGCATGCACGCTGCATTGAAGCATTCTGTCATGACCTCACCGGGTTATGAATCGCAGTTCCGGTTCTCCTACAAAACTATCAGTTCTTTCCTATATCGTCGTGTACATCGCGATGCTAGGATTTTAATGAGGGGTGCGATGCCGCCTCTATCGCCCCCCCGCGTATTCAGCCCATCGCCTGCACCCCCATTCCGCTTCTATCGATTGGAGATTGAGATGACTTCGAACAACCGCATGATTCTTGCGCTGGGCGTTGCCGGCTTGGCGCTATTCTCTATTTTTGGAAAATCCCGAAAAATGACACGCGAAAGTGACGAGAAAGAGACCGCAAAGGATCTGACAAGCTGGGAAGGAGAAGGTGGAAGCCCGACTTCGAAAGCAGGTGCGGCGAGCATGCCGCCATTGTCATCGCCGACCTCGCACTAGTTAGAACTCGCAAACCAAAATTCATGGCTCGCTGACGAACTGCGTTCTTCTCTTCATTCGCCGCACTTTCTGACGCGTGGTCAATCCGCGACCAGCTTGCTGTCGATGTTGTTTCTGGCCTCTAAACCAACGGTCGCTGCTCGGAATGCACCGGTGTAGTGGCGTGAAAGGGAATTATCATGACTCACGACGAACTGACTTCAACCGTCAACAACCTCATTGAAACATGCAAAGACGGCGCCGAAGGATTCAAGACCTGCAGCGCCGACGCGAGCGATCCGCACCTGAAGGACGAACTGGCGACTCGCTCCCAAACCTGTGCCACGGCGGCGCGCGAGTTGCAGGATCTGGTCGTATCCCTGGGTGGAAAACCGGCAGTTGGGCCCAGCCTGAGCGGCACATTGCATCGGCGCTGGGTGGATATCAAGGCCGCAATTCTTGGCAAGGACGACGAAGCGATCCTGAAAGAATGCGAGCGTGGCGAAGATCTTGCGCTTCGCAGCTACCGTCGCGCACTCGATAAGACGCTGCCGCCGGAGGTGAGCACGATCGTCGAGCGCCAGTATCATGGCGTCTTGCAGAATTACGACGCTGTGAAGAAGATGCGCGACCAGCACCATGCGCATGGCTGACACACCTCATCGACACCGGCGATCAATCCCGGTTCGTCTTTTCCTACAGCATGAAGGGTTTGTATCCGATGGGCAGCCGCCGAGTCAACTAGTATGCTGGTACCGAAAGATGGGCCGCCGGATCGGGTATTCCGTCAACCTCAGTAAGGAATCTTGCGATGAACAAGGATCAAGCAAAAGGCGCTACCAAGGACGCAGCAGGGAAGGTACAAGAAGGTGCCGGCAAGCTCGCAGGCAGCAAGAAGCAACAGGCGAAAGGACTGACCAAGCAGGTCGCGGGGAAGTCGCAAAAGGCTTTCGGCGATATCAAGGAAGCGTCCAAGGACGCGATGCGCGAACAGGGCCGTAAGTAACCAACATCGCGGAATCGAAATCATGGCGGTCGATCGGGCCCTCCCTCTTCAGTCAGCGCGCCGTTGACCATGAAACGACGAAACGAACAAAGGACAAATCATGCTCTACACACTTGCAGTTATTCTTCTTGTATTGTGGCTGTTGGGACTTGTCACGTCCTATACGATGGGCGGCTTCATTCATGTCCTCCTGGTGGTTGCGATCGTGATCGTCCTGGTCCGGGTGATTAGCGGACGAAGTCCGTTATGAGGTGTGGCGTACGGCCGAAAAAGTGCATTCCGCTGGCGCCGTACGCATCGTGTCTACCAACATGGCGCATCGTCGGCGCTCGCCTATTCGCGCACCTGTCAAACGAGTCAAACGACACGGGCAGCCGCCCCCAATTGTTCCAATAATGCGCGCAGGCGCAGGAAATCGGTGGTCTTGTCGAAGAAGTATTGAACGCCGTATTGTTCTCCGATGCGGCGGTAAATCCCGTTGGTATGGTCGCTGAAGATTATTTTCAGAATCTGCGGCTGCATGCTGCTTCTGGATAAGTTGCGCAGCAAGCTCATGCCGTTGCCCTGTTTTAGCTCGATGTCGAGGATCAGCACGTCACAGGTCTCGTGCCGCAGCTTTTCCAGCGCGTCGCGTTCGTTATCGGAGCATCCGGCAAATAGAACATTTTCGATGCCGGCCACGTTCTCGATGATGAAATCCCGTACCGCGGCTGAATCTTCCACGAGAAATATGCGAAGCGGACTGGATATGGCCTTGCCGGATTCGATGTCGATCTTTTCATCCATGGTCACCACGGCCGCAAGCCGATCTGCTTGCTCTCGCCACATTTCCCGTTAATACGTTGCGCCGCGCCAGGCGCACCTACAAGCAGTGAGTTCCTCTTCTACGGATCCATCATGAGCAGCCCGACCGTCCCGTAATAGTTGTTCGTGGCGCCGCTACGGCAGGACTGCGCTTCGATCCCCTCGGTGGGTCAGGACACCGTCAACGTGATACCTGCACCACGGCGCGAGACCACAGCCGTTCTTGCTTGAAATGGCGACTCGCAGTCGTCGGCATCCCCGCGACGCGGTGCATTGCGCTGCTCAATATTTGAATGATTTCGCTCCTGCTACTTGACCGAAATATCGTTTTTCACGTCATTGACACCTTTCACACTGCGTGCAATTTCGGCCGCTTTGTCAGCCTCCGATTTCGAGCCGACAAAACCACTCAGGCGTACCGTTCCTTTGTTCGTCTCAACTTTGACGTCAGAGGCTTTCAGGCTCGGCTCATTGACCATTGCGGCTTTGACTTTAGTCGTAATGACAGCGTCGTCCATATAGTTTGTTGCGCCCTCGGTGGTGGCAGCAGAAACATGGACAGCAGAGAAAGCAAACAAGACTGCGAGTAAGGTGGAGAAAACTTGTTTATGAAATTTCACGAAAACCTCCTGTTGGATAATTAATGGGCGAAACAGTCGCCGAAATGACGGAGGATCAAGTGTCCGTCTCTATCCGGTAACCGTCATGTGGCGGGAAATCAGCGA
Organism: Oxalobacteraceae bacterium UBA5157; assembly: GCA_002415335.1. GTDB lineage: Bacteria > Pseudomonadota > Gammaproteobacteria > Burkholderiales > Burkholderiaceae_D > UBA5157. The sequence continues at coordinate 4,125 of DHXL01000004.1, forward strand.
CCATTCCCCTACGCGTGCGCATCGGTCATCTCAAATGCGTAACTTACTCTAGCATCGGCGTTATACCCGGCATATAGGACAGCTACGCGTCGTCTTGTAGGATTCGACGAAGTTGGTTCGGCGCGGACCGGCCTTCCGCCAATCCGGCGCCGCGCCGACAGAAATGACAATAAATGTGATTTATGGCTCAGAATAGCGGTTCCGTTTGGAGCGGGGCCGACAGCGGTCAAGGCCGGACGAGAATCAACCAACAATCAAAATGGGGGAAATTCGATCGCGCCTATCCGGCGCATTTGGATGTTCCGCCCTCACTGGAGAGTAAAGCTGATGAAGATCAATGGGAAATTCGTGGTCAAGGCGGGATTGGTCGCCATCCTGTGCGCGTACGCCGGTTTTGCCACTGCAGCCAAGACACTGGTGTTTTGCTCAGAAGGAAGCCCGGAAGGCTTCAATCCCCAATTTTTTGAAACCGGCACCACGATGGATGCGTCGTCGGTGCCGATATACAACCGCCTGGTCGAATTCGATATCGGCACGACCAATATCGTGCCGGCGCTGGCCGAATCGTGGGTGGTGTCGCCTGACGGGCTGACCTACACATTCAAGCTGCGCAAGGGCGTCAAGTTCCACAGCAATGCGAAGTTCAAACCGACCCGCGATTTCAATGCCGACGACGTGCTATTCACGTATAACCGCATGGCGGACCCGAAAAATCCGTTTCACAATACCGAGCCGGGCCAGACTTTCGCGTATTTCGAGGACATGGGCCTCGACAAGATCGTCGACAAGCTGGAGAAGGTCGATGACTACACGATCCGCTTCAAGCTGCGGCACCCGGAAGCGCCGTTCATCGCCAATCTTGGCATGGATTTCGCATCGATCCTGTCGGCCGAATACGCCGACAGGATGAAAGCCGCCGGTACGCCGGAAGTGATCGATCGCGAGCCGATCGGCACCGGCCCGTTCCAGTTCGTGTCGTATCAAAAAGACGCGATCATCCGCTACAAGGCCTTCAACCAGTACTGGAATGGCCGCCCCAAGATCGACAACCTGATCTATGCGATCACACCGGACGCTTCGGTGCGCTACGCCAAGCTCAAGGCGAACGAGTGCCAGGTGATGGCGTTCCCGAAACCGGCCGATATCGCGCTGATGAAGAGCGACCCGTCGCTCAAGATGATGACCCAGGAAGGCTTGAATGTGGGCTATGTCGCGTTCAACGTTGAAAAGAAACCGTTCGACAACAAGATGGTGCGCCAGGCGCTCAGCATGGCGATCGACAAGAAGGCAATCCTGAACAGCGTGTTCCAGGGCGCCGGACTGCCGGCCAAGAATCCGCTGCCGCCGACCATGTGGTCGTACAACGACAAGGTCAAGGATTACCCTTACGATCCTGCCAAGGCCAAGGCGCTGCTGGCCAAGGCCGGTTACCCGCACGGCTTCGAAGTCGAGCTGTGGTATCTGCCGGT
>DHXL01000093.1 GCA_002415335.1 Oxalobacteraceae bacterium UBA5157
GCCGCCGCGAGGCCGAAGCCGACTGCCACCCGTTTCAGTGAGGCCAGGATATTCCAGCCAATCCCCTGATCGTTCGGTCCATTCCGATAAAACGGGTCGGCAAATACAACCATCGCCTCCTTCAAAGTGGTCAGCGGCGACGGGAAGCCGCCGTTCCTGGCGGCGATGATTTGCCACGCAAGCACCAGCAAAGCCAAGCCGAGCAGCGGAGGCAATACCGCCAGAAAAAACGGCCGCAGCCAGGATGTCTTGTTACTCGCCGGTTCTCCATCGGCATCGACCATGACGTGCGGTTTGCTTTCCGCGGCCTTGGTCATGGTGTCCGCTTTTTTCGGTGGCGTTCCCGTTGCGGGCGCGGGTGGTTCGCTTAGAAGAGTATTCATAACTGCACTCATGATGGTCCCTGAAGGTGTGAACTAGGTGATAACCGAGCGCGACAGCTAAGCCCGGATCTTGAACGAAGCGGCATACGCCTTCGGGTTCTTGCCATCCCAAACCACGCCATCGACCAAGGTGGAACTGCGCATCGAATCCTTCGGCACGCTGGTCTTGGTCATGAGCGCGGCATCCTTGTACAAGTCGATGCGGTTGATCGATTTGGCGACTGCAAGATAATCCACGTCCTGCTTCAACAAGCCCCAACGCTTGTGCTGCGTCAGGAACCACATGCCATCGGACAGGTACGGATAATTGACCGCGCCGCCGTTATAGAACTTCATGTAGTTCGGGTCGTCCCAGGTCTTGCCGAGGCCGTTTTGATAGCGCCCGAGGATGCGCCGGTTGATCACATCGACCGAGGTGTTCACATAGGATTTTTCGGCGATGGTCTGCGCCATCCTGTTTTTGTTGGAGAGCGAGGCGTCGATCCACCTGCCGGCTTCCAGCACTGCGGCAGTTAGGGCGCGCGCGGTGTTCGGATATTTCACGACCCATTCCGAAGTCGTGCCCAGCACTTTTTCCGGATGGTCCTTCCAGATATCCTGCGTCGTGATTGCGGTGAAGCCGATGCCATCGGCGATCGCGCGCGCGCCCCACGGCTCGCCGACGCAAAATCCATCCATATTGCCGACCCGCATATTGGCTACCATCTGCGGCGGCGGCACGGTGATTACCTTGGCGTCTTTCATCGGATTGATGCCGTTGGCGGCCAGCCAGTAATAGAGCCACATCGCATGGGTGCCGGTCGGGAAGGTTTGCGCGAAGGTATATTCGCGCTTTTCTCGTGCCATTAGCTTCGCCAGTGATGCGCCGTCGACCGCGCCTTTCTCGGCAAGTTTTTTCGATAGCGTGATCGCCTGCCCATTGTTATTAATCGCCATGAGCACCGCCATGTCCTTCTTTGGCCCGCTGACGCCCAGATGCACGCCATAGACTAAACCGTACAGCACGTGTGCCGCATCCATCTCACCGTTGACCAGCTTGTCGCGTACGCTGGCCCAGGACGATTCCTTGGTCGGCGTAATCTTGATGCCGTATTTCTTGTCGAAGCCGAGTACCGACGCCATCACGACGGATGCGCAATCGGTGAGTGGAATGAAGCCGACCCGAACTTCCTCCTTTTCCGGTTTGTCGGAGCCTGCCGCCCATACTCCCTGGGTGGCCAATCCAGCGAACGAGCCGGCTGTGATAGTCGCGCCTGCCTTGATGATGGTGCGGCGGGTCAAACTGGTTTCGCTGTCTTTTGTTTTCATATTGTCCTCGGAGGGGCGAGTTGTTCCCGCAAAAAAAAAAGCGCCCGAGCAGGCGAGCATGGCTCGCACTGACTCGGACGCCTTTGTCCAAACGTCTTGACCGACGCTGGTCAAGACAGTAATTCTGATCGCCGCGTCATCGTTGGCGCTACCTATTCATTTGCAATTGATGTGCCAGCCTGATTTGCTGCCATTTCATCGAAATGATGCGATTACGCTCGATGTCGTGCGCCAATCGCGTGCGGCGCACCAAACAGGTGCCCCCCTTTTCGGTCAGTTAGATTAAGAGATCCGCGACATCAAGCATGCGCTGCGCCAGTTCGGACAGCTTCAGGTTCTTGTCCATCGCCAGCCGCCGCAGCTTGCGATAGGCCTCGTCTTCCGAGCAGTGATGGCGCTCCATCAGCAAGCCCTTGGCACGCTCGATCACCTTGCGCTCGGCCAGTTTCATTTTTGTCTCGGATAGCTCGTGGCGCAGCTTTTGATCGACCTCGAAGCGCGCCAGTGCGACATCCAGCACCGTCTTTACGCGCTCCGCCGACAGTCCGGCCACTACGTACGCGGAAACACCGGCTTCGATCGCCGCATGCATTTTCTCGCGGTCGCCGTCCTCGGTAAAGCACACGATCGGACGACGCGCGTCGGCGGTGGCGGCCACCACTCTCTTCAGCGCGGCGTCGGACTGGGCGTCCACGATGATCACATCGGGTTGCAAGTGCGCGATTTGTTCGGCCAGGTTGACGTCCGGCGGCAGCGCGGCGAGAATGTTATAGCCGGCCTCCAGCAAGCCGATGCGCAGCGCACGAGCGCGCTCGGCCTGCTGCCTGGCTGCCTGGTCGGCACCTTCCGGCGCGATGAGCGAATTGACAACGACAATCTTGAGCTGGCGTGAATCATTCATGGAGATATAAGCCAAGGAAGGCTTTCCTTTACAATGTGGCTTTGCAAGAAGCTTGCCATCTCCCGCTCATGATTGTCCTCGGCATCGAATCCTCCTGCGACGAAACCGGTCTTGCGTTGTATGACACGCAACGCGGCTTGCTCGCGCACGCCTTGTATTCACAGGTTGCGATGCATGAGGCGTACGGCGGCGTGGTGCCGGAACTCGCTTCGCGCGACCATATCCGGCGCGCCATCCCGCTGCTGGAGCAAGTGCTGGCCGATAGCGGCTGCGCGCGCGGCGACATCGACGCGATCGCCTATACGCAGGGGCCGGGACTGGCCGGCGCGCTGCTGGTCGGCGCATCGGTCGCCTGCGGCCTCGGGCTGGCGCTCGACCGGCCGGTGCTGGGCGTCCACCACCTTGAGGGCCATCTGCTGTCGCCGCTGCTGGCGCGCGATCCGCCTGCATTTCCGTTCGTCGCGCTGCTGGTGTCGGGCGGCCATACGCAATTGATGCGGGTCGACGGCGTCGGGCAGTACGCGCTGCTGGGCGAGACCCTGGACGATGCCGCCGGCGAAGCGTTCGACAAATCGGCCAAGCTGCTCGGCCTCGGCTATCCGGGCGGGCCGGCGATTTCGCGCATGGCCGAATTCGGCGATCCGGACGTATACAAGCTGCCGCGTCCGATGCTGCACTCGAAGGATTTCAATTTCAGCTTTTCCGGGCTGAAGACCGCGGTGCTGACCGTCGTCAAAACCAGGATCACGAATATATGCGAGCAGGACAAGGCCAACGTCGCACGTGCGTTTGTCGATGCGATCGTCGAGGTATTGACCGCCAAGTGCGTCAGTGCGCTCAGGCACACCGGCTTGAAGCGGCTGGTGATCGCCGGTGGGGTCGGCGCCAACCGGCAACTGCGTGAAGCGCTCGATGCGGCGGCCGAGAAGCGGCATTTCAAGGTGTTCTACCCGGAACTGGAGTTCTGCACCGACAATGGCGCGATGATCGCGTTTGCCGGCGCGCTACGCCTGCAGCTCAACCCGGATGCGGCCAAGCGCGATTACGCATTTAACGTCAGGCCGCGCTGGCCACTGGAAGAACTCGGCGTAATGTAATCCACGTGGCCGGTGCGTGGGACGGCCAGCCTCACGGAACGTAAGTCTGTGCTCCGGCCGGCGCGGCCCGTTCGGCGCACGAGCCGGGTCGCAGCAGTCAAGGCTTCGCCGCGTCTTGCAGCACGTATTGCTCCACAAAATCGAGCGCGGACACGAATCCCTGTACTCTTCTATTTTCGGTTACCACCACGTGATGGATCCTGTTGTTTACCATCAATTTGGCAACATCGCCGATAGGCATGGACGGGCTGACTTCGATCGGCCTGTGCATGCAGATCTCCCACGCGCGTATCGCCTTCGCGTTTTTCCGCTCCGCGTGAAAATGGATCAAGTCCGGCGCGCTAATGATTCCAAAAATGACACCTTCGGAATCGACCACCGGAACCGACGAAATCCGATGCAAATTCAATAAATCCTCGACCTTGTCGATCGTGTCCTCGGTATTCGCGGTCCACACGCTTTTCGTCATCATGTCGGAAATGGGGTTGTTCATGGTCGCCTTTCGTGTGGGCCCGACGCGGAGTCGGATTTCTTGTTCTCTGTCAGAGGATCATCGGCGCCATTTAGACGGGCATGCCTGCAGCCAGCGCAATCTAGCCGATATCGAAGTGCGCCGATTGGATTATGCACGATAGACCCTCACTTTCACTGGATATCCCGCCGCGGCGGCCGGCCAGGCCGATGCCGGGCAAGTTACCGGGCAAAACCTAATCTTCCTATTTCTTCTTGGCCCCGATCCGGCCTTCCTTCCCCGCCAGCAAATTCCCGATATTCTTGCCGTGCCGGTAAATCAGCAACACGCTCATCGCCACCACCGCGACCAGTTTCACATCATCGGTACCGAACAGCAGCGCATAATAGAACGGCGCAAACACGGCGGCGATCAATGCGGCCAGCGACGAATAGCGGAACGCATACGCCACCACCAGCCAGGTCACCAGCGTGGCCACGCCGAGCCAGACGTTCAGGCCCAGCAAGACGCCCAACGCCGTCGCGACGCCTTTGCCCCCGACAAACTTGAAATACACCGGCCACAGATGACCGAGGAAGACGGCGATGGCAACCAGTGCCACGCCGCCGTCTTCGACGCCGTATTGCGGCCCGAACTTTTGCGCCAGCCAGACCGCCAGCCAACCCTTGAAACCATCGCCGAACAGGGTCAATGCCGCGGCCCCCTTGTTTCCGCTGCGCAGCACGTTGGTGGCGCCGGGATTCTTCGAGCCGTAGGTGCGCGGGTCGGCCAGGCCGAATAGCCTGCTGACGACGACCGCGAACGATATCGAGCCGATCAGGTATGCCGCAACACCGAATAAAATCGAATTCATCGTCTCCTCTTTCCTTTCTTATTAATCTTCCAGCGCGCAATGGACCGGCTTGGCCGATAACGCGCTTGCCAGTACGTTCGGATCGATGCCGACCAGGTAACCGCGCCGCCCGCCGTTGATGTAAATCCTGCCGAGCGCAAGGATACTCCGCTCGACATAGACCGGCATCGCCTTTTTCGTGCCGAACGGCGAAGTGCCGCCGACCGGGTAGCCGGAATGCCTCTGCGCGACCTCCGGCTTGCATGGTTCGACCGATTTGCAGCCGATCTGGCGCGCCAGGTTCTTGGTCGACACCTTGCGGTCGCCATGCATCAGGATAATCAGCGGTTTGGCGGCTTCGTCCTGCATGACCAGCGTCTTGACGACTACATGCTCGTCGACGCCCAGTTCGCGCGCCGAAACTGCCGTACCGCCATGTTCTTCATAGTCGTAGGGATGTTCGGAAAAAGCGATCCCGTGCTTGCGCAGAAATTGCGTCGCCGGAGTCTCGGAAATGTGATCTTTTCTTGCCATGCGTGATACGCTTGATTTCTATAATGTTGAGGACAGAGTAACCCGGCGCCCTGCGGCGCCTCATAAACTCTGTCCCGCAATGCATAAAATTTTGTTGAGGCCAAAGTTGCGCCGCGTGCTGCGGCACCTCACGAACTCTGTCCCGCAATGCATAAAATTTGGAGCACATTATGCAGCAAGAAATCCGCTTTGCGACTTTCAACGTGCGTAACCTGGCCTTGCCCGGGATGAAATACTATGACGACCAGGAGCCCTTCACTGTAGCCGAATATGACGCGAAGGTGGATTGGCTGGCACACCAGATCGACCTGGTCGATGCAGACGTGATCGGCTTCCAGGAGATTTTTTCACAGGCGGCGCTGCGCGACGTCCTGGCGCGCAGCCGGCACTATCGTCAGGCGCACCACCTTGGATTCGATCCCGATCCGTCAGCGGGGCGTTTGTCGCCGAACGTGGCGCTGGTGTCGCGCTTGCCCGTGACCGCCCATATCGCATCCTGTGTCGATCTGCCGCGCAATCTGTCGGTCAGCCTGCCCGGCACCAGTGCGCTGGTGAATCGCTTCACGCGTCCGATCCTGCATGCACAGGTGATGGTGACGCCGCAGTTGACGGTCAATGTGTTTGTCTGCCACTTGAAATCCAAGCGGCCGGACTATCGCAACGGCGGGCCCGAAGAAGATCCGGACCAGATCGGCATGGCGATCCTGCGTTCGCTGATTCGGCGCGGGACGGAAGCGCTTGGCTTGCGTTACCTGCTCACCGATTACATGCAGAGTCACCGCGAGCCGCTGGTAGTAATGGGGGATTTCAACGATGTCGCGGGCGCGGTTTCAACGCAACTGGTGATGGACGCCGGGCGCCGTATCCGCAATGGATTCGACGATCGCCTGCTGGAGAGCTATCGCGTCCAATCGCGACGCGACCCATTGCGCGATGTCGGCTATACGCATATGCATGACGCAGCTTTCGAGACCGTCGATCACATCCTGGTATCCGACCAATTCAACCCCGCGTCCAGCCTGGCGATAGGCGAAGTGTCGGACGTCGTTTATTTCAACGACCACATCGCACTGGATCGTCCGGAGGCGTCCGATCATGGCGTGGTGCTGGTGCGGATCCAGCTATATGATCAAGCCGGCGGCGCCGCGATGCCGGGCCTGATGGCTGCGCCGAAATAACTGCAGGATAGCCGCTTATTCGGATCCCGCCGGCGGTGGCGCGTCGCCCGGTACCGGTTGTTGCGGATCTTCGGCAGGCTGGCCGCCCTGATCCGTCTTGCGCTTCAGTTTTTCTTCTTTCTTTCTTTTCTTTTCCAGCTCTTTTTGACGTTTTTCGTATTGAAAATTTGTTTTTGCCAAGTTGTCACTCCTTTAGTTAATTTTGGAAAGTGTGAAGTCAAAAGGTCTCCGCGAAACGATCCGGATCTTTGGTCTTCACGCGTGGAGCAAGGGATTAACGGAGAATACAGGATAAAGCGGGAAACAGGCCAAAACAGCGTGTGGCACATTGCCAAAAAGAAATCAAAAATTATTTTGTGCGGCGCACAACATAATACTTGACTTGGTTTTTTTTGCTATTACAATAACCATTGTTGCAGTGCACCATACGCGAATCACCGAATTAGCCATTCCCATCGATCCTAAGGAGAAATCCATGTTTGCCGTCCCAGAACAGTTTTCAGCAGCGACAAAAACCAATTTTGATGCATTCTTTACTACCTACACCGACATGACGAACAAAGCGTTTGAAGGTGTCAGCAAGGTGGTCGACCTGCACCTGAACCTCGCCAGGACTTCGCTGGAAGACTCGGCGGTCGCCGCCAAGCAATTACTGGCTGCCAAAGACCCACAAGAATTTTTTGCCGTATCCGCTGCTCAGGCACAGCCGAGCACCGACAAGGCGCTGGCTTACGGCCGTCAATTGGCCAGCATCGCGTCCAGCACGCAGGCTGAGTTGAGCAAGGCCGCTGAAGCGCAGATCGCCGAAACGAACCGCAAAGTCATCGCACTGGTTGACGAAGTCTCCAAGAACGCGCCGGCTGGTTCGGAGAATGTGATTGCGTTCGTCAAGTCGTCGATCGGCAACGCCAACGCCGGCTACGAGCAGTTGACCAAGACAACCAAACAAGCGGTCGAAGCGATGGAAGTCAACGTCGCCAGCACCGTGAACGAAATGACGAAGACCGCCGAAAAAGCAGTTAGCCGCGCCAAGAAGTAATCGCCCGCATGACGCGGCGTCCAGCGTGGCGCCGCGTTGCTCCGGCCGAAAAGCGGACCGCATTGCGGTCCGCTTTTTTTCGTCCGCATCGACCGTGCCGTGCAGCCCGCTTGGCGCGATGTATTCGCGGACCGAGGTTACAGGCTTCTGCCGCTCTCGAAGTAGCGTGCCTGCCCGCTCAGCGGATCGCGAAATCCGATGGCGCGCGCCAGCAACTTCAACGGCTGCGACATGTCATCGCCCTTGCCGGGTTGCGCCACGGGATAGAACGGGTCATTGATGATTGGAATCCCCAGCGCCGCCAGATGTACACGCAACTGATGTTTCCTGCCGGTGACCGGCATCAGGCGATAGAGCGTCAGCTCACCCCTGCGCTCCAGCACCTCGATGCGGGTCTCGGAATTCTGCTCCCCCGCCACTTCGCGCATGCGAAAAAAAGGCGTTCCCTCCACCATGCGGCTGCGGTAAACCAGCGGGAATTCGACGCCGGCCAAAGTCGGCGCGAGCGCCTCGTAGAGCTTGTTCATTGCGCGCTTCTGAAACAGGGATTGATAGTCGCCGCGGCTGTCCGGATTGTGCGAAAAGATGACAACGCCTGCCGTTTCGCGATCGATCCGGTGAATCGGCGTCAGATGCGCGAATCCCAGTTCCTTTTTCAACCGTACGAGCAGGGTTTCATGCAGGAAGCGCCCGGCCGGGATCACCGGCAGGAAATGCGGTTTGTCGGCCACCACGATATGGTCGTCGATGTGCAGGATATGCGCCTCGAACGGTATCGGGGTCTCCGCGTCCAGTTCGCGATAATAGAAGATCCGGCTGCCGGTCCGGTACGGACTATCGGGTTGCAGGCGCGTGCCGCGGTCATCCATCACCTCGCCGCGGCGCATGCGATCGATCCAGATTGCCGGTTCGATATGTGGAAATTGCTGCGCGAGGAATGCCAGCATGTCCGGCCACGGCCCGCCTTGCAGCCATAGGTAGCTGGGCGATACGCCGTCGCGTATCGGCAGCGGCGTTTTCAAATCGCGTTTCATGTGGTCTTACTTGGCACTGCGCGCTCCGCTCGCCGCAGTGAATATCCCCAAGCCGATGAACGCGCCGGCCTTCAGGTACCGGCCCAGATTTCGCGCGCCACGCAGACGCGCGAGCAGCGGCGCGAATGCGCCCGCCGCCAGTACGTAGCCGGTATCGGTCAACGCGGCGATCGCCACGAACAGGCACCCGAGGACCATGCTCTGCGATACGGTCGACGCATCGGGGCGCATGAACTGCGGCAAAAAAGCGGCGAAGAAAATCGTCGTCTTCGGATTGAACAGCGCCACCACCAATCCATCGCGGAAAGTGGTGCGCAGCCCGGTGGCTTCGAGTTGTACCGGGGCAGCCGTGTTTCCGGTCGGGCGCAAGGCAATCAAGCCGAGATAAACCAGGTAGGCCGCGCCAGCGTACTTGACGACCATGAACGCGACTGACGATACCGCGAACAAGGCAGCCAGGCCGAGCGATGCGCCGAACGCGTTGCCGAGATTACCGAGCGCCACGCCAGCCATTGACGCCAGCCCGGCCGCTCGCCCCTGCGCCAGGGTACGCGTGACAATGTAAAACACGGCGGGACCGGGCGTGACGGCCAGCACCAGGCTGGCGATCAAGAAGGCCGCCAGCAACGGCCATGCGGGAAGTAGTTGTTGCATCGTGATGCTCCTGGCTT
>DHXL01000019.1:0-154 GCA_002415335.1 Oxalobacteraceae bacterium UBA5157
TGGATGTACTGTACTCACTTCTGCCACGCATTACACCTTGAAATGCGTAGTCGAATCCTGGTCGAGGCGTAATGTAAACGCGAGCGGCAACGACAGGGTGCTGCGCACCTGTCGTTGCCGCATCGCTCGTTGAGCCAGAGCCAGAGCCAGAGCC
>DHXL01000019.1:358-4482 GCA_002415335.1 Oxalobacteraceae bacterium UBA5157
AGCCAGAGCCAGAGCCAGAGCCACCACAATCGAATTCTAGGTTTTTATGGAACATATTGTTTACCGCAAACGCGGGCTTCACCACACCCTGCTTATGCTCGCCGCCCTGATCCTGTTCGGCCTGCTACTCGCTTCGCATGCCGGCGCGACAGTGTACGACGCTGAGCTTCCCGAGCAACTGATGCATGGAGACGACCTGTGCGGATTCGCGCCTTGTCGCGACGTCATGCCCTCCGCGCAGCAGTTTTCCAAGCGCAAGGGCGCGCCGAGTTATGTCGACGCCTATGCGATCGAAGGCGGCCAGAGACGGCTGGTAGGTTATGTTTTTCTGTCGACCGACGTGGTCGATATCCCCGCCTATTCGGGCAAGCCGGTCGTTACGCTGATCGGCATGGATACGCGCGGGATCATCACCGGCGTGCGCGTTCTCAAGCATTCGGAACCGATCCTGCTGGCAGGGATTCCCGAGTCGGCGCTGTTGAACTTCATTCACCAATATGTCGGCAAGGCAGCCGACGCCAAGCTGGTAATTGGCCGCGATCAGGATGAGGCGGGCACCGTCGGACTGGACGCAATCAGCGGCGCGACCGTCACCGCGATCGCCGAAAATCAGGTCATTTCCCGCAGCGCATACGAAATCGGCAGGCAAGTCGGCCTGATCAAGAGCGTGCCACGCCCGGCCGCACGCTTCACCGGGGTCAAGGATAATCTGGATTGGGCCATGCTGTTGAAAGAAGGCAGCGTTCAGCACCTGCTCGTACCGGCATCCGAGGTCGGTGCGGCCGACCGGTCGCAGCCGTATATGGATTTATATTTCGGCTATCTGAATGTGCCGGCGATCGGTACCAGCCTGCTCGGGAAGTACGGCTATAAGCGTCTGATGGAGGATCTGAAGCCGGACGAGCACGCGATCTTCATTATCGGCAATGGCCAGGAATCGTTCAAGGGTTCCGGCTTCGTGCGCGGCGGGATTTACGATCGGGTGCAGGTGCGGCAGGATCCGGTGACGTTCACCTTTCGCGATACCGATTATGAGAACCTCTATCACTTGCAACCGGCCGATGTGCCCGGTTATAAGGAATCGGGCATCTTCATCATTCGCTCGAAGGATTTCAATCCCGCCTGGCCGTGGCAATTGACGCTTCTCGCCCACAAGACCAACGCGCAGGACGGCAGCAAGACGTTCGTCCATTTCGATCAGGAATTCTGGTTGCCCGCGCGCTATCTGGAGGGCGGCCGACCGCACGTCGATCGCCCCCAGGCGGCATGGAAGTCGATCTGGAAAAATGAGAAGCTGGCAATCGCCCTGTTCATACTGATCCTCGCCGGCACCGCATTGCTGTATTCCCTGCGTGACAAACTGGTTCGCAGATCCACCCGCAAACACAAACCGTGGACTTCGGTTCCGCACCACCTGCTATGGATTGCCAGCGTTGGCTTCCTTGGCTTTTACTTAAAGGCGCAACCGAGCATCACGCAGGTGATGGCGTGGTTCCATTCGTTACTGCACGATTGGAAGTGGGAACTGTTCCTGTCGGACCCGTTCATCTTCGTCTTCTGGTGGTTCATCATTATCACGGTGCTGGTGTGGGGACGCGGCGTATTTTGCGGCTGGCTGTGCCCGTTCGGCTCCCTGCAACAGCTGGCGCACAGTGCCGGCAAATTGCTAGGCCTGAAGCGCTTCCAGCGCCTGCTGCCAAAACCGCTGCACGACAAGCTTAAATGGATCAAGTACGGCGTGTTCTTTATCCTGCTCGGCGTATCGATCTATTCCATGGAAATGGCCGAGAAGCTGGCTGAAGTCGAACCCTTCAAGACTACCTTCATCGTCGGAGTATGGAACCGCTCGTGGCCGTTCTGGCTTTTCATCGGCGGTATTCTCGGCTGGTCATTTTTCAGCGAGCGGCCCTACTGCAAATACGTTTGCCCACTCGGCGCAGGCTTGGCCATACCCGGAAAATTTCCGCTGTTCCGCCTCAAGCGGAAAACGGAATGCCAAACCTGCCATGCCTGCGCAGCCGGATGCGGCTCCCATGCGATCGATGCGGCCGGCAAGATCGACCCGATGGAATGCATGCTGTGCCTCGATTGCATGGTCCTGTATTACGACGACCACGCCTGTCCGCCGCTGGTCAAGGAACGCAAGATCCGCGAGAAAGATGGGCTACCCCTGACCGCGATCGACGCCAAGGGATACTTCATCCCGCTCGACAGCGTGCGCAAGAATCTGTCCGAGAAGGCCGCGCAACTGGCGGACCGGACCATACCGGCCGAATGACCGGGATCGATCCGCGAGGAGCCGCCACCATGAAAATCGCGATGCCATTTGGCGCAAGGCCCAAAGCCGCAGTCCTGGCAGGATGGCTCGCCTGCCTTGGCATGTGGGGCACAGCCTGGGGCGCGGTGTTAATGGTCAAGCCGGGCGAGTCGATCAGCGCGACAATCCATGCCGCCCAACCGGGCGACACCGTGCAGGTGGCGCGCGGCGTGTATGCCGAACACCTGGTGATCGACAAGCCGCTCTTGCTGCAAGGGCTGGATCGACCCACGATCAACGGACAAGGCAGCGGCGACGTCATTCGGGTGCGTTCTCCCGACGTGCACATCCAGGGTTTCATCGTGACCGATAGCGGCATCGATCTCGGCGCGGAAAACGCGGGCGTTCACGTCGAGCCAGGTTCGGACCGCTTGATGGTACGCGATTGCACGCTGGCGTATAACCTGTTCGGGGTGTGGCTGGAGAAATCGAACGATGCGCGCATCGTCCACAACGTCATTACCGGCAAGCGCGATCTGTCATCGGCGGCACGCGGCAACGGCATCCAGGTGTTCAATACGGCCGGCGTGCAAATCATCGACAACAACATCAGCTTCGCGCGCGATGGCGTCTATGTTGATGTCTCGACCAATGCACTCTTCCGCGGCAACAAAATCCATAACCTGCGTTATGGCACGCACTACATGAATACCAATCACAGCACCTGGGAAAATAACGAGTCCTATCTCAATCGCGGCGGTCTCGCATTGATGGAAGTGCGCCATCTGACCGTGCGCAATAACATCGCATGGGGCAATACCGATCACGGCATCATGCTGCGCACGATTCAAGACTCGCTGATCGAGAACAATATCGTCGCGGGCAATGGGCGCGGATTTTTCATTTATGACGCCGAATTCAATGTGGTGCGCAAGAATCTGGTGATCGGCAATCAGATAGGGATCCATCTGACGGCCGGCTCCGCGAATAACAAGGTCGATGGCAATGACTTCATCAACAACGCGGAGCAAATCAAGTACGTGGCCGCGCACGATGTCGAATGGGGTCGCAGCGAAGGCAATTACTGGGGAAATTACAGCGGCTGGGATCAAAACGGGGACGGCGTCGGCGATATCGCGTATGAAGCGAATGACGTAGTCGATCGGCTCAATTGGCAGTATCCGTTGATCAAGCTGCTGCTATCGAGTCCATCGATACAGACACTGCGCTTCGTGGCGCGTCAGTTTCCCGTCTTGCGCGCCCCCAGCATCGTCGACAAGCATCCGCGCATGCGGCCTTTGCACCAGGATTGGAGGCGTTGGAGTGATAAATGAGCAAACTGCGGCCGCTGCGCCAGTGGCGAACGTGAAGAAGCCGGCGACCGTGATCGAGGTATCCAATGTCAGCAAATGGTATGGCGACATCCATGCGCTGGACGGCATCAACCTGTCGGTCGGACAAGGCGAAATGTTCGGCTTGATCGGCCTCAATGGCGCGGGCAAAAGCACGCTGTTCAAATTGATGCTGGGATTGACCGCGCCTACCGCCGGCCAGATCCGCGTGCACGACGTGCGCATCGACGGTCGCGACTTCAGAGAGGTGCGGCGCCGCATCGGTTATCTGCCTGAAAGCTTCGTCACTTACGATAGCCTGACCGGACTGGAAGTGATGCGCCTGTTCGCCGATTTGAAACAGGTGCCGCGCAGCAGCTGCATCGAACTGCTGGCGCGCGTCGGGCTGGCTGAAGCGGGTGGTCGGCGCGTACATGGCTACTCCAAAGGCATGCGCCAGCGGCTCGGTCTGGCGCAGGCGCTGTTGGGTGATCCCGACCTGATTTTTCTGGACGAACCGACCAACGGCCTTGACC
>DHXL01000019.1:4624-6883 GCA_002415335.1 Oxalobacteraceae bacterium UBA5157
CGAACCGACCAACGGCCTTGACCCGCAAGGCATCCATGACTTCTATCAGATGCTGCGCCAGGTGCAGGCTGACGGCGCAACCATCATCATCACGTCGCACATCCTGGCCGAAATCCAGGAACGGGTCGATCGCCTGGCAATCCTGCAAAGCGGACGTATCGCCGCACACGGGACGCTGGCGCAATTGCGTTCGCAACGCGTCATGCCATCGATCATCGAGGTAATGCTGCCGGTCGGTGAGGAAGCGGAGGTGCTGGCGTTGCTGGCGCATCTCGCCGGACTTGACATCAAGACGAGCGGCAATCGCACCCGCATCTCGTGCCTGCCCTCGCAAAAAGTCGCGGTGCTCGGCCTGCTGTTTGCGCGCAACGGCACGGTGCAAGACATCGCTATTCATGAGCCGTCACTGGAAGATCTATTTCTCGGTTTAGGGGGACAGCATGTTCATGCACATTGATTGGGCGCAGGTTCGCGTCATCGCCGCCAAGGAATGCCGCGAGCGTATCCGTAACTGGTGGGTACTCGCGGTGGCCGCGATCTTTGCCCTGTTTGCGCTGGCGATCGCCTATTTCGGCACCGCACAGCAGGGTGCCGTCGGCTTTCATGGCATCGATGTAACGATCGCCAGCCTCGTGAGCCTGGTCATCTATCTGGTGCCATTGATCGCAGTAATCCTCGGCTACGATGCGATCGTCGGCGAGAAGGAACTCGGCTCGCTGGAGCTGCTGCTGTCGATGCCGATCACGCGATTTGAAATCCTGCTGGGTAAATATCTCGGCTTGTCGGCCGCACTGGCCAGCGCGACGGCAATCGGATTTGGCGCAGGCTTGCTGCCGCTCGCGGCGCAGCTGAATAGCCACGACCTGTATCATTACGCCGGCTTTGTTTTGTCGGCGATCCTGATGGGAATGGCATTCTTGAGTCTGGCATTATGGATGTCGGTGGTTGCGCAAGATCGCATGCGCGCCAGCGGCATGGCGATCGCGATGTGGTTCTTCTTCGTGCTGATTTTTGACTTGCTGCTAATGGGAATGCTCGTGGTCAGCAAGGGGAATCTCGGTAGCACTGTATTCGCGAGCTTGCTGATGCTTAATCCGGCTGACGTATTTCGCTTGCTGAATATCTTCAGTTCGCAGCAGGTGCAAACCATGTACGGCCTGGCGACCGTGATGCCGGACAGCCTGACCAACCCGCTGGTATTGTCCGGTATCATGCTTGGCTGGATCATCGCCCCGTTCTTACTCGCAAAATGGAGATTCAAGTGAAACCGATGATGATCAAACCGCGAAGATTGTCGGCCAAATTGGCCGCCGGCCTGGTGCTGCTGGCACTGCTGGCTGCCTGCAGCCATGCCGGACCTGCGGCAGTCGCGCAGGAGCCCGGCAATGACACCGCCTGCGCGCTGGACGGGATGTTCCTGAAGGATTTTCCCGGCCCGAAGGCGCAGATCCATTATGCGGAAGGCAAGCCGGATTTTTTCTGCGATTTGCTTGAGATGTTTTCCACGTTACTGACACCGGAACAAAAACGCCAGGTCACTGCGGCGTTTGTGCAGGATATGGGCAAGACCGACTGGGATCATCCGAGCGGCAACTGGATCAACGCCAAGACCGCCTTCTATGTAGTGGGAAGCAAGAAGCGCGGTTCCATGGGGCCGACCTTCGGTTCCTTCTCCAGTATGCAGGCCGCGGAAAAATTCGCGCAAACAGAAGGTGGTAAAGTTCTTCGCTTTGAACAAATTACCCCGGATATGGCCGATCTCAGCGGCGGCGTGGTGCACGATACGACCATGTCGCATTGAGCGCCCACCGTCACCGCCGGATGATGTGATGCTGGCACCACCTGTTACAAAAGATTTTTAACCAAAAAGGAAGTGAAACCATGAACACATACAAATTCTTGCCACTCATTATCGTTGCAGCCTTGGCCGGATGCGGGCAAAAGACGCCGGTGGCCGCCGACGCATCCGCGTCTGCGGCCGCTAGCCCAGCTGTCACCGAGACACCGGCGGCGACAGCCTCCGCGCCTGCTCCGAGCGCGCCTGTGGCCGCTGCAGCACCTGCAGCCTCCGCGCCCGCTGCGGTCGCCGCTGGGCCGGCTCCCAGCGCGGATGATTTAGCCAAAGGCGAGAAGGTTTACACCGCGACTTGCGTAGCCTGCCATGCCGCCGCGGTACTGGGTGCGCCGAAATTCGGAGACAAGGCATTATGGGCGCCAAGAATCGCGCAAGGCAAGGATACCCTGTACAGCCACGCGCTC
>DHXL01000253.1 GCA_002415335.1 Oxalobacteraceae bacterium UBA5157
CCCAGTAGGGCGGGAATCTGCCCTGGCAAGGGCAGATCGTTCCGCAGGCGGACAGCATGCTGTCCAAATTCCCTGCTACACCAGCGCGCGCTACCGGCGCCGCATGTTGGTTAAGCAGAAATCAATTTATTCCGCCAGCAGCTTCTCGATATCGCCCATCAATTCCTTGGGCTCGGTTTGCGGCGCATAGCGCTTGAAGACCGTGCCGTCTTTCTTCACCAGGAACTTGGTGAAATTCCACTTGACGCCCTCGCTGCCGAGCAAGCCAGGCGCCTTGCTTTTCAGATACTTGAACAGCGGATGGGCATCGTCGCCGTTCACGTCGACCTTCGCGAACAGCGGAAAAGTCACGCCGTAATTTTTTTCGCAAAATGATCCGATCTCGTCCGCGCCGCCGGGCTCTTGCGAGCCGAACTGGTTGCACGGAAAACCCAGTACCTCGACGCCCTTGTCCTTGAATTGCTCGTAGACAGCCTCGAGTCCCTTGTACTGCGGCGTGAAGCCGCAATTGCTGGCTGTATTGACGATCAGCAGCACCTTGCCGCGGTATTTTTTCAAGTCAACCGGCGCACCGTCGAGGCGGTCCGCCTTGAAGTCGTAGATATTGGTCATACTATCCCCAGATGTTCGGTTCCCTTGCTGAGATCGCGGCCCTTCGCATCCTTGCCGCGCAACTTGATCGCCAGACGTAAATCGTTGACCGAGTCGGCATTGCGCAGCGCATCTTCATATGAAATCTTGTCCGCTTCATACAGGTCGAACAGCGCCTGATCGAAGGTCTGCATGCCGAGCTCGCGCGACTTCTTCATGATTTCCTTGATTTCATGCACCTGGCCCTTGAAGATCAGGTCGGAAATCAACGGTGAATTTAACATGACTTCGACCGCGACGCAGCGCCCCTTGGTGTCGCGCAACGGGACCAGCCGCTGCGAAATCATGCCTTTCAGGTTGAGCGACAAGTCCATCAGCAGTTGTGCGCGCCGTTCTTCCGGGAAGAAGTTGATGATGCGATCCAGCGCCTGGTTGGAACTGTTCGCGTGCATCGTCGCCAGACACAGATGGCCGGTCTCGGCAAATGCGATCGCGTAATCCATCGCTTCGCGGTCGCGGATCTCGCCGATCAGGATTACGTCCGGCGCCTGCCTCAGCGTGTTCTTCAGGGCGGTGCCCCAGTCCGCCGTATCGACGCCGATTTCGCGCTGCGTGACGATGCAGTTGCGGTGCGGATGCACGTATTCGACCGGATCTTCCACCGTGATGATATGGCCATAACTGTTTTCGTTGCGGTAGCCGACCATCGCCGCCAGCGTGGTCGATTTGCCGGACCCGGTGGCGCCGACCATGATCACGAGTCCGCGCTTGGTCATCGCGACTTCTTTCAGGATCGGCGGCACGCCGATCTCGTCGATCTTCGGGATCGCGGTAGTGATGGTCCGCAGCACCATGCCCACCCGCGCCTGCTGCACGAATGCCGAGACGCGGAAGCGGCCCAGGTCGCCGGGACTGATCGCGAAATTGCATTCCTTGGTCGCCTCGAATTCGGCCGACTGCCGATCGTTCATGATTGCGCGCGTCAACTCGACTGTGTGGGCAGCGGTCAACGGTTGATTCGACACCGGCGTCATCTTGCCGTCGATCTTGAATGCCGGCGGAAAGTCCGTGGTGATGAAGAGATCCGAGCCGTTCTTGCTGAGCATCAGCCGCAACAGGTCATGCATGAATTTTGTGGCTTGTTCGCGTTCCATGGTGGTTCCTTAGTTCGAATGGCTTCCCGTCTTATGAACGCGTTAGCCTGGGAAGTTTTCCGGCGTCTTCGCGGCGCCGCGCGCGGCCGCTCCCGAGATCACGTTGCGCTTCAGCAGGTCGGCCAGGTTGCTGTCGAGCGTCTGCATGCCGAGGCTGGCGCCGGTCTGAATCGCGGAATACATTTGCGCGATCTTTGCTTCGCGAATCAGATTGCGGATGGCCGGCGTGCCGACCATGATTTCATGCGCGGCGACGCGGCCCGAGCCGTCCTTGGTCTTCAGCAGGGTTTGCGAAATCACCGCTTGCAGCGATTCGGACAACATCGCGCGCACCATTTCTTTTTCATCGCCGGGAAACACGTCGACGATACGGTCGATGGTTTTCGCGGCCGACGAAGTATGCAGCGTGCCGAACACCAGGTGGCCGGTTTCCGCCGCCGATAGCGCGAGACGGATGGTTTCCAGATCGCGCAATTCGCCGACCAGGATCACGTCCGGATCTTCCCGCAGCGCCGAGCGCAAGGCCGCGCTGAAGGAATGCGTATGCGGGCCGACTTCGCGCTGGTTGATCAGGCATTTCTTGGATTCATGCACGAATTCGATCGGATCTTCAATCGTCAGGATATGTGCGTATTCGGTTTCGTTGACATGGTTGACCATCGCCGCCAGCGTGGTCGATTTGCCGGAGCCGGTCGGGCCGGTCACCAGCACCAGGCCGCGCGGTTTCAGAGCCAGGTCGGTAAAAATCTTCGGGCACTTCAGTGCTTCCAGGCTGAGGATCTTCGATGGAATGGTCCGCATCACCGCGGATGCGCCGCGATCCTGATTGAAGGCATTGACCCGGAACCGCGCCAGGCCGGGAATCGCAAACGAAAAGTCGCATTCCAGATTTTCTTCGTAAGCCTTGCGCTGGCCGTCGTTCATAATGTCATAGATCATGCCGTGCACGTCCTTGTGCTCCAGCGGCGGCAAATTGATGCGACGTACATCGCCGTGAACGCGGATCATGGGCGGCAGGCCGGCCGATAGGTGCAGGTCGGATGCGCTGTTTTTGACCGAGAACGCGAGGAGTTCGGAAATGTCCATTTATAATCCCTGAGACCGCATAGAAGTTTAAAGATGGCGCAGGTTGCAAAGAGATTTCTCATGCATCTGCGCGGCACCGCTAGAAAGAAATTTGATTATGTCCACAATAGCCCGCAACTTGCAAGCCGTGCATGAACGGATCGCCGCCATCGCGCGCAGGGCGCAACGCGACCCTCACACAATCCGCTTGCTCGCGGTATCCAAGACCTTCGGCCCGGACGCAATCATTGAGGCGGCGCAGGCTGGACAGACTGCTTTTGGCGAGAACTATTTGCAGGAAGCGCTGGATAAAATGGCGGCGCTCAAGTTGGCGTGTCCCGATATATTGTTTGAATGGCATTTTATCGGTCCTATCCAGAGCAACAAGACACGTCCGATTGCCGAACATTTTGACTGGGTGCATTCGGTCGAGCGCGAAAAAATCGCGCAACGCCTGTCCGAACAAAGGCCAGCACATCTGCCGCCGCTCAATATTTGCCTGCAAGTTAACATCAGCGGCGAGGCCAGCAAGAGCGGCGTCGCGCCGCAAGACGCGCTGACGCTCGCGCGCGCGGTAGCGGCCATGCCGAATCTGCGGCTGCGCGGCTTGATGGCAATTCCCGAGCCGGCGGAGGAGTCGGATGCGCAGCGGTTGCCGTTTCGACAGCTGCGATTATTGTTTGAACAACTGCGCGCGCAAGGCCTGGATCTGGATACGCTGTCGATGGGAATGTCGGCGGATATGGATGCGGCGATCGCCGAAGGCGCCACGATTGTGCGGGTCGGCACCGCAATTTTTGGACATAGAGACTATGCAAAATAATTTGAAAATCTGCTTTATCGGTGGCGGCAACATGGCCACTGCACTGATCGGCGGGCTGGCCGGCAGGCTCACGGCAGGCGGCAATATTCATGTGGTCGACATCAATGCCGATTCATTGCAAAAACTGGAGCGGCAGTTCGGCGTCACCGGCGCACAACAGATCGGTCTTGCGCTGGAACAGGTCGATGTGATCGTGCTGGCGGTGAAGCCGCAGCAAATGAAGGACGTGGTCGCGCAACTCAAGCCGCACATCACCGCGCAACTGGTGTTGTCGATCGCCGCCGGCATTCGCGCAGTGGACTTGTCGCGCTGGCTCGGCGGGCATGCTGCGATCGTGCGCACCATGCCGAATACGCCGGCACTGATCGGCCAGGGTATTACCGGAATGGTCGCA
Source organism: Oxalobacteraceae bacterium UBA5157 (assembly GCA_002415335.1). Taxonomy (GTDB): domain Bacteria; phylum Pseudomonadota; class Gammaproteobacteria; order Burkholderiales; family Burkholderiaceae_D; genus UBA5157. Next base: position 4,028 of record DHXL01000253.1, read on the forward strand.
TTGGCCGGTGTGTCCGACAGCCAGCGCGCGGCAGCGGACGCGATCATGCGGGCGGTCGGCGCCACCGTCTGGCTGGACGACGAAGCGCTGATCGATCCGGTGACGGCCGTCTCGGGCAGCGGCCCGGCTTACGTGTTTTATTTCATCGAGGCGATGCAGCAGGCGGCACTGGAAATGGGGCTCAGTGCCGAGCAAGGCACGCAACTGGCGATCGCCACGTTCACAGGCGCGTCGCAACTCGCTGCGCAATCGCGCGAGCCGATATCGGTGCTGCGCGAGCGGGTCACGTCGAAGGGCGGCACGACGTACGCGGCCTTGACCAGCATGGAAGCGAGCGGGGTCAAAGCTTCCATCGTGACCGCATTAAAAGCGGCGGCGGCGCGCGGCAAGGAGCTCGGTGAAGAATTCGGCCGGGATTGACTTGCCACGCGCGCCGGATGCCGCTATTGGCTCTGTGCCGCGACCAGTTCCGCGTCCTTCGCTTTTGCCCGCGCGACCGATGGGCGCGCATTCCAGCGATCGGTGTAGGCCTTGATGACAGGTGTCGCAGGCACCAGCCCGAACATGGTGATCCAGGTGAGCGCGGTACCCCACAGCACGTCGGCGGCGGTGAATTTCTCGCCGAGCAAATAGGGACCTTTCGCCAGCTGATCGTTCAAGGTTTTGAACACCGTGTCGAAGTCGCCATAGGGCGACATCGCCTGCGGTGCCGGCTCGCGCTTTTGTGCGCGGTCAACCACCGCCGGCTCGAAACACGAGCCGTAGTACACCATCCAGCGTAGATAGGGGCCACGCAACGGATCGCCGATCGCGGGCGCCAGCCCGGCTTCCGGATACAGATCCGCCAGGTACAGGAAGATCGCGACCTGTTCCGTCACAAGCGCGTCGCCATGCTTGATGGCCGGGACTTTTCCCATCGGATTGACGGCGAGATAGTCGGGACGGCGCTGTTCGCCGGCCTTCATGTTCAGCACATGCAGTTGATACTCGGCATGGAGTTCTTCGAGCAGGATTAGTGCGCCCGAAGATCGCGTATTGGGAGAATGGAAGAGTGTGACTTGACGGTTCATAACGCATGCTCCTGGTACCAACTTGATGGGCTCATCAATATAGTAGAGCTTGCGATCACCGGTGCGTCGCTGCCCGCGCGGTGCTTGTCGCGTCACCTGGCGACATAAGAATAATAAGCCGCGATGCAAAGAACGCGGCTCAACGAGAAATCATCGCATGGCATAATCCAGTGCGATGCCGCCGAACACAGCAGCCCCGAGCCAGTTGTTATGCCGAAATGCCGCAAAGCACAGCATCCGATCGCGCCCGCGGATCAGCGTGTAATGGTACGCCGCGCAAGCGACGGCAACCAGCATGCCCGCCACGAACCAGCCGCGCAAACCATACTCCCAGCCGACCAGCAGCGTGGCGGCGAACGAGCACGCGTAACAGACCATCACGGCCGCGACGTCGAAGCGCCCGAAGGTAATCGCGGAAGTCTTGATACCGATTTTCAGGTCATCGTCGCGATCGACCATCGCGTACTCGGTATCGTAGGCGACCGCCCAAAAGACATTCCCGATCAGCAGCAGCCACGCTGCGGCGGGAACCGCGCCTTGCACGGCCGCGAAAGCCATCGGGATACCGAAGCCGAACGCGATGCCGAGATAGGCTTGCGGAATCGCGAAGAAGCGCTTGAAGTAAGGATAACTGACCGCGATCAATACCGCCGCCACCGACAGTTGCTTGGTCAACGCGTTGAGCGGCCAGATCAGCGCGAATGCGATCAGCGCCAGCAGCGCCGCCACCGCCAGCGCTTCCCACGGCATGAGCTGGCCGCTGGTGAGCGGACGTTCGGCGGTGCGCACGACGTGGCGGTCGAAATCGCGGTCGGCAAAATCGTTGACCGCGCAGCCGGCCGAGCGCATCAGCACCGTGCCAATGGAAAATATCAGCACCAGCGCCCAATCCGGTCTCCCGTCTGACGCCAGCCAAAGTGCCGACAGGGTCGGCCACAACAAGAGCAGGATGCCAATCGGCTTATCGAGCCGGACCAGGCGAATGTAGAGTCGGAGTCGATTCATGCGTAGCGCTGCTAGCCCTCGATGATCGCTGCGTCGTTCAACATGGTGACACCGCTCAGATTGCAGGCCAGTACCGCTTGCTGTACTGCTTCGATCGCGGCACGCCGCGTGAAGCTCTTGCGCCACGCGATCACGACTCGCCGTGACGGGATCGGCGCCTCGAACGGTATGTAGCGCAGCATGCCGTCTTTCGCCTGCATATCGGGCACCGACGCTTGCGGCAGCACCGTGATGCCGATGCCGGATGCGACCATGTGGCGGATCGTTTCCAGCGACGAGCCTTCGAAGGTGCGCGCGATGCCGTCGCCGGTGGTCGAGAAGCGCGACATTTCGGGGCAGACTTCCAGTACCTGGTCGCGAAAGCAGTGGCCGCTCCCGAGCAGCAGCATGGTTTCGGATTTCAGCTCATGCGGGTTAATCGCTGCGCGCGTGGCCCACGCGTGATGCTTGGGCAGCGCGACGACAAACGGTTCGTCATACAAGGGCTGCACCAGCAGCCCATGTTGCGGGAACGGCAGCGCCATGATCGCCGCATCGAGTTCGCCCTGGCGCAATAGCTCCAGCAGGCGCACCGTGAAATTCTCCTGCAGCACCAGCGGCATCTGGGGCACGCGATCGATCATGGTTTTGACGAGCGGCGGCAGCAGGTAGGGCGCGATGGTGTAGATGATGCCGAGACGGAACGGGCCGACCAGCGGGTCCTTGTTTTGCTTCGCAATTTCCTTGATGGACGCGGTTTGTTCCAGCACCAGTTCGGCCTGCGCGACGATTTGCGCGCCCAGCGGCGTCATCGAGATTTCTGTGCCGCCGCGTTCGAAAATCACGACGCCGAGTTCATCTTCCAGCTTCTTGATCGCGACCGACAAGGTCGGCTGCGCCACGAAGCAGGCTTCCGCGGCATGGCCGAAGTGTTTCTCTCGGGCGACTGCGACGATGTATTTGAGTTCGGTGAGTGTCATGCGGCTATCTTCGCATATCTCTGGTTATTAATCGCGGCTTCAGTCCTATACCTTCAGGTAATCCTCGCGCGCGCCGAGCCAGCGCGCCAGATGCGCGTCGACCGCCGCCGCGTCGTCGGGTGCCGCGCTGTGCAGCCAGGCATGCGCCAGCGTGCGCGCCTTTTCAACCAGCCATTGATCGGTTTCCAGGTCGGCGAAGCGCAGCATCGCCTGGCCCGACTGGCGCGCGCCGAGGAATTCGCCGGGACCGCGGATTTCGAGGTCTTTGCGCGCGATTTCGAAACCATCGGTAGTCTCGCGCATCGTGCGCAGCCGCTGCCTGGCGGTCGGGCCGAGCGGACTTTGATACAGCAGCAGGCAGGCGCTGGCGGCCGCGCCGCGCCCGACCCGGCCGCGCAACTGATGCAGCTGCGACAGGCCGAAGCGCTCCGCATGTTCGATCACCATCAACGATGCGTTCGGCACATCGACCCCGACCTCGATTACGGTGGTCGCGACCAGCAGCTGGATTTCGCCGCGCGTGAAGGCCTCCATCACCGCCTGCTTCTCGGCCGGTTTCAAGCGGCCATGCACCAGCCCGACCTGCAAGTCGGGCAGCGCCGCCATCAGCGTCGCGTGGGTATCGGTCGCGGTCTGCAGCTGCAGGGCTTCCGATTCCTCGATCAGCGGGCAGACCCAGTACACCTGGCGCCCCTCCAGCGCGGCCGCATGCACGCGCTCGATCACTTCGTCGCGCCGGTCCTGATCGACCACGCGCGTGACGATCGGCGTACGGCCGGGCGGCAGTTCGTCGATAACCGACACTTCAAGATCGGCATAGTAAGTCATCGCCAGCGTGCGCGGAATCGGCGTGGCCGACATCATCAATTGATGCGGCACCGTGTGCGCGCCATCGAGCGCGGAGGTGGTATCCAGCCCCTTGTTGCGCAGCGCCAGCCGCTGGCCGACGCCGAAGCGGTGTTGCTCGTCGACGATCACCAGGCCCAGTCTGGCGAATTGCACCGCGTCCTGGATCAGCGCATGGGTGCCGATCACCAGTTGCGCGTCGCCCGATTCGATGCGCTCTTGCGCCTCGGTTTTTTCTTTCTTTTTCAGACTGCCGGTGAGCCACGCAATCTTGACGCCGAGCGGCTCCATCCAGGCGGCGATCTTGCGGAAATGCTGGTCGGCCAGGATTTCAGTCGGCGCCATCAGCACAGCCTGAAAGCCGCTATCGATCGCCTGCGCCGCCGCCAGCGCGGCGACCACCGTCTTGCCGCTGCCGACATCGCCTTGCAGCAAGCGCTGCATCGGGAACGACGCGCCCAGGTCGGCGCGGATCTCGGTCAGCACGCGTTGCTGCGCGGCGGTCAGCGTAAACGGCAGCGTATTCAGGAAGCCTGCGGACAGTGTGCCGATCAGCGGCAGTGGCGCGGCGCCCTTGGCGCGGCGCGCGGCCTGTGCGCGCTTGAGCGACAATTGCTGCGCCAGCAATTCATCGAACTTCATGCGCACCCAGGCCGGATGCGAACGGTCTTCCAGCGCATGCTCATCGACGTCTTGCGGCGGATTGTGCAGCAGGCGGATCGACGCTTCGAACGGCGCCAGCTTGAGCGCTGTCCGTAGCGGCTCGGCCAAGGTGTCGTGCCAATCGACGCGCGCCATCGCGGCGCCGATCGCCTTGCGCAGCAAGGTTTGCGACAAGCCTTCGCCGGCCGGATAGACCGGCGTCAACACGGTTGGCAGCGGCGCGCCTTCGAGCACGATCTTGTAGCTTGGGTGCACCATCTCGGCGCCGAAAAAGCCATGCCGCACTTCTCCCCGTGCGCGCACGCGCGTGCCTTCGCCCAGCTGCTTGACTTGGCTGCCGTAAAAATTCAGGAAGCGCATCACCAGCGGCCCGCTGTCGTCGCTGATCGTGACCACCAATTGCCGCCGCGGGCGGAACTGGATCTCGCAGCTGACGACCACGCCTTCCACTTGCACCGCGTTGCCCGCCATGAAAGCCGCCTCGTGGATGGCGACGACCTGGGTTTCGTCTTCGTAACGCAGCGGCAGATGCAGCACCAGGTCCATGTCGGTGCGCAAGCCGAGACGGGCGAGCTTGTCCTCGATCTTGTTGGCGCTCGGTGGCGTCGTCTTGGCGCTGGCGGCGGGCTTTCGCTTCGGTGCGGGCATATCAGGCGGTCAATGGCGCGGCAGGGCGTAAAATAGCGGGTTTGGTAATCATAAACGGTCGCGCCGCAGTGCGGTTGCTATCGCGTCGAAGCACTTCGAAACTGCGCGTCGATACAGCTGCCGTTCAACCTCTCAGAAAAACCTTGCAACCATAGCAGTTCCCGTCACGCTCCGATACCACCTTACGCATGTATTCACTGTCAGATTTCGATTTCGATTTGCCGCAAGAATTGATTGCGCAATTGCCGCTGCCCGAGCGCAGCGCATCCCGCTTGCTGCACGTCGCCGGCGACACGCTGATCGACCGCGGATTCGCCGATATCGTCGGCTTGCTGGCACCGGGCGACCTGCTGGTGCTCAATGACACGCGCGTGCTCAAGGCGCGTTTTTTCGGCATCAAGGAAACCGGCGGCAAGGTCGAAGTGCTGATCGAGCGCGTGATCGACAGCCGCAGCGTGCATGCGCAAGTGCGCGCGTCCAAGTCGCCGCCGCCCGGCAGTCGGATCCGGCTGGCCGATGCGTTCGACGTCAGCGTCGGCGAGCGGGTCGGCGAGTTCTACGCGCTGCAGTTTCCCGACGATGTATTTACCTTGATCGACGCGCACGGCCGCCTGCCTCTGCCGCCCTATATCGAACACAGCGCCGACGCGTTCGATGAGCAGCGCTACCAAACCGTCTATGCGAAGCAGCCCGGCGCAGTCGCCGCGCCGACCGCCGGCCTGCATTTCGATCAAACCTTGCTCGACAAATTGCGCGAGCACGGCGTGCAATTCGCCACCGTCACGCTGCATGTCGGCGCCGGCACCTTCCAGCCGGTGCGCACCGA
>DHXL01000102.1 GCA_002415335.1 Oxalobacteraceae bacterium UBA5157
CTGACATTGCGCGCGGCCGGGTCATTGACGTCCGGCGAAATCGATGCGGTCTTGGGAGTCGGGCCGAGCGCGCCGGCGACGAAGCGCGGCTTGTCCGGCGTGGAATATTTATCGCACGCGGCGCGCGCCAACCTGGCGGCGGCGACGTTCATCTCATAGGCCAGATGCGCCATGCGGTAATCGTCTTGCGCGATCGTGGTAGCACCGAAGGTATTGCTCTCGATCAGGTCGGCGCCGGCGGCCAGGTATTGCTCATGAATTTCGCTGATGATGTGCGGCTGGGTCAGCGTCAATAATTCATTGTTGCCTTTGACGAACAGTTCCTTGCCCGGCGGCGAAAAATCGGCGAAGCGCGTGCCGCGGTAATCTTCTTCCGTCAGTTTGTATTGCTGGATCATTGTGCCCATCGCGCCGTCCAGAATCAGGATGCGTTTGGACAGCAGGTCGCGCAGTTGCGCTTCGGCGGCGGAGATGGGATCACGTTTCATGGCTTGCTCTTTTTCAGTCTCTGAAATGCAAAAAAACCCGGCCTGCGTAGCGGGCCCGGGTTCTGCGACATCCGCTTTAGCTGTTTTTATTTTAGGGGTTGCGGGAAAGAGTTAGACGCAGCGTACTCTGTCCCCAACTGATCGGAATTGACCCCTTGCGCCCGCAAGCTGGGTTTGACTTATTCAACCAAATCGGCGCACGAAAATTATACGTTAGATCGACGTTTTGCGTAACGAGAGCCTGCCGCGGCACTATGGCCGGGAACCGCGGCTGGCATATGCTGAAACAGGCACCGGATCGCCTCGCATCGCTTTCGGCGAACGACTGCGCGGTCGGGGCGAAAAAAAAGCCCGCTTGAAGAAGTGGGCTTAAATCCATATCAAAGGAGGAGACATGGAGGAGACATGGCAAGTATAGGGAGCGAGGGGGCGTTTGATCCAATTTCGATTTGACATATGAGTTATGTATTTCGAAAATATCAAAGAACAAGATCAAATCCTTTCTTCATTTCTTCGCGGACTGGACGGCTTCGGCCCGCACTTCTTCACGCGAACGGTGGGTGCCGGCGACCATCGTAGTCGGCTCGACCCATTCCGTGCTCGCCAATTGCCCCCGTGCGGCGGCATCTCGTAATTCGGCGACCACTTCGGCGCGCGTCTTGCTGGAGGTAAATCCGCGCGCCGGCTCCGCATATTCGGTCTCTGTCGCAGCCACTTGATTCTGTGCATGCCCCTGATTCATGTCGGCAACCACTTCGGCGCGGGTCTTGGTCGACGGTATGTTAGTGAAATCTTCGAACGTGCCGGTGACATCGGTGGCGGCAAACGCCGAACCAGCCGCAGCGAAGACGGTGGCGGCAATCATCATTTTCCTTGCATTCATTTTGACTCTCCAATTAGTAGTTAGTGACTCCGGGCTCGGCGGTCCAGGCAATGTTGCTGCCCGTCGGGTCCTGCCTCGGTGAGTCGCACTCATTGTTTGTGTGCTCATCGATGAAGTAAAGTTTATTCGCTTCGATTCAAACAATAAAGCCGATAAACCACAAAACACTATTTCTGAAAATGAAATAGTAAGAATCTCGAGCCCGAGATGCTTGTCGGCGCCGGGCAAACGATGCAAATTAGATGAACAGCGCAGGATCGGGTTCCATCGGACGGCATGCGAATCATCAGTAGCCACATCAGGTTCGCCAAATTCTTTTGGCGGCTGAGCCGCGGCGTCAAGCTCGTAAGAGCCGTTCGTGAAGGTATCGTCGCCGGGCCGGTGCGCGCCGCCCGGCTTGAAACCGGACAACGGGACGGAGCGCGTCAAAGACACGCTGCGAACACGCGAATATTTAGTCGAAGTTTCCGTTCAAGGGAAAGCCCTTCAGAAACTCTGCCGCCGGCAAGCGTTTGCCACCCGGCTTCTGCAATTCAGTCACGTGCAACGCGCCGCTGCCGCAGGCGATGAATAGCCCGGATTGAGCTTCCGCCGCCAGCACTTGGCCGGGCATGTTTGCGGAGGCGGCCGGCACTGCCTCGGCGCGCCAGATCTTGATCGGCATCCCGCCGAAAACCGCGCTCGCACCGGGAAAGGGGTTGAACGCACGGATTTTACGGGCCACTGTCTCGGCTGCTTGTGCGAAGTCCAGCATCGCTTCTTCCTTCGTGATCTTGGCCGCATAAGTGGCGCCATGCTCCGGCTGGCGGGTCGCCGTCAACACGCCTTGCTGCAATTCATGGAGCGCAGCGACAATCAGCGCACCACCCAAATCCGCCAGCTTGTCATGCAAGCTACCGGTCGTGTCGTCCGGCGCAATCGGCATTCGCTCCATTAACAGCATCGGTCCGGTGTCGAGGCCTTCGTCCATCTGCATGATCGTCACGCCAGTCTCGGTGTCGCCCGCCTCGATCGATCGATGAATCGGCGCCGCCCCGCGCCAGCGCGGCAACAAGGAGGCATGGATATTGACGCAACCGTATTTTGGGATGTCCAGTACGCTGCGCGGCAAGATCAATCCATAGGCCGCCACCACCATCACATCGTGCGGAGTCGCCCGCAGCAACTCATGGGCCTGGCGCGCGACCTCGGGATACCTGCCGTCGAGACGCAGGGAT
>DHXL01000331.1:0-12048 GCA_002415335.1 Oxalobacteraceae bacterium UBA5157
TCGATTCCGGCTCCCGGCACCAAATTGAAAACGCATCCTCTGGATGCGTTTTTCATTTTACGCGCGCGATTTATCCGACTCTGTTTTTGGCATCCGATTTTCTGCATGGCCCGCATGCTTATAATGGGCCAATTCCTGTCGCGCGTCAGCGCGGCGCGTCCCTGATTACAACCATTGCGGAGTCCTGCCGCGGGAACACACACCTCATGCCCGTCTCTCTCAACAATCTGCTGGTGATCGGCGTCTCGTCGCGCGCGCTGTTCGACCTGGAAGCGGAAGAAGCGATTTTTCGCACGCAAGGCCTGGACGCCTACCGCAAGCATCAGCTTGAGAATGAAAACGAAATTCTGAAACTCGGCGCCGGCTTCGCGTTGATCCGTGCATTGCTGAAGCTGAACCTGCTGGCGAACGAGCTGGACAATGGCCAGCGCCTGGTCGAAGTCGTGATCATGTCGCGCAATTCTTCCGAGACCTCGATGCGCATCTTCAATTCGATCGCGCACTACGGCCTCGACATCACGCGCGCCGCATTGACCGGCGGCGCATCGCTGGCACCTTATCTGCAGGCGTTCAACGTCAGCCTGTTCCTGTCCTTGCACGAGGATGACGTGCAAGCCGCGGTCAATTCCGGCGTCGCCTCCGCCCTGCTCTACCAAAAGCCCGACAATGCACGGGAAGAGCTCGGTCAGATTCGCATCGCGTTCGACGGCGATGCGGTGATTTTTTCGGATGAATCGGAGCGGATCTTCCAGAGCCAGGGCATCGAAGCATTCGAGAACCACGAACGCGAAAATGCGAGAAAACCGCTGCCGGAAGGTCCGTTCGCGCGGCTGCTGAAGGCATTGTCCTTCATCCAGAACAACTTCAAGAACGCCGAGGGCCGCGCCGCGCCGATCCGTACCGCGCTGGTCACCGCACGCTCATCGCCGGCGCACGAGCGCGTGATCCGCACGCTGCGCGCGTGGGACGTGGCAATCGATGAAACGTTCTTCATGGGCGGGGTGGCGAAATCCGCTGTGCTCGCGGCATTCCGGCCGCATATGTTTTTCGACGATCAACCGGGCCATTGCGCACATGCATCGACGCTGGTGCCGACCGGGCGGGTGCCGATCAAGATGCCGCAAGACTGAGGCTGCGATCGACACTTCGTTGCTGCATAGAGAAGCCGTCCGCGCCATGAACGCGTGACGGCTTCTTTAGCGCCTGCCGGTCGAATAAATCGTACGATCAGCGCTGGGCCACAGCATCCATCACGCACAACGCCGTCATGTTCACGATCCGCCGCACGGTGGCGGATGGAGTCAGGATGTGAACCGGCTTGGCGCAGCCGAGCAGGATCGGACCGATCGCGATACCGGTGCCGGCCGCGACCTTTAACAGGTTGTACGAAATGTTGGCGGCGTCGATGTTCGGCAATACCAGCAGGTTGGCATCGCCTTTGAGCGGTGAGTCCGGCATCAGGCTCTTCAGCAGCCCGGAATCGAGCGCGGTATCGCCGTGCATCTCGCCGTCGACTTCCAGGTCGGGCGCTTTCTCGCGAAGGATGGCAAGCGCGGCCCGCATTTTCTTCGCGGAGTCGCTGTTGCCGGAACCGAAGTTGGAATGCGACAGCAGGGCGGCACGCGGACACAGGCCGAAGCGGCGCATTTCTTCCGCGGCCAGGACGGTGATTTCCGCCAATTGCTCGGCGGTCGGATTTTCATTGACATGGGTGTCGACCATCACCAGCTGGCGATCCGGCAGGATCAGACCATTCATCGCGGCATAGACGTTGACACCTTCGCGCTTGCCGAGCACCTGATCAATGTAGTGAAGGTGCAGATTGGTGGTGCCGAAGGTGCCGCAAATCAGGCCGTCGGCATCGCCCTTGTGGATCATCATCGAGCCGATCAGGGTATGGCGGCGGCGCATTTCCAATTTCGCATACTGTTCGGTGACGCCCTTGCGTATCGTCATCGCCAGATAAGTCTGCCAGTAGTCGCGATAACGCTCGTCGAATTCCGGATTGATGACTTCGAAATCGACATCGAGCCTCAGGCGCAGGCCGAATTTCTCGATGCGTTGCTTCAGTACGGTCGGACGGCCGACCAGAATCGGCTTCGCCAATTTTTCGTCAACCACGACCTGCACCGCGCGCAGGATGCGCTCTTCTTCGCCTTCGGCAAATACGATGCGCTTCTTGCCCGCCGGCGCATTCTTCGCGACCTGGAAAATCGGCTTCATGAAGGTGCCGCTGCGATAAACGAATTGCTGCAGCCGATCGCGGTAAGCCTGCATGTCCTCGATTGGACGCGCGGCCACGCCGGATTCTTCGGCTGCCTTCGCGACCGCCGGCGCGATCTTCATCATCAGGCGCGGATCGAACGGCATCGGGATGATGTACTCCGGGCCGAAGCTCAGGTTATTGAAGCCGTAGGTGGTGGCGACAACGTCGGATTGCTCCGCTTGCGCCAGTTCGGCGATCGCGTGCACTGCGGCGATTTCCATCGCACGAGTAATCGTGGTGGCGCCGCAATCGAGTGCACCGCGGAAGATGTACGGGAAACACAGGACGTTATTGACCTGGTTCGGATAATCCGAGCGTCCGGTCGCGATGATCGCGTCGCTGCGGACCGCCTCGACTTCTTCCGGCAGGATCTCCGGCGTCGGGTTGGCCAGTGCCAGCACCAGCGGTTTGTTTGCCATGGCTTTCACCATCTCGGGCTTTAACACGCCGCCGGCCGACAAGCCGAGAAAAATATCCGCCCCGGGAATGACTTCGGCCAGGCTGCGCGCATCCGTCTTTTGCGCAAAGCGCGCCTTGTCCGGATCCATCAACTCGATGCGTCCCTCGTAGACCACGCCGGCCAGGTCGGTAACAAAAATATTCTCAATCGGGAAGCCGAGGTCGACGATCAGGTCAAGACAGGCGAGCGCAGCGGCACCCGCGCCGGACACCACCAGTTTGCATTTCTTGATGTCCTTGCCGACGACTTTCAAGCCGTTCATGATCGCCGCACCGACGATGATCGCGGTGCCGTGCTGGTCATCGTGAAATACCGGAATCTTCATCCGGTCGCGTAGCTTTCGCTCGATGTAAAAGCATTCCGGCGCCTTGATATCTTCCAGGTTGATGCCGCCGAAGGTCGGCTCCAGCGCGGCGATGATGTCGCATAGCTTGTCGGGATCGAGCTCGTTGATTTCGATGTCGAACACGTCGATGCCGGCGAACTTCTTGAACAAGACGCCCTTGCCTTCCATGACCGGCTTGGAAGCCAGCGGGCCGATGTTGCCCAGCCCGAGCACCGCCGTACCGTTAGTGATGACCGCAACCAGGTTGCCGCGTGCGGTGTACTTGAACGCATTGGCGGGATCGATGGCGATTTCTTCACACGCGGCGGCGACGCCCGGCGAATACGCGAGGGCCAGATCGCGCTGATTGGTCAGTTGCTTGGTGGGGGTGACGCTGATCTTGCCGGGGGTGGGGAATTCGTGATATTCGAGTGCTGCTTGGCGTAATTGCTGGCGGAGTTCTTCTTTTTGTTCAATTAGGGAATCCATGCTCTCAGCCTTCCGATTTTATTCAGGGAAAGCGGCTAATTTTATCAGAGTGAAACTTCCGGAGTTATACGTATTTATACGGAGTTCATACCTTTTAGACATAAGGGCTTGAATTAAATGTCTTATGAACCACCAATTAGTTATCGATAATCCATTTTGACTATGCGCCAATAATCGGAGAAACGGCTGGCCGGGAAGCGATGATTCGGCTTGGTCAGACCAGCCCCCATTGGTACAATCACTACATGATGTCCGAATTTGACCTGATTGCGCACTATTTCACCCGTCCGGTGCGCCGGACCGGACGCATTGCGCTCGGCATAGGCGACGACTGCGCGTTGCTCAAGCCGGCGCCCGGCGTCCAGCTGGCGATTTCGACCGACATGCTGGTCGAGGGCCGTCATTTTTTCGCAGACGCGGATCCGGCCAAGCTCGGCCACAAGTGCCTCGCCGTCAATCTATCCGATCTGGCGGCAATGGGTGCGCAGCCACTCGCATTCACGCTGGCGCTTTCGCTGCCCGCCGCGCGCGTCGAATGGCTGACCGCTTTTTCAGATGGATTATTCGGGCTGGCCGACTTGCACGATTGCGAGCTGATCGGCGGCGACACCACCAAAGGGCCGCTCAACATCTGCATCACCGTGTTCGGCGACATCCCGATCGGCGAAGCGCTGCGGCGAGATAGCGCACAGGAAGGTGACGACATCTGGGTTTCGGGCGCGTTGGGGGAGGCCCGACTGGCACTCGCGCATTACTGGAATGAGATTGTGCTGGATAGTGCCGCGCTGGAGAGCGCGGCCGCCCGGATGCACACGCCGACGCCGCGCGTGGAGTTGGGCCTGGCGCTGCGCGGGATCGCCCATGCCGCGATCGATATTTCGGACGGACTGGCCGGCGATCTCGGCCACATCCTGCAACGCTCACGGCTCGGCGCAACCGTAAACGTCGATGCGCTGCCGAGCGGCCCGGCACTGGCCCGACAGACGCAGGAACTGCGCCGCCGCTACACGCTCGGCGGCGGCGACGATTACGAATTGTGTTTCACCGCGCCGACCGCCAGACGCGAGGCGGTGCTCGCTGCCGCGCAGTCGGCTGCAGTCGGCGTCGCGCGCATCGGCCGGATCGAAGCCGCGCCCGGCCTGCGGCTGGTTGATGAGGCTGGTACTGCGCTCGCGTTGCCGACGACTTCTTTCGACCATTTCGCCACCCCATGACCACGCTGGAACCCGGACAAGACGCGTACGTCGCCAAACCCAACGCCCATTTCATGCTGTCGCACCCGGCCCATGTGCTGGCGCAGGGTTTCGGTAGCGGACTCTCGCCCGTCATGCCGGGCACCATGGGCACCTTGTTCGCGTGGCTGTCGTTTACGGTGTTATCGTCGCGCTGGGCGGGATTTTTTACGGTGCAGAACTGGCTGATCATGATCGTTGCCGGTTTCGCACTCGGGGTCTGGGCATGCGCCAAGACCGGCCGCAACCTGGGCATTGCGGACCATGGCAGCATGGTGTGGGATGAAATCATCGCGTTCTGGCTGGTGCTGCTATTGATCGTGCCCGCCGACTGGACCACCCAGTGCTGGGCCTTCGTCTGGTTCCGTTTTTTCGATATGGTGAAACCACCGCCAATCGGCTATTTTGACCGCCATTTCAAGGGAGGCTTCGGTGTCATGTGGGATGACATCATGGCGGCGTTCTATACCTTGCTGGTATTTGCGCTTTGGCGCAGCATGTAGCCTGCTTTCATTCGGCATACCGATATCGCGCTGCCCGGCGCTCCCAAAGGAGATTCAGAATTACCACAATACGGACATGCGCGGCTTGCCTTTCCTGACCGCCCCCAGCCTGAAGACCCGCATGGCCATCGTCGCGGTCGCGCTGGTATTCGTGACGACGATCCTGGCCAGCACCGTATCGCTCGTGCTGGCCAAGCGCGGCATGAAGGCAATCATCGGCGACCAGCAGTTCACGCTGCTGTCACAAGTAGCCGACGAAATTGATCAAAAATTCTATACACGCCAAAGGGGCCTGCAACTGATTGCCGCCGCCATCCCGCGTGACATTTTCCAGGACTCCGACCGGTTGCAGCGCTTCGTCGAGCAACACAGCAATTTCAAGGTGCTATTCGACAATCTGTCGATCGCCAACGCGCAAGGCGAGCTGCTCGCCAATTTGGACGATCCCGCCAGCCGCGGCAAGCTGAACGTCGCCAACCGAGCGTACTTCAAGGACACCATGGCGACCCGCAAAGGCGTCATTTCAGCGCCCTTGCGCAGTGCGCTGACCCACAAGCCGGTATTGATCATGACCGCGCCCGTCCTTGACCAGCAGGGAAATGTCGCGCTCATCGTGGGTGGCACGATGGCACTCGATCATGAGAACTTTCTCGGCCGTCTCGCGCAAGTGAGGATCGGGAGGACCGGCTACGTGTTCGCCGTCACCAATGACGGTGTCATCGTCTCCCACCCGAAACAATCACTGGTCTTGCAGCAAGTAGCATCGATGGCCGGAAGCAACCCGGGCTTTGATCGCGCGCTTGCCGGCTATGAAGGAACGCTGGAAGGCAGCAACCGCGCCGGCGCCCACGGATTGTTTTCGTATAAGCGGATGAGGTCGACCAACTGGATCCTGGGCGCGGTGTATCCCGAGGTGGATGCTTTCACATCGATCGCCGAGGTCGAGAAAAAAGCACTCCTGGCGGCGATCCTGCTGGCGGTGCTGGTTGGACCGCTGGCATGGTGGATCGCGCGTCGCCAGATCGCGCCGCTGCAGCAGCTTCATGCGCACATACAGGAAGTCCGGCAACATCCGGAAACCGCATTGGCAAGTCCGCTCCGCGAGCCCGACGAGATCGGCCGCCTGGCGCGCACCTTCGATAATCTGATGCGCGAACGGCTGACGGCCGAAGCCAAGGCGGCTGAAATGCGTAACAATCGCGCTTTTCTGCATTCGCTGATCGACTACATGCCGGTGCTGGTCTTTTCCAAGAGCATGCGGCCGGATAATTTTGGTCAAGTGATTATGTGGAACAAGGCGGGAGAGGCGATCACCGGCTACCACACAGCGGACGTGCTTGGCAGGACAGATCGCGAAATCTTCCCGCTCAAGATGGCGCAAACGTTCGAACAGCGCGACCGCGACATCGTCGCCAATCCGGCGCCGATGGAAGTCGCGGAGTATCCATTCCGCCGCACCGACGGCAGCGTGCGCTACCTGCATAGCATCACGCTGCCGATCTTCGACGAGCACGACCGGGTCGAATACATTCTCGGCATAGCCGAAGACGTCACTGCGAGGCGCACTGCCGAACGGGCGCTGGCCAAGAGCGAGCAGCGACTGCGGCTGATCACCGACAACATCCCGGCGCTGATCGCCTACGTCGATCCGGAGCAACGCTTCACCTTCGGCAATCGCCAATATGAGAATGCGTACGGCGTGTCACGGGAAAAAATTGAAGGCAAACAACCGAGCGAGGTGCTGGGGCCGGAGACCTATGCGCAAAGCCGGCAGCAGATCCTCAACGTGCTGGCCGGCAAGGCGCAGCATTTCGAGCGTTTCGTCGCACGCTACCACCGCTGGGAGCGGGTCAGCTACGTGCCCGATATTGACGCCCAGGGGACGGTCGCCGGCTTCTTCTCGCTAGTCGAGGACATCACCGAATTGAAGCAATCCCAGACCACACTCGCGAACCGGGAAAAGCTGCTGCGCGCGGTGACCGATCATCTGCCCGCGCTGGTCAGCTACATCGATCAGGAGAACCGGTTTCAGTTCAACAACCAGCCCCACGAGGAATGGCTGGGCCGGCCGCTGTCCGCTATCACCGGACACAAGGTGGAAGAAGTCTATGACGAAGCCCTGTATTCGCAGCACAAGCAACACTTCGAACGGGCACTGGAAGGAAAATCAAGCGTATTCGAGTTCGAGCGCAGCGTGCACGGCGCGACCCATTATTACAATGCGAGTTACGTGCCGCAGTTCGACGATGGCGCGCTGTCCGGCGTCTGCACGATGATTCACGACATCACCGCGCTCAAGCAGGTCGAGAACCAGTTGCGCATACTGGTGCGATTCGATTTCCTGACCGGTTTATCGAACCGTCTGCAATTCGACGAAAAACTTGCCGAAGCCATCGCCCGCAGCCGCCGCAGCGAACGTCTGATGGCGGTGATGTTCCTCGATATCGACCATTTCAAATCGATCAACGACACGCTCGGCCATCACGGCGGCGATGAAGTCCTGCGTGAATTCGCGCAACGCCTGCTGGCCTGCGTACGTCACACCGACATGGTCGCGCGCCTGGCCGGGGACGAGTTCGTGATCATCCTGGAGGGCCTGCACGCGCCGCAGGAAGCCACGGTCGTCGCCCAGAAAATCATCTATGCGATGGCGCATGATTTCCAGATACTCGGGATGATGCGCAACGTCACCACCAGTATCGGGATTGCGATTCGGCGGGATGATGAAGTGGATGGCGAAGCATTGTTGCGACGCGCGGATGACGCTCTGTATGGCGCGAAGGCGGCGGGACGCAATACCTTCGATGGGCCGGTGGCCTGACGCAGGACAAACCTCGTGCGTATAATCCGGACCACGCGGGCGCGTCGTTGAGCGATCGCCCTTCATCGCTGCAACCAATCGCCGAGGTACTGATGAAGATGGTGCGGATTCCGCTGATTCTCGCCCTGTTGTCGCTGACCATTCTTGCCGCTTCCGGCCCGGGCGTGCACCTCGGTCTGTGGCCATTTCCATTCGGATTTCAACTCATGCGTTGGGCCGTCTATTGCGGGCTCGCCGCGACGGCCGCTGCAGGACTCGTTCTTGCCGTGCCAACGTGGCGCGCACGCGGAGCGGGCGCATTGCTGTTCAGCCTCGTGCTCGGAAGTGGCGTCGCCTACTTGCCATGGCACATGTTGCAGCAGGCGAAAGCACTGCCACCGATACACGACATCTCGACCGATCTGTCGGACCCGCCCGCATTCGTTGCGATCCTGCCGTTGCGAACGAATGCGGCTAATCCTGCCGCCTATGGCGGATCGAAAATCGCCGCCGCGCAGCGCGCCGCTTACCCCGACATCCAACCGCTCCTGCTCGCCGAGCCGATCGCGAAAGCCTACGCGCGCGCACTCGCGGCCGCACAGCATAGCGGCTGGCAAATTGTCGCGGCCGACCAGCCCGGTGGCCGCATTGAAGCGACGGCGACCACCCTGTGGTTCGGCTTCAAGGACGATGTCGTCATCCGCATCGCGCCGAGCCCTGGCGGCAGCCGGATCGACCTGCGCTCGGTGTCGCGCGTCGGCAAGAGCGATGTGGGCACCAACGCCAACCGGATTCGTAGCTATCTCGCCGCCCTACGGTCGGAATAACACCGGCCGCGGGGACTCTCACGAACGACAGCACACCACGCGGACCGCCGTCATGCGCCCCGCCGTTGGCCGGATTGCAGTTCGGAAAAGCCGGCTGCGGCTTGCTGGACATCGACTGGAAAATCCGACATCTCCTGCACCTGGCGCACTTCGATCACTTCGTTATCTCCGGCGGGACAACGCGAGGCCCATTCGATTGCTTCCTGCTTGGACTTGACTTGAATCATCCAGTAGCCGCCGAGCACTTCCCTGGCGTCGGTGAAAGGACCATCGATCACCGTCGGCTTGCCGCCGGCGAAGGTCACGCGTGCACCCATTGACGGCGGATGCAGTCCCTCGAGCGCGAGCAGCACGCCGGCTTTCTGCAGCTCCTCGTTGTACTTCATCATCGCGGCGACAGCCTTGGCATCCGGCATCGTGCCGGGCGCCGCGTTCTCGTATCCCTTGGGGATCATCAGCATCATGAATCGCATCGTCAATTCTCCATTTGATTGCGGGTAAGGAGCCGGCGCCCCGGCGTCCAAGGCCGCGCCGGCTTTGAACCCGCGCTCTCGCGCGTTTGCGCCGCTCCCGATTCGCCCCTACGCGTGTGCCTGCGTCTGCATCTTCTTCATCGCTTCCTGCATTTCTTGCGGACTTACTTCGCGCGTGTGCGTAGCGATTGACCAATGATGACCGAACGGATCTTCCAGCACGCCATAGCGATCGCCCCAGAACATGTCCGCGATCGGCATCCTGACCGTCGCACCGGCAGCGATCGCGCGTTCAAAGATGGCGTCGGCGTCCTCGACGTACAGGTGAATCGTGACCGGAGATCCTTTCAGCGATTTCGGACCGAACGCTCCCATTTCAGTCATCTCGTCCATCAGCATGATGGACGAATCGCCGATGCGGATCGCGCCGTGCAGCAGTTTCCCATCGGGCCCCGGCAACCGTGCGACTTCGACTGCATCGAACGCTTTCTTGTAAAAATCAATCGCGGCGGCCGCATCGGCACAAACCAAATGCGGCGTTACCGTGTGCATCCCTTCTGGAACAGGCTTAACTTGCGGCATGATAATTTCTCCTTCCGGTGGTGGTTGATCAGCCAGGCGGATGGCCGGACTCGACCGGCTCCGCTCTGACGGTACGGTGAACGGCGCGCGATGAAATCGACACGCCGAATATTTTCTGGTTACACGCCGTGACTATCCTGTCTCCGCCGTCTCCCGGCGGTGGAATGGCGAAGGTCACGTTGCCACTGAAGTGGACTATCTTCGCCTTCATTAAGTTCAGTGCGAGACTGCGCTGCAGGTTATTCGTCATAGCTGGCTGTACGCGGGGCAACGCCGCGCGGCGGGTAGGGTGTGATCCAATGGCGCCGACGGGCTCGATGGCGGGCCAATACGCCGGAAAAGCAGGCTCGATCTCGCCCCGTGCGAATCAAAACAATCTACACTTGATTACTGGGAAATCGGGAGCAGAAGCGATGGACGACATCATCGAACTGGCGGCGCAAGTCGGTCGCCTGTTAAAAGAAAAAGGACTATTTGTTGCCACTGCGGAATCCTGCACCGGCGGCGGCATTGCGCAGGCGATCACCGAAATCGCCGGTTCATCCGAATGGTTCGAGCGCGGTTTCATTACGTACTCGAACGATGCCAAGACCGACATGCTGGACATACCGGCGGCCTCGATCGCGCGGCATGGCGCGGTCAGCGAAGAAATCGCCGCGGCGATGGCGGCAGGCGCGCTGGACAACAGCAACGCAGACGTCGCGCTGTCCGTCACCGGCATCGCGGGACCAGGCGGTGCGGTGCCCGGCAAGCCGGTCGGCACGGTCTGCTTCGGCTGGGCAAGGCGCGGCGCGAGCCGCACCGAACGGCTGGTATTCGGCGGCGACCGGCAGGCGGTCCGCAGCCAAACCGTCGTGCACGCGCTGCAAGGCTTGCTGCACTTCCTGGATTGAGTACAGAACCCGATGTCAGCGCGCGACCGCGTCCTCAATGCGCCGAGTCGATTACCTTCTGCGCGAACGACCACGCCATCTCGGCCAGCGGCCGGGTAGTCTGGCCGATCTGTTGGGCGAGTTCGCTGGACGCGGTGCCTTCGAGTGCGCGCTTGGCGACGCCCTGGTTGATTCCGGTTAGCCGGAACAGGTTGAATGCGAGATAAAAATTCCAGTCACCTTCGATGGTGATGCCGGTGCGCTCGCAATACTTCGCGACATACGCGTGCTGATCCGGGATCCCAAGCGTGCGCAAGTCCTGTCCCAGCAATCCGCGAAAAATAGCCGGTGCGTTCCACGCGATGCAATGATAGGAAGAATCGGCGAGCGGGTGACCCAGCGTCGATAATTCCCAATCCAGGACCGCTAATACCCTCGGTTCGGTCGGATGGAATATCAGGTTATCGATCCGGAAATCGCCATGCACGATGGAACTCAATCCGTCGTCGACCGGCATGTTCTGCGGCAGCCAGGCGATCAAGTTCCCGGTGTGGTCAGCTTGTAAGTCGGATTCGGCTGCCCTCCCTTGAATTGCTCGACCCGCAACGGGCCGGCAAATCCCGGTAGCTTGTCGCCCAGATAGCGCTCCAGGCACTGCACGTCGAAGCGGTGCTGCTGCGCGATTTCCTTGATGCCGGAGTTTTGTTCGTCGAACATGCCGCCCTCAGCGAATCATGAAGCCGCCATCAGCAACGATGGTTTGGCCGGTGATGAATTTTCCGGCCGGTGCGGCCAGCATCAAGGCGATGCCGGCGATGTCGTCCGGTTCGCCGACGCGCCGCAACGGCAGCTCTTTCTCGATCAGCGCGCGGATCGTGTCGTCCTCGGTCAGCGCCTTGGCGAAATCGGTTTTGATGACACCTGGCGCGATGCAGTTGACGCGGATATTGTCCGGCCCCCATTCCACCGCAAGGTTGCGCGCCAGTTGCATATCGGCTGCCTTGGACACGCAATACATGCCGATGTTGGCATCGCCCCGCATGCCGGCGATGGAAGAGATGATCACGATCGCGCCGTTTTTCGCGGCCGCCATATCGGGCCGCACCATCTGGCATAGCCAGTGATTGGATAGCACGTTGTTGCGCATGATCTTCTCGAACACTTCATCGCCCATGCCGGTGCTGGGGCCGTAGTGCGGGTTGCTCGCCGCATTGCACAC
>DHXL01000331.1:12264-12818 GCA_002415335.1 Oxalobacteraceae bacterium UBA5157
TTGTCGGAAATGCTGGCCGCTATCGCGATCGCCTGCCCGCCCGCCGCGCGGATGCCGGCCGCTACTTGTTCGCACGGCTCGGCCTTGCGGCTCGAGATCACGACCTTGGCGCCGCACGCGGCCATGTGTTCCGCAATCGCGCGGCCGATGCCCCGGCTGGAGCCGGTGATGATAGCGACTTTGCCTGTCAAATCGAATAAACGCATGCTGTCCTCTTTGTCGGTGAATTAGTCTTGACGCTTCTGTTCGGTCAGGTAAGGCGCCAATTCCAGTTTGGCGATGGCATTGCTATGCACTTCATCGGGGCCGTCGGCGGTACGCAAATGGCGCGCATACGCGTAGTACCAGGTCAGCGGAAAATCCTGGCTGTAGCCGGCCGCACCATGCGCCTGGATCGCCCAGTCGATCACCTTGCAGCAATTGTTCGGTGCCACCACCTTGATCATCGCGATTTCACGCGCAGCGACCTTGTTGCCGACCTTATCCATGCGATAGGCGGCATTCAGCACCAGCCAGCGCGTCTGCTCGATCAGCATGCGCGATTTCGCGATGCG
>DHXL01000041.1:0-2496 GCA_002415335.1 Oxalobacteraceae bacterium UBA5157
TAGAGTCTGGTCCTGGATCGTGTCACGCACTTGCTGGTAGGGCAAGGCATCGGCGCCGCGGTCAACCGCAACGGCTGGCTGTTGCTGGCGCCAGTCACGCCGGATCGTGCCAGCTACATGCCGGCGGCGTTCGTGATGACCCTGTTCGCATGCTGCCTGCTGACCTATGTCCTAGTGCGGCGCCTCTACCATGGCCGCTTCCGGCGCGCGCTGCCGTGGGGCTGCGGTTATCCGTTCCAGACTTCCAGAATGCAGGACACCGCGGAAGGCTTCGGCCAGCCGATCAGGGAAATTTTTGGTCCTTTTTTCCACATGACGCGCGAGCTGCCGACCGCCTTCGATAAGGTGCCGCGCTACAAGGTGACGATCGAAGACCCGTTCTGGAACATGATGTACCGGCCGATTGCCGCCCTGACCGAGCGCGTTGCGCGGATTGCAGGGCTGCTGCAGCAGGGCCGCATCGCCGTCTATCTGCTTTACAGCTTCTTGACCCTGTTGGTGCTGCTGATGGTGGTAAATCAATGATCACTTTCTTCAGCGTCTTTTCGCAGCTGCTGGAAATATTGTTCGCGCTGGCGGCAGCGCCGCTGCTGACAGGATGGGTCAACCAATGCCGATCATGGTTGCAGAACAAATCCGCACCCAGCCTGTTCCAGCCGTACCGGATGCTGCATAAGCTCTTTTACAAGGACTCGGTGCTGGCCGAACACGCGTCGCCGCTATTCCGCGCCGCGCCCTACATCGTGTTCGGCTGCATGATACTGGCCTGCGGCATCATTCCGACGCTATCGACCGATTTGCCGTTGTCGCCGGCGGCCGATGCGATTGCGCTGGTCGGGTTATTCGCGCTGGCGCGGGTATTTATTTCGCTGGCCGCGATGGATATCGGCACCGCGTTCGGCAGCATGGGAGCGCGGCGCGAAATGCTGGTCGGATTCCTGGCCGAACCGGCGCTGCTGATGGTGCTGTTTTCCGCCTCGCTGCTGACCGGATCGACGCTATTGACGAGTATGGTCGAAAACGTCATCAGCCGGGAGCTGGCGATCTACCCGAGCCTGGCCTTTGCCGGCGTGGCGTTCACGATCGTGGCGCTGGCCGAGAACGCCCGCATCCCGGTCGACAATCCGACCACCCATCTGGAACTGACGATGATTCACGAGGCGCTGATCCTCGAATACTCGGGACGCCATCTGGCACTAATGGAGTGGGCCGCCAGTCTCAAGCTGTTTGCCTATTCGTGCATCGGCCTTGCGATATTTTTCCCGTGGGGGATCGCCGAAGCAAACCATCCGCTGGCACTGGTCGCGTCATTGCCGATTCTGATCATGAAGCTTGCGATCGGCGGCGGTTTGCTGGCGTTGATCGAGATGGGCAGCGCCAAGATGCGCATCTTCCGGGTACCGGAATTCCTGACCGCCGCGTTTCTGCTGGCTGTGATCGGCATGCTGGTGCACTTCCTGTTAGGCGCGTGAGATGACGAATTACGCTACGCAAATCCTCAACCTGCTGGCCGCCACTCTGCTGCTGCTGACCTTTGCCATGCTCAGCCAGCGCCGGATTATCTCCTTGATCAATTTGTACACCCTGCACGGCGCGACGCTGGTTGCGGCGGCGATGGTGGTCGCGTTCGTTACCCATGATAACCAGCTGTATTTTTCCGCCGCGCTGACACTGCTGCTCAAAGTGGTGCTGATTCCGTGGATCCTGCACCGGCTGATCCGGCGCCTGAACGTGAAATGGGACGTCGAGCATCTGATCAACATTCCCACCACCATGCTGATCGGCATCGTGCTGGTGATCGTGGCATTCAACGTGGCGCTGCCGGTGGCGCGCCTGTCGTCGTCGATCGCACACGGCACGCTCGGCATCGCGCTGGCTTGCATCCTTCTTTCATTCATGATGATGATTACGCGATCCAAGGCGGTGCCGCAGGTGATCGGATTCCTGTCGATGGAGAACGGGCTGTTTTTCGCCGCGACCGCCGCCACCAACGGCATGCCGATGGTGGTCGAACTCGGCATCGCGCTCGACATCCTGGTCGGCATCTTGATACTCGGCGTGTTCATGTTCCAGATTCGCGAACAGTTTGACAACCTGGATATTCACAATCTGGAAACCCTGAAAGAGGATTGAAGTGGACCCACTGTTGCTGGTTCTTTTCACGCCGCTGGTTGGCGGCCTGATGCTCGGCCTGGTCGGCCACCGCGACACGGCGCCCGAAGTGAATGTCGGATTCAGCCTGATCACTTTCGTTGCGGCGGCATGGCTCACCGTGAAAATCATCGCCGGCGGTCCCGTGTTTGCGTTCAACAAGCTGTTCTTTGTCGACCCGCTCAATGTGTTCCTGGTATCCCTGACCGCCTTTGTCGGCTTGACGACCGCGCTGTTTTCGCGGCCGTACATGCGCGTCGAACGCGACCACGGCAAGATGACGCCCGGCCGCATGCGGTTGTATCACAGCATGTTCCAGTTATTCATGTTCACGATGCTGCTGGC
>DHXL01000041.1:2738-9826 GCA_002415335.1 Oxalobacteraceae bacterium UBA5157
CTGGTGAGCGTGTACCGCACCGCGACCAGCCTGGAGGCGGCCTGGAAATACTTCATATTATGCGGCGTCGGGATTGCGCTGGCGCTGTTCGGAACCATCCTGCTCTACCTTGCCGCAGACCGGCAATTCGGCGGCGGCAGCGACGCCCTGTTATGGACCAATCTGAACGCGATCAAGAGCCACCTCGAGCCGGCCATCATGTCGATTGCATTCGTCTTTCTACTGGTTGGCTACGGCACCAAAATGGGCCTGGTGCCGCTTCATAGCTGGCTGCCGGATGCGCATGCGGAGGGTCCGACACCGATCTCCGCGGTACTGTCGGGCCTCTTGCTCAACGTCGCGTTGTATGCGGTGCTGCGATTCAAGGTGCTGGCCGACGGCGCATTACACAATGGCATGCCGGGAAAATTGCTGGTCGGTTTTGGTTTGATCTCGGTGCTGGTCGCGACCTTTTCGCTGTCGCGCCAAAAGGATGTCAAGCGCATGTTTTCATACTCGTCGATCGAACACATCGGGCTGATGACATTCGCATTCGGCATCGGCGGGCCGATCGCGACCTACGCCGGCTTGCTGCACATGACGGTGCACTCGCTGGTGAAGTCCGCGATCTTTTTCACGGTCGGGCACGCGACGCAGAAAGCCGGCACGCAGATGATGGAAAACATTCGCGGCCTGGTGAAAGTCAGTCCGACAGTCGGCTGGGGCATGCTGCTCGGCGCGCTGGCGATTCTCGGCATGCCGCCGTTCGGCGTGTTCGCCAGTGAGTTCCTGATCGTGACGACTGCGATGCGCGAACTGCCATGGGCCACGCCGATTCTGCTGGTGGCGCTGGGCGTGGCCTTTGCGTCCATTTTTGGCCGAGTGCAGGAGATGGTGTTCGGCGACACGACGGCCAAGCCGCTCCCACACTCGCCTGCATTGCTGCCGGTATTTGCGCATCTGGGTCTGGCGCTGTTACTCGGCTTGTATATCCCGCCCTACCTCGATACATGGTTCCGCGAAGCAGTCAAAATGATCGTCGGATAGGGTGATGCAGACATGAAGACACAGGCGCTTTTTTTACGCTATTCAATTCCGCTCTCGCCGCTGCCCGGCAGTGCCCCGGTGTGGATCGCCGAGGTCGGAAAAGAAGACTGGCTCCGCATCGCACGCACGATCCGCGACGAAGGCGGACGCCTCATTTCGGTTTGGGGGCGCCATCGGAAAATGGAAGCGCCGGCTTGCGATCAATTCATCATGTCGGCAGCCTACTGCGTCGCCGAAGGCTTGCTGTGGCTGCGCTTGGCGGCCCTGGAGCAGGAGGGTTACCCGGATTTGGCCAGTCTGTACCCGGCCGCCAGCCGCATGCAGCGGAGTGCCTTCGACCTGCTGGGCATCCACGCAGTTGGTGCGGATGACGCGCGGCCGTGGCTTAACCACGGACGATGGCTGAACGACTATTTTCCGTTAAGAGAAGATTCCTCGGGCCTCGAGCAATTCGATACCGCGCTGGAAGACTACGCGTTTGTTCCGGTGGCGGGCGAGGGCGTGCATGAAATCGCGGTCGGTCCGATCCACGCCGGCATCATCGAACCTGCGCATTTTCGTTTCTCGGTGGTGGGCGAGAAGGTATTGCGCCTGGAGCAGCGGGCCGGATATACCCACAAGGGCACCGGCAAGCTTTTTACGCGGCGCCATCTGGCGGAAGGGCATCGGGTCGCCGGCCGCGTTTGCGGCGATTCGACGGTCGCGTTTGCCTGGGCCTACTGCATGGCGGCAGAAGCGGCGTCAGCGTGCGAGGTTCCCCCGCGCGCATTATGGCTGCGCGCGCTGCTGCTGGAGCGCGAGCGCATCGCCAACCATCTGGGCGACCTCGGCGCGATCGGTAACGATGCCGGTCTCGCGATCGGTCTCGCGCAGTTCTCGCGCCTCAAAGAGGATTGGGTGCGCCTGAATCACCGTCTGTTTGATCATCGCTTCATGATGGACCGCATTTTTCCCGGAGGCAGCGCGGTCGATCTGGATCGCGCCGGTATCGATGCGATCATGGCGCAGTGCGGCGCGATCGAGCGCGAGGTGCGGACCCTGCAATCCATTTATGAAGAACATGCAGGCTTGCAGGACCGCCTGATTTCGGCCGGCCGCGTGCTGCCGAAACTGGCGGCGCAGCTTGGGCTGTGCGGCCTGGCCGGACGCGCCAGCAGTCAGGCCTGCGATGCGCGGGCCGACCAGGCGATCGCACCCTATGATCACTTGGGCGTGCGGATGGCGACGCATCACAATGGCGATGTGGCGGCACGCGTGCTGGTGCGCTTCGAGGAAATCTTCGAGTCGCTGCGCTTGTTGCGCGAGATCGCGCAACAGATGCCGCCCGGCCCGGTTGCCAATGCGCTGCCGGCGATCACGGCGGCCGGATGTGGCGCCGGATGGGTGGAAGGGTGGCGCGGGCCGGTATTTGTGGCGCTGGAAAATGATGCACAGGGAAAGATCCTGCGCTGCCATTGTCACGACCCGTCCTGGCAAAACTGGCCGGTGCTGGAACATGCCATCATGGGCAATATCGTGCCCGATTTTCCGCTCATTAACAAATCCTTCAACCTCAGCTATTCGGGATACGACCTCTGATGTGGCTCCTCCTCAAGCAGATCGCGCATGCACGGATTCCGACCGAAGATCCGCCGGCGCCTAACGATGCCTGGCGCACGGATCGGGCGCAAATCGAAACGGAAATCCTGCGCATTCTCGGACGTGCGCTGTGCATACGAATGGTCGATGCCGGCTCCTGCAATGGCTGCGAACTGGAAATCAACGCGCTGAACAACCCGTATTACAACATCGAGGGATTGGGGATCAAATTCGTCGCCAGTCCGCGCCACGCCGACATGCTGCTGGTCACCGGTCCGGTGACAAAAAACATGGAAGCCGCGCTGCATCTGGCGTATGACGCGATGCCGGACCCGAAACTGGTTGTGGCGATCGGCGAGTGCGCGTCCAGCGGCGGGATATTCGGCGAGAGTTATGCGAGTTGCGGCCGGGTCGCGAACGTGATTCCGGTCGATGTGACGGTGCCGGGATGTCCGCCGCCGCCGGTCGACATCCTGCGCGGAATACTGTCAGCGGTGTCGGCCCGCGCCCAATAATTTGCGCAGCACGGTCGGCGCCGGTTCCGATGGATTGGCATCGCCGTAATCCAGCTCGGGCGCGACTTCGAAGCCATGCGCGGCATACAGGTCCAGCAGGCGCGGCTGATCGGCACGCACCGCCATGCGCAATTCGCCGACCTGGTTGGCCAGCGCATGATGGATCACGGCCTCCAGCAAGTGCTGCGACAGGTTTTCGCCACGCAGTCCCGGCAGCACGCCGATGCGCATGATTTCCCACGTGCCGGGCTTTGTTTCCAGCGGCCGCCAGCGCACTGAGCCGGCCGGTTCCCGATCGACCAGCAGCACAAATCCTCCGCCTTGCCGCAATTGTTCCGCGACGCGGACCGCGGTCTCGCGGTGGCCGCTCGAGCTGACCGCCACCTTGCCGGCCCAACAGGCACGCGTCAAGTCGGCCAGCAACTGGGCGTCGCCGTGCCTGGCTTCGCGGATCAGGACGTTCATGGATAAATTGAGCCGCCGATTAACGGATCCGCATTCCCGGTTCTGCGCCCGGCCACGGGTTCAGGATATAGATGCCGGGCTTGGCCCTCTCGTCCGAGGCGGACGCGGCCAGCACCATGCCTTCCGAAACGCCGAACTTCATCTTGCGCGGCGCCAGGTTGGCGACCATCACGGTCAGCTTGCCGATCAGTTCTTCCGGCTGGTAGGCCGACTTGATGCCGGAGAATACGTTGCGCATGCGGCCTTCGCCGACGTCAAGAGTCAGGCGCAGCAGTTTGTCGGAGCCGTCGACCTGCTCGCAGTTGACGATCTTGGCGATGCGCAGGTCGATCCTGGTGAAGTCGTCGATCTTGATTTCCGGGGCGAGCTCTTCGATCGTCCCGCCGTCTGCTCCTTCCCCTTGGGAGGGGGAAGGTTGGGATGGGGGTGTGGCGGTCGCATCGATCGGCGCATCGAACAACGCATCCAGCATCTTCGCATCGACGCGCGTCATCAGATGCGTGTAAGGATTCACCTTGTGCCCATGCGGCAAAGGCGTGCCCACTTGCGACCACAACAGCGGCTCGATGTTCAGCAGAGCTTCCACCTGCCTGGCCAGTTCCGGCAGCACCGGTTTTAGATAAATCGTCAGCACGCGAAACGCTTCCAGCAGGCGGCTGCAGACTTCCTGCAGCGCGGCGTCCTTGCCTGGATTCTTGGCAAGTTCCCACGGTTTGTTGGCATCGACATAGGCGTTGATGTGGTCAGCCTGTTCCATCACGGCGCGTAGTGCCTTGCCGAATTCCCTGTGGTCGTACATCGCGTGGATTTCCGGGGCAACATTGCGCAGATTCGAAATAAAGGTGTCGGACGCAGTAGCCCAATCGGTCACGACTTTTCCGTCAAATCTCTTGGTAATGAAGCCCGCGGCGCGGCTCGCGATATTGATGTACTTCCCGATCAAGTCGCTGTTGACGCGCGCCACGAAATCCTCCGGATTGAAATCCAGATCCTCGACCTTGGCATTCAGCTTGGATGCAATGTAATAGCGCAGCCATTCCGGGTTCATCCCGATTTCGAGATAGCGCAGCGGCGATATCCCGGTGCCGCGCGACTTGCTCATTTTCTCGCCGCTGACGGTCAGGTGACCGTGCACATACACCTTCAGCTTGTCAATCACCGGATGCCCGGAAAATTTCAACATCGCCGGCCAGAACAACAAGTGGAACGACACGATGTCCTTGCCGATGAAATGGATTTGCTCGGTGGCAGGATCGTTCAGCAACGCCTCGTAGTCGATGCCTTTCTTCGAGCAGTAATTTTTCAGGCTGGCCAGGTAGCCGACCGGCGCATCCAGCCACACATAGAAATACTTGCCCGGCGCATCCGGGATCGGGATCCCGAAGTAGGGCGCCTCGCGCGAGATATCCCAGTCGGCCAGATCCTTGCCATCGTTGCCCAGCCATTCACTGACCTTGTTGACCATTTCCGGCTGCAGCCGCCCCGGCGTATTCAGCCAGTCCTGCAGGAAGGCGACGCAGCGCGGGTCGGACAGTTTGAAGAAGTACTGCTCGACCGGTTTCATCACCGGTGTCGCGCCGGTCAGGGCGGAATAGGGATTCTTCAGTTCGGTCGGCTCGTACGCCGCACCGCACACTTCGCAGTTGTCGCCGTACTGGTCCTTGGCGCCGCATTTCGGACATTCGCCCTTGATGTTGCGGTCGGCCAGGAACATGCCCTTGACCGGATCGTAGAAGCGTTCGACGGTCTTGGTGGTGATCAGCTTTGCATCGTCGCGCAGGCGGCGGTAAATGGCTTGCGACAGTTCAGTATTTTCCGGCGAGTCGGTCGAGTGCCAGTTATCGAAGGAAATATGGAAGCCATCCAGATGCTGCTTGCGGCCAGCCGCGATGCGCGCCACGAATTCCTGCGGCGTCACACCGGCCTTCTCGGCCGCGATCATGATCGGTGTACCGTGCGCATCGTCGGCGCAGACGAAGTCCACTTCGTGCCCCTGCATGCGCTGGAAGCGCACCCAGATATCGGCCTGGATGTACTCCATGATGTGGCCGATGTGAAACGGTGCATTGGCGTAGGGCAGTGCGGCGGTGACGAATAGCTTGCGGGGCAGTGTGGCGCTCATAGGGTGGTGCTTAATGGAAGGAAAACCTCGATTTTAGCAGTGCGGCGCGCTTTGCCGTAGAGTTGCCGACCCTTTCATCAACATGGCCATGCGTGGGAGCGCCGGACATCCGGGCTAAAATCGAGTTTTGGTTTAGACTGAAGACATCAAAATCAAGGGGAAGTAATGAGCATTACGATCGAAGCCGTCAAGGCGGCACTATCCCAAGTCATCGACCCGAACACCGGCAAAGACTTGGTTTCAAGTAAATCCGCAAAGAATATCCAGTTGGACGGGAGCGATGTCACGCTCGACGTCGAACTCGGCTATCCGGCCAAGAGCCAGCTGGACGGCATCCGCAAGGCCGCGATCGCCGCGGTCAGGGGCATTCCCGGCGCCGGCAACGTCAGTGCCAACGTGTATTCGAAGATCGTCTCCCATGCGGTGCAGCGCGGCGTCAAGCTGATGGCGAACGTCAAGAACATCATCGCCGTCGCGTCCGGCAAGGGCGGGGTCGGCAAATCGACCACGGCAGTCAACCTGGCGCTGGCGCTGGCCGCCGAAGGCGCGCAGGTCGGCATCCTGGACGCCGATATCTACGGCCCGTCGCAGCCGATGATGATGGGCATCTCCGGCCGTCCCGAATCGATGGACGGCAAGACCATGGAACCGATGGAAAACCACGGCTTGCAGGTGTCGAGCATCGGTTTCATGGTCGATCCCGACGAGCCGATGGTGTGGCGCGGCCCGATCGTGACGCAGGCGCTGCAGCAGTTGATCGAGCAAACCAACTGGCGCGACCTCGATTACCTGATCGTCGACATGCCGCCCGGCACCGGCGACGTGCAGCTGACTCTGTCGCAAAAGGTGCCGGTGACCGGCGCGGTGATCGTTACCACGCCGCAAGACATCGCGCTGCTGGATGCGCGCAAGGGACTGAAAATGTTCGAGAAGGTCGGCATTCCGATCCTCGGCATCGTGGAAAACATGAGTACGCATATTTGCTCGAACTGCGGCCATGCGGAAGCGATTTTTGGCGCCGGCGGCGGTGAGAAGATGTGCGGCGAGTATGGCGTCGAATTCCTGGGCGCGCTGCCGTTGACCATGTCGATCCGCGAACAAACCGATTCTGGCAAGCCGACCGTGGTGGCCGACCCGGACGGACCGGTTGCCTTGATTTACAAGGAAATCGCGCGCAAGATTGCAGTCAAGGTGGCGGAAAAGGCCAAGGATATGTCGAGCAAGTTTCCAAGCATCGTGATCAAGAACGATTGAGGTGTAGCGGTGTAGCAGGCGGGACCGCTCTGGCGACCTTGCCTCCGCGGTAAGTATGTGTAGCGTGCGCTATGCGCACGATTCCTTGGTAGCGTAGCGATGCCATTCGTGCGCACAGCGCACGCTAC
>DHXL01000162.1:0-2375 GCA_002415335.1 Oxalobacteraceae bacterium UBA5157
TTTTCGGCCTTGTCGAACTGGCCGCTGCCGCGCTGCGGATAACCGCAGCACAGATAACCGGGCGGCAAGACGGTTTGCACGCCGACCTGCCACAGCATCGCCTGCGTCGCCAGGCCGACTTGCGAGAACAGCCGCTCCGAACCGCAGCCTGGGAAGTAAAACACCGCTTCCGTGTCGGCCGTCGTGTTGATCGGATCGCGGATGATCGGCACGATCTTGTCGTCTTCGATGTCGAGCAATGCGCGCGCGGTCTTCTTCGGCAAATTGCCGGGCATCTTCTTGTTGATGAAGTGGATCACTTGCTGCTTGATCGGCGCCTTGCCGACCGTGGCCGGCGGCGCCTTGGTCTGTTTCTTCGCGAATTTTTTCAGGATGTCGTGACCGAAACGCTGTGCCTTGTAACCCCAGCCTATCATCACTTGACGGGTCGCATTGATGGTCGCCGGGTCGGTCGCGTTAAGGAAGAACATCGACGCCGCCGTGCCGGGATTGAACGACTTTTTGTCCATCTTGCGCAGCAGGTTGCGCATGTTCATCGAGACGTCGCCGAAGTCGATATCGACCGGACAAGGGGTCAGGCACTTGTGGCAGACCGTGCAATGGTCAGCCACGTCTTCGAACTCTTCCCAATGCTTGATCGAGATGCCGCGCCGGGTTTGCTCTTCATACAGGAACGCTTCCACCAGCAGCGAGGTCGCGAGGATCTTGTTGCGCGGCGAGTACAGCAGATTGGCGCGCGGCACATGGGTCGCACACACCGGCTTACACTTGCCGCAGCGCAGGCAATCCTTGACGCTGTTCGCGATCGCGCCGATATCGCTTTGCTGCATGATCAGCGATTCGTGGCCCATCAGTCCGAATGACGGCGTGTACGCGTTGCGCAGGTCGGCGCCGAGACCCGGCAGGTTCAGCAGCTTGCCTTTGTTGAAGCGGCCTTCCGGATCGATGCGCAGTTTGTACGCGCGGAATTCGCCGATTTCTTCTTCGGTCAGGAATTCCAGCTTGGTGATGCCGATTCCGTGTTCGCCGGAAATCACGCCGTCGAGCGCGCGCGCCAGCACCATGATGCGCGCGACGGCTGCATGCGCGACTTGCAGCATCGCGTAATTATCGGAATTGACCGGGATATTGGTGTGCACGTTGCCGTCGCCGGCATGCATGTGCAGGGCGACGAACACGCGGCTGCGCAAGACCTGCTTGTGGATCGCGGTGCATTCGTCGAGGATCAGCTTGAATGCGCCGCCGTTGAATATCTGGCGCAATTGCGCGCGCACTTCGGCCTTCCACGACACGCGGACCGTGCGGTCCTGCGCGACATCGAACACGGTGGCGTCGGGTTGCTTCTGCAGGCGCTCATCGAACGTGGCGGCCAGTTTGCCGAGGCCGAGCGCGATCAGTTCGTCCCTGGCGTCGTGCAAGGGTTTGTCGAGCTGCGCCAGCAAATACGACCAGCGCGCCTGCGTCGCTTCCAGTAATTGGTCGGCTTGATTGACGCGGTCTTCCAGCAATTCGGCCGGCGGAATATCGTCACCGTCCGCGTCATCGCTTTTCGCCAGCGGCAGGTTACCGCGCGCGAAGAAGCTGCGCAATTCGGTCAGCAGCACCAGCTTGTTCTGGATCGACAATTCGATATTGATGCGCTCGATGCCGTCGGTGTATTCACCCATCCGGTTCAGCGGAATCACCACGTCTTCATTGATCTTGAACGCGTTGGTGTGCTTCGAAATTGCCGCCGTGCGGGCGCGGTCGAGCCAGAATTTCTTGCGCGTTTCTGGACTGACCGCGACGAAGCCCTCGCCGACATGATTGTTCGCCATGCGCACCACTTCCGAGGCCGCGAGTGCGACCGCGTGGTCGTCGTCGCCGACTATATCGCCGAACAACACCATTTTCGGCAACACGCCGCGCTTGGACTTGGTCGCGTAGCCGACCGCGCGCAAGTAGCGCTCATCCAGATGCTCGAGGCCGGCAAGAATCGCTCCGCCTTTCTTGGTCTCGGCGTCGAGGTAATCCTTGATTTCAACGATCGATGGAATCGCGTCGCGCGCCTGGCCGAAGAACTCGAGGCAGACGGTACGTGTGTGCTTCGGCATCTTGTGCAGGATCCAGCGCGCCGACGTAATCAAGCCGTCGCAGCCTTCCTTCTGGATGCCCGGCAAACCCGCCAGAAACTTGTCGGTGACGTCCTTGCCCAGACCTTCTTTACGGAATGTGCGGCCCGGAATTTCCAGCGTTTCGGTCTTGAACGGCTTGCCGTTCTTCGTCTTGTCGCTGCCCTTCTCGGCGGGATGGGTCCATTCGAGCTTGAATTTGGCAGTCGGTGCGTCGTGAATCTTGCCGAGGTTGTGCTCGATGCGCGTGACTTCCAGCCAGTC
>DHXL01000162.1:2670-3176 GCA_002415335.1 Oxalobacteraceae bacterium UBA5157
TTCATCGCGATATTGCCGCCTACGCAGGAAGCGTCGGCCGAAGTGGGATCGACCGCGAACACGAAACCGGCTTTTTCCGCCGCATCGGACACGCGTTTGGTGACCACGCCGGCGCCCGAGTAGATGGTCGCGTACTCGCGATCGACGCCCGGCAGCATCGTCATTTCGACCGCGCCCAGGGCTTCGAGTTTTTCGGTGTTGATCACGGCCGACAGCGGCGTCAGCGGGATCGCGCCGCCGGTGTAGCCGGTGCCGCCGCCACGCGGGATGATGGTCAGGCCGAGTTCGATACAGCCCTTGACCAGGCCGGCCATCTCGTCTTCGGTGTCCGGCGTCAGCACCACGAATGGATATTCGACGCGCCAGTCGGTGGCGTCGGTCACATGCGAGACGCGCGACAAACCGTCGAACTTGATATTGTCCTTCGCTGTGTAGCGACCCAACACCTTATTGGTGCGCTTGCGCAAATCGTAGTCGCGCCGGAATTCAGCACCAAAATCGGCAAC
>DHXL01000162.1:3540-5111 GCA_002415335.1 Oxalobacteraceae bacterium UBA5157
TTGAGCGCATCGATCAGCGCCTGGCGCCGCTTCGGATTGTCCAGCATGTCGTCTTGCAGATACGGGTTGCGCCGCACGACCCAGATATCGCCCAGCACCTCGTACAGCATGCGCGCCGAGCGCCCGGTCTGGCGTGCGCCGCGCAGATCGTCAAGCAAGCTCCATGACTCTTCGCCCAACAGCCGAATCACGATTTCGCGATCGGAAAATGACGTGTAGTTGTAGGGAATTTCACGCAGGCGCGTGGGCGCTGCCCCGTTAGGGGTGTCAGCGAGGAGGGCGTGGAGTTGTGCGGGGGCGTTCATCGCCACATTTTAGCGTATTGCAACGCACCAGGCGGCAACAGCCTTACCGGCTCTATGGCTATCCCGCGTGGATAGTCCCCTTGCTACTTTCGACCCGGATGCGGCTTGTCGAACGCCCTGCCAACGCTGACAGGGATCGAGCATTCATGGTGCGATACATGTTGCAAAAACAATGGCAGCCGCGCACTTGCCGCGCCTTCTTGGCCCTTTCAAATACGGGTCCCCACAAGGGATGCCCCTTTTCACCTCGGCCAAGCTCGAAACCCGGATCCAATGTGAGCGCCTTTTCAAGCTGCTGCTTGCACAAGGTCTGGCGCGAGGTGACGCAATAACTGAACGCCAGATATTTGTACGCTTCAACCTGAACGGCCTTGTCTCCGCTCCAAATGACGTCGGCATCAGTCAAATGTTTTATCGCTGCCGTAAATGCGCCTTTATTGTACAAATCGATGCCTTCGTTCAAGGCGGCCTGGGCTGGCGCATTCGCCTCGATCCGCGCGCTTAATTCTTTCTGTTCTGTTCTCGCTCTGCGGCCGTTTCCTGATGCACCTTCGGCGCCGGCGGAGGCTCGGTAGCGCAGCCGATCAACAGGGCGGACGTGGCGATGAGCACCCGGCTCGGAGTCTTTTCGCACCCAAGGCCGCCTGCGGCGGAGGCGGACCATGGCGGTCCATTATAATGATCGACTGAACACACACATCGTTCGCATGCGATCTTGCATCCGCTTGAGCGGATAGCAAGTCGGAGTCCCGTTGCGGGATATGACTAGACAACCAAATCCATGACCACCGACTACCTGAAGAAAATCCTGACCGCCCGCGTCTACGACGTCGCCATCGAATCGCCGCTTGAGCTTGCGCCTATCCTCTCCGAGCGCATGGAAAACCAAATTTATTTCAAGCGCGAAGACATGCAAAGCGTGTTCAGCTTCAAGTTGCGCGGCGCGTACAACAAGATGGCACACCTGACGCCGGCGCAACTTAAACACGGCGTGATCTGCGCATCGGCCGGCAATCACGCGCAGGGGGTCGCGCTGTCGGCCGGCAAGCTCGGTTGCCGCGCAGTGATCGTGATGCCGACCACGACACCGCCAGTCAAGATCGAAGCGGTCAAGGCGCGTGGCGGCGAGGTCGTGCTGTTTGGCGAGTCCTACACCGACGCCTATAACCATGCACTGACGCTGGAAAAAAAGCACAAGCTGACGTTCGTGCATCCGTTCGACGATCCGGATGTGATCGCCGGCCAGGGCACGATCGGGCTCGAGCT
>DHXL01000162.1:5284-5632 GCA_002415335.1 Oxalobacteraceae bacterium UBA5157
TTTCGCGGCGATCGGCGGCGGTGGCTTGATTTCCGGCGTAGCCGCCTATATCAAGGCGGTGCGGCCGGAGATCAAGGTGATCGGTGTCCAAACCACCGATTCCGACGCGATGGTGCGCAGTCTCAAGGCCGGGCGGCGCGTGACGCTGACCGACGTCGGCCTGTTCTGTGACGGCACTGCGGTCAGGCTGGTCGGCGAGGAAACGTTCCGCATGACCAAGCTGTATGTCGACGAGATCATCGTGGTCGACACGGACGCGGTGTGCGCCGCGATCAAGGATGTGTTCCAGGATACGCGCAGCATTCTCGAGCCTTCCGGCGCGATGGCGGTGGCCGGCGCCAAGGCCTA
>DHXL01000307.1:0-357 GCA_002415335.1 Oxalobacteraceae bacterium UBA5157
TCAGCCTCGTGGATGATGCTGCGCATGGAGTTGCTTCAGGCGCTCGCGCGCGACGTGGGTGTAAATCTGCGTGGTCGAAATATCGGCATGTCCGAGCAATAATTGCACGACCCGCAAATCCGCGCCGTGATTCAGCAGGTGGGTGGCAAACGCATGGCGCAGCGTATGCGGCGACAGCGGCGCATTGATGTCGGCACGGCGCGCATGTTTCTTGACCAGCGTCCAAAACATCTGGCGCGTCATTGCGCCGCCGCGCGCCGTCACGAATAACGCGTCGTCGATCTGCCCGCCCAGGATCAGCGGCCGCGCCTGTTTCAGATAGCGTTCGATCCACATGCGCGCTTCTTCGCCGAACGG